>WHTR01000148.1:0-5408 GCA_009377635.1 Chloroflexota bacterium
CCAACCACACGCGTCTCCGGCGTCCGATGGAGTGGGAAGAGAAGTACGCGCTTCCGGAGTACACCGAGCAGATCGGCGAGCGCGAGCAGAGCGAGCGACGGCAGTACCAGCCGTTCTACGGCTTGACCGTGGCGAGCTGTGAGCGCGGTGACATCCGCCAGTCGCCCGATGGTCTCCTTGTGTACACCGACGAAGGGCGGCAGGAGATACGCTGTCAAGACGAGCGGCTGGGCCACGCGGGAGAGCTGACGGAGCTGTACGAGTCCGTCACGCAGAACCGACCGTCGTTCCCCGACGCCCGCTGGGGGATGGCGACCCTTGAGGTCATCATGGCGATCCTCGAATCGTCCCGACAGGGAAAGGAGATCGCCCTCAGCCACCAGGTCCCGTATCTGGATGCCAAGAGCACTTGAGAGCAGGAGGAACGACCGTGGTTCTGACACCCGAGGAAAACGAGCTATTGACGCGCATTGGACCCGGCACGCCCGCCGGCCAGTTGCTTCGCCGGTACTGGCACCCTATCGCTGTCTCCCAGGAGCTGACCGACGAACAGCCCACGCGCTTCGTCCGACTCCTCGGCGAAGATCTGGTCCTGTTCAAGGACAAACGGTCTACTTCGTGAACTTTGCTCCGAGCGAGAACGGCGCCCTCGTCGAGGCCGACGAGCGGGAGCTGGAGGTCACGTATCTCGGACCCTACAAGGTCGCATCCGACCAGTTGCACCCATTCGTTCAGTTCACGATGGACGACGTGCAGCCCCAGGATCACATGGCCTGGGAGACGCAGGGGCCGATCGCCGACCGTACGGTGGAGCGTCTGGCGACCTCGGATCGGGGCATTGTGATGCTACGGCAGGTGCTCCGTCGCGAGATTGACAAGGTCCAGGAAGGCGGCGACCCCATCAACGTGTACCGCGAACCCGATCACCCGACCATCGACACGAACCACACCGTCCAGATGCATGAGTGGGCAGAGAGCGCCCGGCACCGACGCGCCGCCGCGCGAACCTAGTACAGATCAGCGCAAGTGAGTCGTCGGTTGTCGGTAGGGCGGGGGCTTGTCCCCCGCCGCGCGTCCCCGTGTGCGCGGGGGAGGGTCAGGGAGGGGGGTGATGGCTACGAACACAGTAACTGACCCACCAGTGCGCTGGAACGGTGTCGTCGGTTCCAAAGGCTCTCTGGACTAAACAAGGGAGGAGCACCAGCATGGAGGAATCCGCGCGATCGCGGCGCGAGAGCGTTTACAAGTCGTGGCAGAAGGGCGAGGGAATCCCGATCTACACCGGCTCATACCTCACGGATCTCTACACCGCCAACGTGACTCCGTGGGCGCGGATCGGACAGAGGGGCGCGTTCGTGAACCTCGCCGACCAGGAGCAAGACGACGCATACATCCTGGAGATAGCGCCCGGGCAGCAGACCGAGCGAATTCACCACCTCTTCGAGGCGGGCATCTTCGTGCTGAGCGGTCGCGGCGCCACGACCTTCTGGCAGGAAGGCGGATCGAGGCAGACCGTCGAGTGGCAGCGAGGGAGCTTCTTCTCACCACCCTTAAACTGCTACTACCAGCACTACAACCTCGACGGCCAGCAGCCCACTCGCATCTTCGTCGTCACCAATGCTCCCATGATCATGAATCTCTTTCGGAGCTCTGACTTCGTTTTCGACGATCGCTACGTGTTCGCTGACCGATACGGCGGCGAGGACAGCTACTTCAGTGATGCCGGCCATGCCATCCACGAGCAGCTTTGGAAGACGAACTTCGTGCCGGACATCCGCTCGTTCACCCTCCGAGATAACCCCGGTCGTGGGGTCGGCAACATTCGCATGGGCTTTCTCCTGGCAAACAACCAGATGGCGGCCCATTGCAGCGACTTCCCGCCGGGCAAGTACAAGATGGGGCACCGACACGGGGTTGGCGCTCATGTGATCGTGCTCAACGGCCTGGGGTACTCACTTCTGTGGTTCGAGGGAGAGACGGAGCGCCGCAAGGCGTACTGGAAGGACGGCAGCGTGCTCTCACCCAAGGAGGGCGAGTACCACCAACACTTCAATACGGGTCCGACGCCCGCCCGCTACCTGGCCTTCCGCCTTGGGTCGCTTGACACACAGCGCAGCCAGGAGGATCGGCGCCCCCAGCAGATCGATTACACAGACGAGGACCCAGCGATCTACGAGGACTACGTCGCGGAGTGCGAACGGCACGGCGCCAAGGTCGACATTCCACAGCCGGCCTACCGGCGATAGACCCAGCTCCCCGCCATCTGAGCTATCCCCGGCTCTCCGCCGCGGGAGCGGCAGACGCCGCCCACGCGAAACGATCCGACCGCGGGTCAGAGACTCCAGACCGCGTCATCTTGTGGCTGGCACGCTCCCTGCGGAACGAAACGTGGGGGAAGTTCTTCTCCGGATCACGGATCATCCCGAGCGGATCCTCGCCTCGCTGTACCTTCTCGATGTTCTCGAGGATCAGGTTGTGGTAGAGGATGACCCCCTTGTCCGACGTCGCAAGATGCTCCTGCGAGCGATCACTGACCGATCCTTGCCCAATCCAGGCCATCTCATCCTGTAGGACGATCCACGGCGCGTTCACACGTCCCCGCTCGTCATACTTCACGTGCTCGCGTCGAGCGGGAACCTCGTCCTGCAGCGTCTGATCTGGATCTCTTGGTTTGCCAGCCAGAACGGTGTGCATGGTGTGCGTGTCGTCGATCGGCACGCGCATCTGGTAGCTGAAGCTCACCCCGGGTCCAACGACGAGGATGTAGGGGAAGATGATCGGATGCCCGACGACCCAGTCATCCGCATCCTCCGGGTCGCCCTCGATCAATCGGCGCTTGTAGACGCCGTACTCGAAGAGGTCAAACTCGATCTTGAGGTGCCTGGCTGTCCGGAGCCGCTGCTCGATGCCGTGCTTTCGGTTGTAGTAGTCGCCATAGTATCCATGGAGGTGCTCGAAATGCACGGGATCCATGGAGTTGTCCATGCACTGGACCCAGTTACACGGCAGGGGCTTGAAGCTCACGGTCCGGTCGATGTCTGATCGAGCGACCCCCTCCCAGCGTGGGAGCAGCGGCCGCGGCTCTGGTCCGAGATATGCCCAGACGAGCCCGCCGAGCACCTCGACCGGGTACGCCTTGACCTTCAGGGGCAGGCACGCTGGCTCGAACGGCATGTCGACGACGTGACCAGCGGTATCGTAGGTCCACCCATGGTAGGCGCATCGGAGCCCATTTTCCTGGGGAATCCCGTAGGCAAGCGAGATCGCGCGGTGCGCGCACCGTTCGCCGATGAGCCCGACATCGCCTCGGCCGCTCTGGAAGAGCGTGAGGTCCTCTCCGAGCAGGCGGACAGGCTGGACGGGCTCCGTCTTCAGCTCCGAAACGGCCGCGATCGGCCACCAGTATCGACGCAGCCACTCGCCCCCGGGCGTGCCCGCCCCGGTCTGTGTGAGCCGCTCGTTCATCTCCTTGCTAATCACGGTGCACCTCCGTCTCTCCTGCTGTTCTCATTCCGCCGTGAGACTCGCATTCCGTAGGCATGCTTCTGTGCGGGATGCCGCCCTGAAGGGCGGGCCTACAGGCCGTCCCCCTGGCCGGGCGTTTACGGCGGCAACAATGGCGATGTGCATGAGAAGTGACCCACTCGCGTGACCTGCTGATCACCGCTGGACAATCTCGGCCGGACGCCGACCGAGGCCGATCCGCATCTCCTCGATGGCCGCGAGCAGGTTCGTGTCGATCATCTCGTGGTCCAGGTCTCGGATCACGCCCTTCGGGTCGTGGCCCTGCTGGACGCGCTCGATCTCACGCTTCAGCATCTGCCGATACATCACGATACCGCGATCGGTGGTTGCCAGACGCTCGACGCTGCGGTCTACGACCGGGCCCTGCGTCTCCCAGGCCATGTGGTCCTGCGCCTGGACGTCCTTCAGCATATCGAACCGGCCGACGGGGTGGGGAGCGTCCGGGGTCTTGTAGGGCTCGATGAAGGTCACCGGAATGTCCTTGTCCGCCTGCTCGACAATGCTCCCATCCGGGCTCGGATGAAATCGGACGAAGAACGGCCGCGTGTGTGTGTCGTCAATGGGCACGCGGATCTGGGTGCCGTTCCCCTGGCGAAGGATGTTCGGGAAGACGAGCGGGTGCTCGTCCGCGAAGCCGTTCTTGTACGTCCGCTTCTTCATGAGGCCGTACGAGGTCTCATAGAACTCGAACGTCTCGACGTCGTCCGTGAAGCCCCGTGTGGTGCTCGCCGGCGTCCGTCCGCGGAATGCGAGCTCTTGGTGCAGGATCTGGAGGTGCGCCGGGTCGATCGAGTTCTCCATCGGCTGAACCCAGTTGCAGTCGAGCCTCGGCTGGAGGAGGAGGCTCCGCGTGCCGTCCATGCGGCTCCACACATCGTACTTGGGGATCTCCGGCGCCGGCAGCGGCCCGAGATACGCCCAGTACATGCCGATGAACTGCTGAACCGGGTAGGCCGGGTGCTTCACGGTGAGGTGGAACATGCTCCCCGCCGGCTCGGCTGGGCATTCGAGACAGTTGCCCTGGACATCGTACAGCCAGCCGTGGTACGCACAAGCGATACCTCGCTCCTCGACACGTCCGTACAGCAGCGATGCCCCGCGGTGGGAGCAGTGGTCGGCAATCAAGCCCACCCGGCCGCTCTTATCCCTAAAGAGCACCAGATCCTCACCGAGCAGTCGCACGATCTTCGTGGGGTTCTCGTCTGTCAAATCGCGCAGGTAGCCGACCGGGAACCAGTAGCGCCGGAGCAGCTCGCCGCCCGGCGTGCCACGCCCAACGCGCGTGATGAGCTCGTTCTCTTCTTTCGTAAGCATGTCGCCTCCTCAACGAAGTTGCACCCGGTCGTACGGGAGATGGGTACTTATACCACGCATTCGAGCGCCACAACAGCCGCGAGGTACCGTTGCATGCAACGATGATCACGCGCGAGATCGCGCATGTCCCACGAGTGGATCACGTGTACCTGTGGTGGTACCCATCCCGATGTGCTCGCTGGACAACACCGACCGACTGCCGTACACTGCCGCTACCGACATGCACCCGCGCAAGAACCCCAAGGACGCTCCTGTTCGGGCGTCATGCTCGGCTTCGGGTCCCGAAAGGGATCAGGCCTAGAATCGACATTCGGAGAGCACGCGGTGGTCGAAGCGCGCTTCCCGCTCGAAGGCATTCGAGTCGTGGATTTCAGTCTACTGGCCGCCGGTCCGGCCGCGTCGAAGATGCTGGCCGACTACGGCGCCGAGGTGATCCTCGTTGAATCCGAGACGAACATCGCCGTGAGTGGTGCGGGACGCCAGACCGGTCCGGCCGGACGGTCGCCCATCAACACCTCCTACTTCCACAATAAGTTCAACACCAACAAGTCAAGCGTCACCATCGACCT
>WHTR01000148.1:5418-5637 GCA_009377635.1 Chloroflexota bacterium
ACACGATGTGATGCTGCGGCTGATCAGCGTCAGCGACGTCTTCATCGCAAACCGACGCCCTCAGGTCCTCGAGAAGCTCGGGCTGTCGTGGCCGGCACTGCAGGCGGCGCGGCCAGAACTGATCTATCTGACCATGCCGACGATGGGCGCTGGCGGCCCCCGCAGCTTCTACGGGGGCGTGAGCTGGGGCATCCAGGCCATGGCCGGGCTGAACATGAT
>WHTR01000149.1 GCA_009377635.1 Chloroflexota bacterium
AGCCAGGACGCGGGCCGCCACCGGGAGGAAGGACGCCGACACGCCCCGATAGCCCGATCCGTCGAGCCGCTCGTGGTGCAGGCCGGCTAACGTTCCGAGGTTGCCCAGGGCGCTGGAACGGGCCAGGACCAGCTCCGTTAGGGAGGGATGCCTCCTCACACGCTCCCGCTCGACCTCAGTGAGTGGATCTGCCCTGTCCCAAACGGCCACCGGGACCCCGGCCCGGCCCATGTCGTGCAGGAGGCCTGCGCGCCGGACGGCGACGGCCTCGCTCTCGGACAGGCCGAGTCCGCGCGCAGCCGCTTCCGCGAGCGCCGCGACTCCAGTGGAGTGCCCGAGGGTGTAGGGCGACCGTGCGTCCACAAAGTTCGCTACCGCCCGCGCCAGCTCGTCCAGTTCGTCTTGCGAGATCCATCGGATTGGGGCGGGCTCCGCAGATAAGGCGCTGTCCCATGTCGCTCCCGACTCAAGACTGGACATCAGGAGGGGGGCCAGCTCGTGGAATCGAGCTGCGATATGCGGGTCATGCTGCTTGCCGGACCGCTGCCGCATGACGGTGCGGACGGCCTCGATGCCTCCGATGCGGTTGAACACTTCGGCGTCGTGCACGACGTGGAAAATACGCGCCGCGATGTCGACCTCCTCGCCCTTGAGCCGCCGCGGCCCGCCTTTCCCGTCCCAGCGCTCGTGGCATTGCTCGAGGGCCTGCCGTACCGCCGGGCCGATGTCGATCATGTCGCCTACCTGCATGGCCACATCGCGGCATACGATCTGAAAACTGGTGGCGCCGGCCTGGGCGACGGTCATCAACTTTCTGAGTCGGCGCAGGGGTGGATCGCCGGCCCCCGCGTGTCTGATGAAGAAGCCCGCGACATCCAGCGGGCGCGTGGGATCAAGCGTAGCGATACGCTCGCCCAAGGCGATTTCGTCCTGCACGATTGGCGCGAAGCCGGCTATCTCCAGCGTGCAACCGACGGAGCCCAGGAGCGCGACATAGTAGACGTTGTTCAACCCCTCCCCGCCCAGGCCGAGCTCCTGTCCGAGCCAGACGGCCAGCATCCCCCGGCGCAGCGCGTGCTCAAGCGGATGCCCCGTCGCAAGGTCGGTCACCAAGGACAAGGAGCCTACTACTTCTGCGAGCCGGACGCTCGATCGTGTTGGCAGAGGGTTGACCAAGGCGCTCCTCGCTCCAGCGAAGATCCCGTATCTGGCGTTGCGCAATGAAAAGAATCATACACGTCGCTGACCGGTCGCGACGCATACACAGTTCTCCGTACTCCCGATCCGCAGCGCCGGGCGCGCCTTGACGGCCGGCGAGGGCGAGGGCTATCGTCCTCTCAGTAGCAACGGGCGCCCGGGGATCGTGGGGAGGGCAAGGGTCAGCGATGTGGAATCCGGCGCAGTGGGCCGGGCTGATCCCGAACGGGCTCGGCCACGTGAAGCCCAACCATTACGGCGAGATGCTCCACGCGGTGTGGCAGAACCGCGCGGAGCTGCCCTACGCCTGGCGCATCCTCAACGACGGCGTGTGCGACGGCTGCGCGCTGGGGACCACCGGCATGCGCGATTTCACAATGGACGGTGTCCACCTCTGCACCGTCCGCCTGAATCTGCTCCCGCTCAACACGATGGGACCGCTGAACATGCGCGTGACCGAGGATGTGGGCACACTCCGCAAGCTGCGCTCGGACGAGCTGCGCGATCTTGGCCGCCTCCCCTATCCGATGGTCCGGAGGCGCGGCGAGGCCGGCTTCCAGCGCGTATCCTGGGATGCGGCGCTGGACACGGCCGCCGAACGCATCCGCGAAACGGACCCGAAGCGGGTCGCGTTCTATCTGACATCCCGGGGCATCACGAACGAGGTCTACTACGTCGCGCAGAAGGTGGCGCGTTTTTTGGGAACGAACAACGTGGACAACTCATCCCGCGTCTGCCACGCGCCGAGCACGACGGGCCTGAAACAGGCGCTCGGCGTCGCGGCGTCGACCTGCTCGTACAGCGACTGGATCGGCAGCGACCTGATCGTGTTCATCGGCAGCGACGTGCCCAACAATCAGCCGGTGACGACCAAGTATCTGTACTACGCGAAGCAGAAGGGCACGAAGGTCGCGGTCATCAACCCGTTCCGCGAGCCGGGTCTCGAGCGGTACTGGGTCCCGTCGGTGTTCGACACGCGTTTGGCCGATGCCTTCTTTCAGATCCATACGGGTGGGGATATCGCATTTCAAATGGTTGGCAGGCTCACACCCCCGCCCCCAACCGGCTAGGAAAGCTGCTCTGTCGGCACGGCATCGGGCAGTCGCGGGAAAGTCAGTGCTGGCGTGGGCGGCGCCTGTCATAGTTGCGTGATGGTCGATCTACATTACTCCGACCCTGTCCTCGCGGAGCTCTATGACGCGTTCTGCGAAGGGCGACGGGACTTCAGCTTCTGCCTGCCACTGGTCATGTCGGCGGGAAGCGTGCTGGACGTCGGCTGCGGAACGGGGGAACTGTTACGCTTGGCCAGAGAAGCCGGGCACGCCGGGCGATTGTGTGGGCTCGACCCTGCCGAGGCAATGCTGAACGTTGCGCGGAGGAGGCGGGACATCGAATGGGTCCTCGGTGACCTTGCCTCGGTTGGTTGGGATAGAGAGTTCGATCTCATCGTCATGACTGGTCATGCGTTCCAGGTGTTCGTCGAAGATGACCAGTTGCGAGCGTCGCTGGCCGCTATCCGATCGGCTCTCACTGAGCACGGCCTCTTCGTATTCGAAACCCGCAATCCGCTGGTTCGAGGGTGGGAGGCCTGGACCCCGGACAACGCGGTGGCAATTGTGCACGAGGGTGTCGTAGTGCGGATGGTGCACGAGGTGGAGGCACCGTTTGACGGGAACGTCGTTTCTTTTACCTCGACGTATGCGAGCCCGAACTGGGAACAGCCGCAGGCCAGTCGAAGCACCCTGCGGTTTCTTGATGCCACGTCGCTGTCCTCATTCCTGTCCGGTGCTGGCCTGGCAATCGAGGAGCAGTTCGGGGACTGGGACCGGCAGCCACTGACCCAAACAAGCCCGGAGATCATCACCATCGCACGGCGGGACATCGGGCTTACCGATTGAGATACACGATGAGATCGAGGTCACCCGGCGAGTGGCCCAGCTGAGTGAGGGTCAGCGCGATTTCGCTGCGGTGCTGAGTTCCGTGATTCACCAGGTGGGCCATCGTCGGCCAGAGCAGGTTGGTGTACTCCTCCTTGGTCCGGGTGGACACGTACCGGAACGAGCGGGCGAGGTCTTCATCCGTGAGCTGGCTGAGAAAGGACTGCATCTTCTGTTCTTCGGTGGCCCAGCGCGCTCGCAGCACCTCGAACGTGGGTAGGTCGGCCTCAGCCATCAGTCGGTCAGGTGATTCCCCCAGCCAACGAGCAAGCCAGATGCATTCGCCGGCCAGCCAGTGCACGAGCGTGCCCCGGATGCTCCCGTAGTCAAGGGCTCGCGGAGCCACGTACTCCGCCTCGGTCAGCTTGGCGACCTGCTCCAGGAGCCGGTCCCTGGCCCAATAGTTGTAGTCGAACAACCAGTGGAAGTACTCAGAGGTGACCAATGCTGCTGCGCTCATGGCGACCCCCTGTTAGCCAGCGAAATACCAACGTGACGTGCGAAAGCCGTTCAGCAGCCACATAGCCCTTCCGACATTGTGGACTTGACGCCTAGAATGTCATTCGCCTGCTTGCTTACGCCGATTCTCGAGGAAACGCTCGATGGACGCCGGCCGTTCTGCTGGATCCTCCAGGATGGTGACAGGTCTCGGCAACCTCCGCCCCAACCAATTCTCGCAAGGCCACTCCGATCGCTGCTGGATTGTCCGAGCTTACGTCTGCTACCAGATGGAAAGGCTGCTCGGTCACTGCGCCATCCTCGCCTGTGTCTGAAGGCTCCGCGTTCATCGTTAATCACTTCGGCTTGCAGCGGGAACTCGGGGGGGTGGGCGTCGGGCGGCGCATCTGCGTTAGAGCGCGACGAGCTCTCGCTCCGGCTGTTCCGGTGGTCCTGATTCAAACCCAACTACCAAGCGCACGCCGAGTGCCTTAGCGATGCGGCGGAGGGTCTCGACGCTGGTCTTGTGCTGGCCGCTCTCGATACGCGAAATGGCCGAATGGCTGGTGCCCACTAGTCGGGCCAATTCCTGCTGAGTGAGGTTGTGCTTGGCCCGGAACCTGATGACCAGCCGTGCGATGTCCTCGAATTCGCGCAGCCGATCCCGCTCCGCCCGGTATTCCGGACTGCGCGCGGCACGGCGTGCCGCGGCCTCGGCGGCTGTCGCTCCAACTGGACTACTGCCCACGTTTTTCATGGGCTAAGTCTACATCCAACTTACCAAAATTGGTAATTCGGTCCTACGGCGCATCGTGCCCGGCTGCTCGCGGGGGCCGCCGTCGGGGCGCGTTCATCCTGGCTTGAAAGTCCTCCCACCGTTCTCGCGCGATCCGCTTATCCGCCTCCGGGATCGCGCCGGTGGTCTTGCGAAGCATGTGTAGGAGGACAAACAGGTTTTCGGAGCGTCGGTAGAGGATCCGATAGAGCTCGCGCCCATAGTGGCAGCGGAGCTCGCGCAACTCGCCTTCGATCTGCGAGCTGTGCGGGAACGGCAGCGGCGGATCGTCCGCCTCGAGCATGTTGAGCCGATCGATCTGATTGTCGAGGGCGGCCTGGCAACGCGGGTTCAACGTGTCAATGTAGTCCGAAACCGGCTCTGAGCCGTCGGCCGCTCGGTAGTAGATCGCCTGCATCATGCTCCGCACTCGGCTCCCAGTCGGCTAGGGCGCTGGTGGCGTCAGCAGTGTAATCAGCGTCCCCACCGCCAACGCCGGCACGTAGGGAAACCAACGTTGTCCCCGTCATTTAGCGATCAGAGCTAGCGCCGCCCCAACGAGCGCGCCCCACCATGCGGCCCAGAGGACCACCGGCCAACCGAGCCAGGCACCGATGCCTGCGAGCACGAGCGCATCGCCCGCGCCGAAGCCGCCCACGCGCACGAAGGGCAGCAGGAGCAAGCCACCCACCACGAGCCCGAGCAGGCTGCGGGCGAGCACCTCACACCCGCAGAATGTGGCCACCAGGAGCCCGGTCGGACCTATCCCTGGATCGTGCGGACCACCGCCCTGGTGAACCAGTATTATTTCTCCTGCATCGACCGGGACTTCGGTCCGTTCTTCCTGAAGTTCTGTTCGTACTTCCCCTACACCGCCGTCCCGCATCTGGCATTGCGGAATGCAGAGAATCATACACGTCGCTGACCGGTCGCAACCTGTGGGATGCACGCCCGTCGCCACGCATAGGCCGTTCTCATCGCTCCCGATCCGCAGGCCCGTCCGCACCTTGACGGCCGGCGCGGGCGAGGGCTATCGTCCTCTCAGTAGCAACGGTCGCCCGGGGATCGTGGAGAAGAGTTAGCGATGTGGAACCCGGCGCACTGGGCCGGGCTGATCCCGAACGGGCTCGGCCACGTGAAGCCGAATCACTACGGCGAGATGCTCCACGCGGTGTGGCAGAACCGCGCGGAGCTGCCCTACGCCT
>WHTR01000014.1:0-15504 GCA_009377635.1 Chloroflexota bacterium
CCCAGCCCCTAACGCCCCTCGTCGGGCGCGGTATCGCGATCGCCGGCCGAAACATGGGTGGCGGACCGGGCTCGTCGTCGGTCACGGTCAATCCGGACGGGACGATCACCGCCGTCACGGCGGCGCCGGACGTCGGGACGGGCACCCACACGGTCGTCGCGGCGGTCGTGGCCGAGTCGCTCGGCGTACCCGTCGAGCGGGTCCGCGTCGTTCACGGAGACACGGACACGTTCCCGAACGACACGGAGGCGGGCGCCAGCCGCATGACCAACGCCGCGGGGCACGCGGCCATCGCCGCCTGCGACCAGGTGAAGGAGCAGCTCGCTCCCCTTGCCCAGGAGGCGCTCGGCGTCGAGACGGTGGCATGGGAGCGCGGCGGGTGGCGCGGGAATGACGGACGCTATCTGAGCCTCGAGGAGCTGGCGACGGAGCTGATTCGGCCGGGCGAGGCGGCCGCCAGCGCGCGCGTGACGATCAACGTATCGCCGGGCAAGGAGCCGGAGCGCTCGATCCAGGCCGCGGAGGTCGAGGTGGACCCCGAGACCGGCCAGGTACTCGTCCGGAAGCTCGTCGCGGCGCAGGCCGTGGGCACGATCATCAACGAGACCGCGCACCAGGGCCAGATCGAGGGGAGCGTCGTGCAAGGGTACGGCTTCGCCCTCACCGAAGAGCTGATGGTTGAAGACGGACGCGTTGCGACATCCCACCTTGGCGAGTACAAGCTCCCGACGATCACCGATGTGCCGCCGCTCACCACGGTCAACGTTCCCTGGGCCGGAGACGGGCCATTTAACGCCCAGGCGGTCGGGGAGACGCCGGTCGTTCCGACCCCGGCCGCGATTGCAAACGCCGTCGCCGATGCCATCGGCGTGCCCGTCATGGAGCTGCCGCTTAGCGCGGAGCGTGTGCTTGGGCTGATCGAGCGGAAAGCCCATCAATAGTGCTGTGGAGACTCATCCTAGAACCGCGGCCGCACCACGAGACTAGATGGAGAGCGTTATGACACTGTTCATCTCGAACGACGACGTGCAGGCAGCCATCGATTCGAAGAAGCTGCGCTTGGAGCCGATCATCGGTGCGATCGAGGGCGCCTACAGCGATCTCGGCGCCGACAAGGCAGCCTACGCGCCGCGGCGCGGCGTCAGCGTGCCCGTCGACGACGGGCACCGTCATGAGGACTTCGAGGATGAAAAATTCGTCTTCGGCGTGATGGAAGGCGCCGTGCAGAGCACCGGGTACTTCGCCATTCGCCTCAAGCTCGACATGACCTATCGCTTCGATGACCCGGTGACCGGCGCCAAGACGCACGAGAAGTACTGCATCGAGCCGGGCCGGTACTGTGGCCTCATCCTGCTGGTCGACGCTCGGACCGCCGAGCCGCTCGCGTTCATGAACGACGGCGTCGTGCAGCACCTGCGCGTCGCGGCGACCAACGTCCTGGCCGCGAAGCACATGGCGCGCGAGGACGCGCGTGTGCTGGGCATCTACGGATCCGGCGGCATGGCGCGCAGCCACGCGCAGATGATGGGCTACGTGCGCGAGCTGGGCGAGATTCGGGTGTTCAGTCCGACGCGGGCCCACCGAGAGGCGTTCGCCGCCGAGATGGAGGACGAGCTGAGGGTCCCGGTGCGGGCGGTCGACAGTGCTGACCTGCTACCGCGGGACTGCGACATGCTCGCCGCGTGCACGGACTCGAGGGTGCCGGTCGTCATGCCGGACGCCATCCGCCCCGGCCTCTTTCTGACCTGCGTCACAGCCAACGAGGTGGCGCGGGAGGCCCGGGACCGGATCGACGCCGTCGTGCTGCACCAAACCATCGAGAGTAGCACGCTCCGCACCTATGCGACGGGCGAGGGGCGCATCGATCCCTCCGGCTTCATCGACCCCATCGTCGATCCACCGAACCCGGTCTACTCGACGGGGCCGAAGGTCCGTGGCACGCTGGCCGAGCTGGTCAACGGACGGATCAAGGGCCGGCTCGATCGCCAGGAGTCGGTCTTCTTCTACAACAACATCGGCAGCGGCCTGCAGTTCGCCGCCATCGCCGGCGAGGTCTACCGGGTCCTCCACGATGCACCGGGTCTGCGGGAGATCCCGACCGACTGGCTGACCCAGAGCATCCGCGATTGAGGCGGGCATCCCCAATCAGCCCCTTGAACTGGTTGTCCGAGTCCAGCCATGGCGGCACGCGCCGCGGAACGCTGTCCTGCCCGGCATACATTCAACCAAGCAGGTCGTCGGCCAGACGGTCGAGGAGCGTCACGGGCTGACCTCCGAGGGTAACCGCGACAGAAACGGTGTGTAGACCTCGCGGGCCAGCCATGAGCGGCATTCGGCGACCCTCTGCGGATCAAGCCGCATGGAGCAGCCGCCCCTCGCGAACGACGGTGGCGGGAAACGAAGCCACTAGGTGAAGCCGCGCGACCTTCGGCGCGCGGTCCCAGACGACCACGTCGACGCCGGCGGCGACTCCGCGGAGGGCGCGAAAGCCCCGCTGCGAGAGCCGGTACCGCGGCTCCGTGGGATGATCGACCAGAACGAGAAGGTCATAGTCACGGTCTGGGTCGGCGTCGCCGCGCGCCTGAGATTCGAACAAGTAGATCCGCTCAGGCTCCAGCGCAGCTACCAGCCGCCGAACGATCTCGGCGAGCACCGGATCGTGCTCCGGCATCCGCCCGCGGCGTGCGTCAGAGCCGGACACTTCACACGCCCTACCCACGGTTGATCTCCTCGTCCTCAGGCTGATACTCCCGGATGCGCGCATGCTCGACAATCCAGAGCTTGCCGGCAATCGCGCGCGTGGAGAGCGCACCTATCAACGTCTGGACGACATCGTAGAGATCGGCCGGCGTCGGCTTGCTGGGGAGCCGCAGGACCGCGATGCCCGGATACCGCCGTGGCTCAAAGATCAGGGGATTGCTGGAATCCAGGTCGAGCGTCACGAGGATGCGTCCCTCCTCACGACAGATCTCGATGAGACGGTCTTCCTGTGTTTCAGCCAGGCCCTCTCCGGCGACTGTCGCTGCGTCATGCTCCGCCGCCTGAAAGTCGTGCAGGCAACGGCCGCCGACGTTCTCATCCAGCTTCAACTTCATCCGGCTCGCGCCATCGGGATCTCGATGAACCGCTCGCGAGCCATCTCCGTTCCGCAGGCGATGCAGGCGCGCACGTCCTCCTCCTCAAGGCCCGGGTACTCATCGATCACGTCCTGGATGCTCCAGCCAGAAGCCAGGAAATCGAGGATCAGCGACACCCAGATGTGGTGGCCACGGATGCAGGGTTTCCCGAAGCAGATGTTCGGGTCGATTGAGATTCGTTGGAGTAGCTCTTCTCGGTTCACGGATCCACTCCTAACGTCGTCGTTGTTGATGAGGAGCATGGGGTTGTGCCTCCCTCGCGCACCAGCCGTGAGATACGCCGACCGACCGCGGCGCGCCGATCCGCGCTGGGCAGTAATTATCCTGCACGCCGCATAGTCAGAGAACGGACAGAGCGGTCCCTTCTCGCCGACGAGGTCATCGCTCATTCAGCTCGTCACGCGTGAGGGGCAGGTCCGTCAGGCGGATGCGCGTTTGCAGGTCCCGAATAGTGCGCATAGCCTGCTCGGCGCGCTCGCGGCGGCCGACGTAGTCCGCGAGCCAGCGACGGAACTGCTCGTTGAGCGTCGTGTGCTCCTGGCGGGCACGCTCCCGCGCCTCCTCGATCAGCCTCGCATCCGCGCGCGGCGTGATGAATTTCACACAGCCTCCCTCGTGCACACGAATCGAGTGTACACGAGGCGCAGTGCTGACAGTGCGTGTGCGCTCCCTGAGGCCCTCGATCATCTTGTTGAACTCGGATTCGACCCTGGTCTCGAAGTCGGAGCTCATCTGGTACACGTCCGTGAGCTCGGCGAACGCCCAGCGTCGGGAGAGGCCGGAGTAGTTGACGCCGGGCACTCAGTACGTCTCCATCGTGGCCTTCTTCTCCTTGGCGTCCTCGCCGCGGTCGCCCTTGATCTCGACGACAAGGTGCAGCGGGTCGTCGCCACCGTGGCCGTCGTCCACCAGGACGACGAATTCCGGGATGTACCGCCTTGTCTCAGAACCGTGGAGGTACGGCGCCTCGAAGCCAAGGTTGTGGTTCTTGACGTAGGCGAGGACGCGCGGATGCGCTTCCGCGACGCCACAGAGCTCGGCTTCCCAGTCGCTGTCGAGGACGGCCCAGTTGACGTGGCACCTCCGCGGGTCCGTCTGCCAAAGGTCACGCTTTGATGTCGTGAAGTTGACGTGGATCGTTGAGCCGGTGGGGTTGTATGGGTCGAAGACGGCCTTGACTGGCCGCTCTCCGACGAACGCGCGGTTGATTGCGTCCGTGATGCGGTTACACGCCCTGTCTGCAAGCTCTTGATAGAGCAGCAGGCCCGGGAATGTGTCGCCTTTGCATACCAGGTAGTTGTCCAGCCACTCCGTGGCGATCCTCTTCGGCTGGCCGAAGAGGTGGAGGTTCGGCTCTTCGTCCGTGTCGCGCCACTTCGTGTAGAGGAGTTCGACCTATTGTATGCATCGGAAACTACGCGGAGGTACGCGCTACGCGACCTACACGCTGAAGCTGGCGAGTGGCCTGGCGAGCCCGCCGGCCAGCGCGATCATGCGCTCATCACCAGTTACCACCACCGTCTGCCGCTCCTCGGCAAGCGCCACGTAGCAAGCGTCGTACGCGGTGAGCCCGCGTCCACACCACAGCGCGACGCGCACGAGCGAGGGCTGCCGCACCTCGAGTCCGAGCAGCTCGAGGTCGGCAGCGAATCGTTCCAGCCGGTCGACATCCCATCCCCAGCGCCGGGCAGCGGCGTTGAGCAGCTCCAGGAACAGGAGTTGGGGGACGACCACGACCAGCCCGCCTGCGCTGAATCGGGAGTACAGACCAAGGGCAGCCTGGACGTGCTCCTCCCCCTCGGTCCTGAACCACTTCAACAGAACGGATGCGTCCAGGACAACTTCGCTCATCCGAAGCGCGCGTCCCGTTCGGTACGCTCGTCTCTCATCGAGCGGATCACGGCGGTGGCGTCTTCCGCGGGCTCGCGCCCGGTGAACAAGCTCTGGATCCGCTCGATGGCGTGGCGTGCCTCGGGCCGAGCTCCGGGGCCGAGCGGCTCTCCCAGGCCCTTGGCCGCAAGCTCTGCGATCAAGGCGCTCCGCGAGACACCTCGCGCCCTGGCCTCGCGGTCCAGCCGCTCCACTAGCCCCGTATCCAGGCTGACCAGGACCTTTGCCATCATCCCTCCTCCGCCGTCAGCAAAGCCACAGGATCGTCTGCTGCATTATATATCGGGATATCCGCGCACAACCTCCAGCCTGGCCAGGGCCTGACCTACCTGTTCCCCGGCGTTCATCCGACCTGCCACGAAGCCAACCTGGTTGGGCTCCAGGGTTACGCTTGTGCATCTCGAAAGCGCCGGCGGTTTCAGGTCGGCAGCGCCCGAGCGAGTGAGCGCGGGCCAGTGACTTGAATGCGTCTGGAGAGGATGGCGTCAGTCCATTCGATGCGCTTGAGGTGCCATTGCGCGAAGGTCCGCGCGTCGGTCTCTACGACGAGATCCTCATAGAATCCGGGATCATGGTTGCAGACCTCCGCGTCGCCGTGATCGACGAGCTGTGGTACGGGATGCTTCGCGCCGCGTCGGCGGTGCGCAAGTTCTGTAGGCTCGTCGCTGCATTCGCACGTCCGCCGGTTTCTGTGGAGACGAGCCGCCCCACGGCGGTCTCAGCGCGCCTAACGCATCACGAGGAGGCAATACTCACTATACATGGGCCCAAGTTGAGAAAGGGCAGCTGAAATCGTTGAGACCCGTGACTGCTGTCCACGATAACAATGCGCGCCGGAAGGTCGAACCGGAAATGCAAGTGTCAATTGACAGATCACTGCTTGATCGCGCCTCCCAAGGTTGGCGCCAGATCGGGGCCAGATCACCTCTGTCGTCCGTTTCCTGACTGAGTACGTAATCCAACGGGGGGAGGAAAGCGGAAAGGCGCCGAGACCTTATGGTGCGTCAGTGCCGCCAGATGGTCTCGGCCGAAGGGCGTCGCTCTTCGGGACGAGGCACGGATCCTTCGCTGGCGTCAGGATGACAACCACCATAGCCTGGTTGACAAAGCACTAGAAGCGGAACCGGCGATTGACGGCGCGCCTACCCATCCGGCGCGCGGCGTAGCCCGCAATGCCCTTCGGCCCGCGACGGGCGGCGCGGAAGAAGAAGAACGAGCTCAAGAGTTTCCAGAGAAATCCCATCAGTCATCCCCCTCCGTCTGGTCCACCGTCGAGCCATCGCACCAGTCACGCGGACCGGCGTCCGAGCTCCTTCGCAACGGCGGTCACGATAAACGTATTCAGGCTGACCTCCTCCAGTTCGGCCGCACGGGCAGCCCCCTCATGCAGGCTCTTCGGCAACCGCAAGCGCAGCTTGCCGCTGAAGCTGAAGTCGAGCGGATCTCTTGGCTCGGTGATCGGATCCCCGCGCTCAAGGACCGACTCGAACCAGGCGCGCTTGGCATCCTCGATCACTGCTGGCAGCTTTTCCCAAGTCTCGGCGCCCGCGACAAGCCCTGGAAGTTCCGGGAACGTAGCGCCCCAGCTGTCGCCATACCAGACCACCTCCATCCGATAGGGCAGCTGGAGATAGTCCTCAATAGTTCGTGTAGCGCTCTGTGCCATGGCTACTCCTCCTCTCCTTCGCTCACAGCTTCGATGGCCTTGAGTGCCTCGAGTACGTAAGCGATCAAGACGAAGGGGCGACGCTCGACGATCGTAACGTGGGGCGGGTAACCAGGATGCTGATACGTCCAGTGGGAGCCTCCGGGTCGCCGACCGACGAAGCCGTGATCTTCGAGCACGCGCTGGAGCGTGGCGAATCGGACTTGCCGTGGATTCCGCCGCATCGCCTCGACCCGCTTATCCCGCTTCGCCATCTGGCGCCCCCTGTCTTGACAACAGCATGATACCGCATGTGGTATCACATTTCACGGAGTGGGACGGGCGCGATCCCGAAACGCGGCCAGGCTCGGGCTAGGACTCGATGCGCCACACGAGCGGGGGTCAAGGTCGCGGTTACGCCGCTCGTAGGCGACGCGGATGGGGTGCTGGTCCTCCGGGTCCATGACGGGCTGGTACTCGGCGGTCGGTATGTTCCTGCGCTTCGCCTCGTCGTGGCGGTAGATCCTGACTTCTCGTCCGGGTTTGTCGTTCGTCATGGGGCAGCGCCTCGACTGCTTGCGAATGGGTCGACGATGGTCAGCCGCTCGATGCGCTGACCGTCCTGCAAGTCCTCGCTCAAGAGACGTGTGCAACCGGCCTCCAGCGCGGCGGCGACGATCAGGGAGTCGTAGAAGCCATGCTGGTATCGAGACTGTACGGCCAGAGCCCGATCGTAGAGGTTCTGGCTGGGCATGACGCGCCACAGGGGTACCAGCACGTTCTCCAACACATCGTGGGCGCGGTCCGGCGATGCGGGCGTCGCGAACTTGTTCGTTAGAAGGCTGAGCACCTCCTGTACCACCTGGAAGCTGATAATAGCGCTGCCAGCCTCGATTGCACGGTCGATGAGCTGTCGGGCAATGTGGAACTTCCGAGGATCGGTCTCATCGAACAGGTAAACGAGCACGTTCGAGTCGAAGAAGTCATCGCTCATTCATCTCGTCCCGCGTGAACTTGCGCCCGCCCGTCCGCACCGTCTTGCGCACCTCCTCGATCGTGCGCATGGCCCGCTCGGCGCGCTCGCGGCGGCCGACGTAGTCCGCGAGCCAGCGACGGAACTGCTCGTTGAGCGTCGTGTGCTCCTGACGGGCACGCTCCCGCGCATCCTCGATCAGCTTTGCGTCCGCGCTCAGGGTAATATTCTTCATGACGAGCTCCACACGAATCTAGTGTACACGACGTACGATGCGCCCGGAATTGTCGACGCAAGCGGCAAGGGACCCTGAGGGCGGGCTTGACGCAGACGTCGACGCCGGCACATCTGGAAGGGCCGAGTCGCGTCTCCCCAACTCCGAAGCTGGAGAACTTGAGCGTGCGCGCGTTCTCGCTGGACCGTGCGCACGACCTGTTCGGAGGCGACCGTGGGAATCTCCGCATCCATTTTGAGCGTGATCGAGACGTGGGAGCCGACGATGCCGCTCAGATGCTGAATGATCTCCTCGACATCAGCCCTCGCTAATCTCCACCGATCGCACCAGCACGTCCAG
Source organism: Chloroflexota bacterium (assembly GCA_009377635.1). GTDB lineage: Bacteria > Chloroflexota > UBA6077 > UBA6077 > SHYK01 > WHTR01. Next base: position 8,220 of record WHTR01000014.1, read on the forward strand.
TCCTGCGGCGGCCGCGAGCCGCTGCCAGACAAGGAAGTGGCGGAGATTGGCGGTAACAACGGTGCCTCGCACCGCGGCCGCGGACACCAGGATGAGGGCGTCCGCCAGGTGGTCGCGGGCGCGGAGGTCCCCGTGCAGGCGAGCGCGCCGAACGAGGAGCCGTCCAGCCCGCGCCCAATCGCCCCCTGTCGGGGTCAGCAGCCGCTCGATGCGGCGCATGGCATCCACGATGTGGTCCACCAGGGCCGCGTCGCCGGCGGAGCGGGTTCCCGCGTACAGTTCGGCCACGACGACCGAGCAGAGCCACACCCGACCGGTGTGGAGGGCCCGCTCGAGGGCAGGCCAGCGGTCGGGGTGACGCACCGAATCGAGGATGGCGCTGGTATCCGGGACTTCTGGACGAGCCACGGGCACCTACGCCGGCGGGGAGGCCGCTGCGGCGTCGTCCGGCAGGCGGCCGAACACATCGTCGAGCCCGCCTTGGGCGTGCAGCTCCCGCACGGCGGCCATTACGTCTTCCGCGGACAGGGCCAACTCTACGGCCTCCCGAACCGCCTCCGACTCGCTCGTGTGGCGTGAGGACGCCAGGTCCCGCACTCGCTCGGCGTCGACCACCAGGTTCTTCCGCGATAGCCTTGTCACAACTAGACCTCCGGATACACATGATGTGTGGTCCATTATACACACCTGGTTAAATCCCAGTTGCACTGGCCTGATGGAGATCTGCGGTAGTGGTTGGCAACGACCGCCAACCGTCACAGCAGCTCCTCCTGTCCTGATTCGGGGGCGGCCCGCCAGTCGGCGCAACTCCGGTCAGGCGACGACCAGGCTGTTGTAGGAAAAGGCCTCCTGCGCCCACGTCTTCCGATCGCTGACCGTGTAGAGCCGGTAGGCCAGATCGCGAGCGGCCTCGCCGAGACCACCCACCCGGGCGAGCAGCTGAGCCGCGGTGCGAAGAACTCAGAGCGAACGGACCCGGGATATGTCTTAAGCGTGGCCGGGGGCTGACCTAGCTGTTCCCCGGAGTGCGTCCGACCTGCCACGAAGCCAACCTGGTTGGGCTCCAGGGTTACGGTTGTGCATCTCGAAAGCGCCGGCGATTCCAGGTCGGCAGCGCCCGAGTGAGTGAGCGCGGGCCAGTGACTTGAATGCGTCTGGAGAGGATGGCGTCAGTCCATTCGATGCGCTTGAGGTGCCACTGCGCGAAGGTCCGCGCGTCGGTCTCTACGACGAGATCCTCATGGAATCCGGGATCATGGTTGCAGACCTCCGCGTCGCCGTGATCGACGAGCTGTGGTACGGGATGCTTCGCGCCGCGTCGGCGGTGCGCAAGTTCTGGAGGCTTGTCGCGGCATTCGCACGTCCGCCGGTTTCTGTGGAGACGAGCCGCCCCACGGCGGCGCCGGTCAGGCGTCCTCGGCGACGGGGCAGATGAAGTAGTGCGAGCAACGCGGGCAGACGCGGTCGTTCGGCCGCGGGCCGAACTCCTTGCGCAGGATGCCGGCCATGGCGGCGTCGTACCGGCCCAGGCGGGTCCGGATCGTGCGCTCGCTCAGCTCGACCGGCTCGACGTGATCCGTCGACAGGTACCGGATCTGCACGCGGCGCGGCACGCGCGGTGCCGCCTCGCGCGCCGCCACCACGTAGAGCGCGTAGATGTCCCGCTCCAGCTCGCTCTTTGTGGGTCGGCCGGTGCGCTGCCGCTCGACGACCTCGGTGCCATCGTCGAGCCGCTCGATGTGGTCGGGCGTGAATCGGACGCGGCCGTGGGGTAGCCGGACTTGCCAGCGTGGGCGCGCCGCCGGACGGCGTGAGGGGATCGATCGGCCGGCCGCGCGGAGCACCATCGCCTCGGCGCTCCGGCGGTAGACTGCCTCGTAGGGGTGGCCGCGCGGTCCCTGCTCCTCCCACACCTCCGCCAGATGCTCCAGCGCCGCGCCGGCGTCCACCGCGGGCAGTTCGGCCATCCAGCGCAGCACACGGTAGACGCACATGTGGAACTGGACGTAGGCCGAGTCCTCCCGATCGCCGCTCAGGCCGAGCACGAGCTCGTAGTAGAACTGGCGCGGACAGCGCATGTACGTCTCCAGCGCCTCGACGGGGAACGGCACCGTCGCCGGCGGCGGGTCGGCCGCCGGGTCGGCCGCCGGGTCGGGGGAGGCGGTGCTCACAGGCGGCGATTCCGAGCCGGCGGGGCTGCACGGCAGCAGGCCCTCGATCGCCAGGAGCAGCTCCGAGGCCGCGCGCCGCTGGTTGCCGTAGCGATGGGCGCGCGAGAGGCAGAGGACGTCCCGCGCGCGCGAGAGCGCGACGAAGAAGAGGCACTCCTCCTCCTCGTCGTGCTCGTCCGCGTCGGCGGCGGCCAGCATGCCCGACGGTGGCGGGCACGGCCGGGCCTGCCGGCGCGCCGGGAAGATCCCCTGGCCCAATGCCGGCACGTACACGGCGCGGAACTCCAGCCCCTTGCTCGCGTGTACGGTGAGCAGACGGACCGCGTCGATACCCTCGGCGCAGCCAGGCACCTGACGAAGCTGCTTCTCCTCGCCGAAGATCTCCAGCCGGCGGACGTACTGGAGCAAACGCTGCCTCGGGTCGGTCGGCTCGCTTGCGCGGGCGGGCCGCTGCTCGTGGGCGAACTGGAGGAGCTGGTAGATCGCCAACCGCCGCTGCTGCCCCGCCACGGATGCGTCGTAAAGGAGGGGCCGAACGTAGTCGCTGCGGTCGAAGAGGTAGCGCGCGAGGAGCGTCCAGGGGTGGCTCACGTGGCGGAGGCCGCTCATGTGGCTCGCCAGCAGGCCGAGCCCCGCTTTTCCGCGCGGCGAGATGGTATCGGCGTCCTCTGCCAGGCCGAGCGCGCCGGGAAAGGGCACGTCGTGCTCGCGGGCGAGCCTCAGCAGTGCGCGCACGTCGGCCAGCGGGATCTCGTACTCTGAGAAGCGCGCCACGCGCACCAGGCCGCGCCCGTCTGGCTCGCACGTCAGCGCGACCAGCGCCAGCATGTCGCGCACCTCGGGCCGCTCGAAGAGGTCGCCGAGGTACAGGATGGGCACGCCGGCGTCCTCGAGGCGCGCGGCGATCCTGCCGAGGACCGTGTGGGAGCGACAGAGCACCGCCTGCTCCCGGTACGCGATGCCCGCCGCGCGGTGCCGCTCGATCTCTCGCGCTAGGCCGTCGCCCTCCGCGTCGAGGTCGTCGGCGATCTCCATGAGGATGCGGCCGCCAGCAGCCGGACGGGCGGGCTCCCACGGCGTGAAGGGCGGCCCACCCCGCGCCGCGCGCATCGTCGGCGCCAGCCCCGCGACCACGTCGACGATCGGCGGCTGGGAGCGGTAGTTCCGACCGAGCGCCCGCACCTTGGCGCCGGGGAAGTCCTCGGTGAAGAGGCGCATGTTCGTCGGCGCCGCGCCCCGGAAGCGGTAGATGGCCTGCCGGGCGTCGCCGACCACCCAGAGTCCGTCCCCCGCGCCGGTCACCTCACGCAGCAGCAGGCCGCTGGCCCGGTTGACGTCCTGGTACTCGTCGACCAGCACGTGCGCAAACGTCCGGCGCAGCGCATCCCGCACGTCGGGATTCGACCGCAGCAGGACCACGGCCTTGAAGATGAGGTCGCCGAAGTCGAGTAGGTGGTCGCGGTCGAGGATCTCCTGGTAGCGGGTGTAGATGCGGGCGACCTCGAGCGCCTTCTCGGCGGCCTCGGTCTCCGCTTCGGTGGCCGCGCTGTCCCGCATGGCCTCGGCCAGGCTCGTGTACCTGGCGGGCTCGACCAGCTCGTCTTTGGCCCGCGAGATCGCCGCCAGGATGTCGCGGAGGTAGGTCGTCGGCTCGTACAGGTTCTGATAGTGCTCGAGCTCCAGCACCGGGAGGGCCTGCTCGAGGATGCCTACCGCGTCGGCTGGGTCGAGCACATCGGGGCGGGGCGGCAGGCCGAGGCGGGTGCCGTACTTGCGCAGGAGCTCCAGGCCGAAGGCATGGAAGGTGCCCATCCAGATGCGCGGCGCGGCCCGCGGCTCTGCCCGAGCCACCCGCGCCCGCATCTCCTCCGCCGCGCGGTTCGAGAAGGTTAGCGCCAGGATCGAGGACGCTGGCATCCCCTCCTTGAGCAGATAGACGATTCGGCCGACGAGTGTCCGGGTCTTGCCCGTGCCGGGGCCGGCCTCGAGAAGCAGCGGCCCCCGCGGCGCGAGCGCCGCCTCCTCCTGGCTGGCGTCCAGCGGGCGCTCCTCGGACAAATCCTCCGGAGGCGGCGGGCCGGCCTCATCTGCAACGTCGGGTGTCAGCAGCGCCCGGGCGAGCTGCTGCAGGACCATGCCCTCGGGGAGGCCCACGCGCGCGGCGATCGCCGTCGCGTTCAGACCGTCGGCCGCGAACCAGGAGCGGAGCACGTCGGTGGGCAGGAGGAGCTCGCGCGCAAAGACGTTCGCCTCGCGCTCGCGTCGCTCCTCCGGGCCGTAGCCCTCGACGCGCTGCACCCCGAGCGGGACCGGTTCCTCGGTGGCCTCGGCATCAAGGTCCGACTCGCGGCAGGCAGTGTGCTCGCGATGCAGCCAGAAGTGCGCGTACTCGTGCGCCTGGTAGAACAGCGCGAGGTGGGACGCAACGTCCCGGTTGAACCAGATGCGCTCCATGTCGAGGTCGAGCGCCGCCTCGCCGCCGTCCAGCAGCGCGTCGCCGCCGGGGAGGCCGACTCGCTCGAAGCCCGTCAGCCGATCAGCCGCGGCGAGCAACGCCGTCGCCGAGGGGTCGCCGCCGGCCTCGGCAAGCACCGCGGCGCGCTGCGCCCGCGCTCGCCTCCGCAGATCCTCCCAGTGGCCCATGCCAGGTCGGCGCCCTCGTGGCGCTCAGCGGCCGCCGGGGGGCGCGAGCCCCAGCCAGCGGGCGCGCTGCTCGTCCGTCATCGTTGGGTCGGTCCGTACCGCGGCGAAGAAGTCCTCCGGCTCGGCGAGCTCGGGCGCCTGCTCGGCTCGATACTGCGCCGCCGTCGCGAAGGCCGGGCCCTGCTGGAGGTAGCGGGCGATGCGCTCGGTCTCGCACTGGAGCGCTGCGGCGAGCGCCTCGATCGCCTGGCGCGGGATCGACGTGTATCGGACGAGCCGTCGGTCGAGCTTGCGGAGCAGCGTGTCGCCGAGTCCGACGGTCCGGGCGAGCTGGCGCGGCGCCAGGCCGCGGCTTCGTCCCGCTTCGAGGATGCTCGCGATGGGGGCCACGGCCTCAGCGGATGCCAGCCCCCGTCGTTCCAGCACAGCCTGGACAACGCGCATCCCGCGCCGCACGAGCGTCTCCTCATCGACCGCTTCGGCGTCGGGCGACGGCGGGAGCCACTTCATCAAGCTCCAGCTCGCCGCGAACTCCGTGATCTCCCGCTCGTACTGTGGGTAGCGGCGGATCCATTCGGCGAGCGAGGCGCTGTTGGGATCGGCATCGGACGCGACCAGCGCGTCGAGCACGTCGTCCAGATCGATTGCGGCGGAGCGCTTCATCTGATCGTTCATTGTTCTTCCCGCCATCTCTGTAGGGCCTCTTCGGCCCGCCTCAGCCAGTTGCGAATGGTACGCGGGTCCTTGCCGAAGTGACGGCTGATGGTCTGGACGTTCGGATCCTGATCCTCCACCGGCCACCCTGAGTAATGCCGGAGGAGAAAGGCCGACCGGAAAGGCTCCTCGATTCTGATTAGGGACTCCCGGATCACGTCGTCCTGCACGAGTGCCGACTCGCCCGATGGGGAGGCAGTCTCCAAATCGCCGCGAGGACGCACGATCCGTCCGTCCTCGTCATCCTCGTCTTGATCATAACCGGCAACCGACGTGATCGACACCGTGCTCTGGGCACGCTTGTGCGACGCGAGCTGCTGGTTGAACGCGTGGACTGCCAGTTTCTCGAGCGCCGGCCAGAAGCGGACCTGCAGGAAATCGCCGCGGTCGCTCTCCAGGTCCACGATCTGGCTGAAGAGACGCTCGACCACGTCCTGGTACCCTTCCTCTGCTGCCTCGGCGCCCAGGCTGTTCAGGCGGCCATTGATGAGTTTCGCGCAGCGGTGCAATAGCGCATCGGAGAGGTCGTTGACGAGGCCGCGCTCTCCCGCACGGGAGTAGCAGCGGATCAGGTAGACCAGGCACTCCTCCTTCAGGTAGGCAGGAGACTGTCGGTCGTCCAATGCTGCTCGAACCCGCAGGTCGTCGACGCCGAGGCGCATGGCCGCCACGATCTGTTGCTCGACGATCGGCTCGCGCCGGTAGGGCTCGCCCGCACTGTTCCGATGGGTGAGCGGCTCGGGCTTCCAGGCAGCCCCGGGCGCCTCATGCCCTCCAGCGTCGTGGTCCATCTGCACCTCCTGCAAATCCGCCTGTCTCCTCCCTTGGTCGGCTCGGTATTGGCTCTGATGCTTTCAATAGACTGGCGGTCGGTCAGGTCCCGACCTCGACCGCGTAAGGGGGAACCCTGAGCACAGCGACCGGGTTGCTGCCGGCGATGACATGTGCTATCGTATGCTAACATATGATTCAAAAATCACGTATGGCGATCTCCGGGCCGTATCTCACGGTACGCCAAGCCGCGGAGCAGCTCTCTGTTCATCCATCGACCATTCGCCGCTGGATCGACATGGGGCGTCTGACGGCCTATCGCCTTGGCGAGAAGCGGATCGGCGTGAGACCATCCGATCTGGCCAGGCTCATAGCGCCACGCCCAGCCCGGTCGGGGCAAAAAGGACCCATGGCTCTATCCGAGCGGTCCGTTATCCCCCGTCCTAGGAAGGCGGACCAGCGCCGCGGCCTGCGAGCGCTGATGGAGCTCGATCGCCTCAGCGCCGAGATTGCTGCCAGGCACGGACAGGCTTCCCCCGAGTCGTGGGAGCTGATCAACCAGTCCCGCGACCAGCGCACCCGTGACGTGCTGCGCTCGGTCGAGGGATGATCTGCGTCGATTCCTCCATCGCTGCAAAATGGGTGTTTGTGGAGGAGCATTCAGAGCGGGCGAGGCTACTGCTGCGCGTCGCGCTCGAGCAGCAAGAGCCGATCATCGCCCCGACGCTGCTGCCCAGCGAGGTCGCCAACGTGATCCGCCAACGTCTACGACAGGGGCAGGTCCAACTCAACGAAGCACGAGCCCTGCTGGCGCAGTTCCTCGCGGTACCAATTGCCATCCTCACTCCGGAGACGGTGTTCGACCTGTCCTTGGTGCTGGCGGATCAGTTCAGCCTTCCCGCAGTCTACGACGCCCACTACGTCGCGCTCGCTAAGCTGCTTGATGCGACGCTCTGGACAGCGGACCAACGACTGCTCCGCGCACT
>WHTR01000014.1:15514-45264 GCA_009377635.1 Chloroflexota bacterium
CTAAGCTGCTTGATGCGACGCTCTGGACAGCGGACCAACGACTGCTCCGCGCACTCGGCGGCAGGCTGCCCAGTGTCCGCTGGATCGGCGAATACACGCCCTGACAGCGGGGACCGTGCTCATGCCGGAACGGCGCTGAGCGGCATGCCGGCAACGTGCAGTGGACGACTACGCGGGCACTGCCGATTCGACCGGGTACCCCTCCTCGTCGAGCAGCGTGCCGACGCGAGGGAGGTCGATCTGAGCCTCGTCGTAATCGAGGGTGACCGTCTTCGCCGGGATATCCACCGCGACGGTGCGAACGCCCGCCTGGGGCGCCAGCGCCTCCGTGATCGCGTGTTCGCAGTGCTCGCACGAGATCTCCGGGACGTTGAGAATCGCTTTTGCCATTGAGTCTTTCTCCTCTCTCGATTTCTTCGAGTTACGTGACGCTTTGGACCTTTGCCTGGAGCATCAGCGCACCGAGATGCCAGTCGTCAGCTCGACGTGGGTGACCTGGTCCGGCACGTGTGGTGAGTCGACGGGCCGCGCAAACGCGAGGGCGGCGAGACCTACGCCCAGCGCGACGAGCGCGATCGCCGCGAGGTACCCCCAGTCGGCCACCCGCTGGCGCAACGGCAGATGGAGGATCTCCTCCGCCGACGCAGGCCGCCGGAAGCCGCGCAGCCGGAGCGAGTTCGTCACCACGCTGACGCTCGACATCGCCATCGCCGCCGCCGCGAGCACCGGGTTGAGGAGCACGCGGAACACGGGGAACAGCGCCCCGGCGGCGACCGGGATCAGCAGGATATTGTAGAAGAATGCCCAGAACAGGTTCTGGCGAATCGTCTGGATCGTGCGCCGGCTCAGCGCCATGGCGGTCACGATCCTCCGGAGGTCGTCGCCCAGCAGCGTGATGTCCGACGCCGCCATCGCCACGTCGGTCCCGGTGCCGATGGCGATGCCCAGGTCCGCCTGTGCCAGGGCAGGCGAGTCGTTGATCCCGTCGCCGACCATCGCTACGTTCTTGCCCCGCGCCTGCAGGTCGCGCACCGTGTCGGCTTTCTGGCCGGGATGTACCTCAGCCAGCACGCGACCGATGTCGATGCCCGCCTCGCGAGCGATCGCCTCGGCCGTCTTGCGGTTATCGCCGGTGAGCATCCAGACCTCGAGCCCGAGCGCGTCCAGCTCGGCGACGGCCTCGGCCGACTCCGGCTTGAGCGTGTCCGCGACGCTGATTAGTCCGGCCGCCTCGCCATTCGCGATGACGAACATCGGGGTCTGGCCGCGGGCGGCCAGCGCCGCCGCCAGCTCGCCGAGGCCGTTCAACGCGATGCCCCGCGCGATCATCAGGCTGGCGTTCCCGAGGAGCATGCTTGACCCGTCCACCGTCGCCTCGATGCCCTGGCCCACGATCGCCTGGAACGCCTCCGCCCGGGGCAGATCGAGCTCTAGCTCCCTCGCCCGGGCGACGATCGCCTCGCCGAGCGGATGCTCCGACCCGAGCTCGGCTCCCGCTGCGAGCCGAAGGATCTCGGCATCGGTCATCCCATTCGCGGTGACCACCGTCGTCACGACCGGGCGGCCGCGCGTCAACGTTCCCGTCTTGTCCAGAACGACCGTGTTGACCTTGTGGGCGCTCTCGAGGGCCTCGCCGCCTCGGATGAGGACGCCGTGCTCCGCACCCTTGCCGGTGCCCACCATGATGGCTGTCGGTGTGGCGAGTCCCATGGCGCAGGGGCACGCGATGATCAAGACCGCGATGAACGTCTGGAGGGCCATCGTCATCCTCGGCTCGGGGCCAAAGACGTACCAGGCCGCGGCCGTCAGCACCGCCATCGCGATCACGGCCGGCACGAAGTAGCTCGAGACGACGTCAGCCAGCCGCTGGATCGGCGCCTTGGAGCCCTGCGCCTCCTCCACCATTCGGATGATCTGCGCCAGGGCCGTCTCGCGGCCCACCTTCGTGGCGCGGAAAACGAAGCTGCCGGTGCGGTTCAGCGTCGCGCCGATCACCTCCGCGCCCGGCCGCTTCTCGACGGGGATCGACTCGCCGGTGAGCATGCTCTCATCGACAGCCGATGCCCCCTCGACGACCCGGCCGTCGACGGGGATCTTCTCGCCGGGCCGCACGCGCAGGAGGTCCTCGACCTGCACCGATGCGATCGGGACATCAACATCCCGCCCCTCGCGGACGACGCGCGCGGTCTTCGCCTGGAGGCCCATGAGCTTCTTGATCGCGGCCGAGGTTTGCCCTTTCGCCCGCGCCTCGAGCCAGCGGCCCATGAGGATGAGCGCGATGATGATCACCGCGGTCTCGTAGTAGAGCTGCTCCTGGAGCCCGAGACGGCGCACGGCATTAGGGAAGAGACTCACGAATGCTGAATAGAGAAAAGCGGCGCTCGTTCCGATGGCCACGAGCGTGTTCATGTTCGTCGTGAGGTGGCGGGCCGCCGCCCACGTCTGCCGATAGAACGGCCAGCCCGCCCAGAACTGCACCGGTGTCGCCAGGACGAGCAGCGGGATGGCGAGCTGCGCGTGTGTCCAGGGCACAGCAGGCAGGTACATCAACGCCATCATGCCCAGGCCGATGACCAGGCTGATGGTGAATCGTATTCGGAGATCGCGAATCTCCGCAGCCCGTGCCTCGGCCTCACAGTCCGGCACCGCGGCTCCAACTTCCTCGATCCCGGACTCGGCCGCGCCGAGAGCATAGCCGGCGCGTTCGACGGCGCGCTGGAGGTCGTCCACCCCGACGACCGTCGGCTCGAACCGGACGCTGGCCCGCTCGGTGGCGAGGTTGACGGTGGCGCCCTCCACCCCTTCGAGCTTCGTGAGGGCACGCTCGACGCGGCGCACGCACGAGGCGCAGGTCATCCCCCTCACGGGGAGGATCAGCTCCCGGGACTGCGCCGGATCCTCGCGCAGGCTGGATCCGGCCTTCTCCGCCGCGCGCTTCTGAACAACCATGACCCTCTCCTCAGCGCCGCGCAAGCTCGAACAGCTCCCGGAGCTCGGCGGTAACCTCGCTCTGTCGTCCCTCCGCGAATCCTCGCGGGACGCAGGAGCTGAGATGGCCCTGCAGGAGGGCGTCCTCGAGCCGGTCGATCGCGCGCTGCACGGCATAGGTTTGCTTGAGGATCTCCACGCAGTAGACATCCTCTTCGATCATCTTGCGAATGCCCTTGAGATGACCCTCGATGGTGGCCAGTCGTTTGAGGGCGTCCTGCCTCGTCGAATCCATGGTGTCATTCCCATCCCCCCTGGGAGGGGGTCAACGCATTATAGCGGAACGCACGGAACGTCTTCACGTGGGACAGGTAACGGAGCCCCCTATGGTAGGATGCGGACGACATGTGGGGAGGGAACCGGATGATCGCAGACGCTGACTCGATTGGCACACTGGTTGATAAGGAGCGCGGCCTCGTCAGCCGCGAGATCTTCCTGAGCGAAGAGATCTACCAGCAGGAGCTGGAGCAGATCTTCGCGCGCGCGTGGCTGTTCGTGGGTCACGAGAGCCAGATCCCGAATCCCGGCGACTTTGTCTTGTCACGCATGGGCGACGAGCCCGTGATCGTCGTGCGGGACCGCAACCGCAGGGTGCATGTGTTCCTCAACTCGTGCCGGCACCGGGGCAACCGGGTGTGTCGCTACGATCAGGGCAACACCTCGGTGTTCACGTGCACGTTCCACGGCTGGACCTACGATCTCGAGGGCAAGCTCACCGCGCTGCCGTTCCACGACGGCGGCTACAACGACCTGGACAAACCAGCCTGGGGGCTGTGGGAGGCACGCAGCGAGCTCTTCGAGGGCTCGATCTGGGGCTGCTGGGATGAGTCAGCGCCGGACTTCCGCGAGTACCTGGGGGGCACGGAGCTCTACTTGAGCGCCCTGCTCCGCTCAATCGACGGGACGCCCGGCGGCGCGGAGGTGCTCGGAGGCGTCCAGAAGTGGCGGATTCCGTGCAACTGGAAGGTCCCCTCGCCGGATACCGATCGCACCCATGGGTGGATCACCCACAAGTCGGTGGACGCAGTGAACATCGCCCCAAGCGGGCAGGGCCGGCGGGACCGATCGGACCGGGGGCAATCATACACGGTGAACTTCCCCGAGGGACACACGATGAGCATGACCCTCCCGCGAGAGGACGCCCAGCCATACCGGGGCTCGTGGGCCAGCACGCCCATCGTCGGAGAGTACCTCGATCATGCGTACCAGGAGCGGAAGAAGAAGATGGGGGCGTTGGCGAGCACGCAGTGCGCGCCCGGCATCTTCCCGAACGCGGGCTCCCAGGGCGGCCAGCCGTGGGTGATTCGGATCATGCATCCGCAGGGACCGACGACGACCGAGATCTGGTCGTATTTCCTTATCGATCGGGACGCACCCCGAGAGGTGAAGGAGATCATCCGCGACTACTACGGACGCTACGCCGGCCCCGGGGGCATGACCCAGCAGGACGACATGGAGAACTGGCACTGGTCGACCGCCGCGAGCAAGGGGACGATCTCCCGCCGCCTCCCGTACAACTACCAGCTTTTCGTTGACGAACAGCCGCTCCATGGACCGTCCAACTTCGGGCTCCCCGGGCTGTTCTGCTCGATCACCAGTGACGAGAATCACCGGCGCTACTACCAGCGGTGGGCAGAGTTCATGGCCGCCAAGAGCTGGGACGAGCTGCGGGTCCACGAGCACGTGAAGTAAGCCGTGTCGGACTCCCAGCCGTCCACGCATCAACTCATGGAAAGGGGCGAAGGCCATGCATGCGTTGACCACCCCGACTGAGCAGGACCGACTCCTCCTGCGTCTCGAGATCGAGGACTTTCTCTACCGCGAAGCCGATCTGCTCGACGAACGGAGGTTCGACGAGTGGCTGGAGTTGCTGACGGACGACATCCGGTATTGGATGCCGATGCGGCGCAACGTCCCGTACGGGGAGCAGGACCGCGAGTACACGGTCGAGCGGCTGGACATGTCGTGGTTCGATGAGGGTAAGACGACGCTCACGCAGCGGGTCCTGCAGATGAAGACCGGCTCGCACTGGTGCGAGGAGCCGTTCTCGCGGATCTCGCACTTGATCTCCAACGTCCGGCTCCTGGACGTGGAGCCATCGGAGGTCCGAGTCTCGAGTCGATTCATCGTCCACAAGAACCGCCTCGAGGACGAGGATCACGTCTTCATCGGGCGGAGAATCGACACTTTGCGGCGCGTCGACGCGTCCTGGAAGATCGCCCGGCGCGAGATTCTCCTCGACCAGAACGTTCTGCTCGCCAAGAACCTCACGGCGTTCTTTTAGAAGGGCGGGCGCCTCACTGTGCAGCCGCCCTAACGGGCGACGTCGAGGATGCCGTCGTCGGCACGTGATCAGTGACAGACATGCGATGCTGCTGGTAGCATGTACCTGTCTGTTGCTTATAATCCATCAATTGTTTGGAGGTTCACCGTCGTCATGGGCGTGCCGTGCATTTGGATCGCCTGAGCGGAGCCCATCGGGCCTCGTCGCTCAGCACCTCACGGGCAGTCGGACTCGTGATGTCGCCGTTCGCCTGACGCTCCTCACAGAATAGGGCTCCGCTCTACAACCGCAGCCGCCACTGGTGGCAGCGGTTTTTCTGTGCCCAATTCTCGAAAGGAGCCAGCGATGTCCCGAATATACCGTTCCGATCTTCGCTCCTCGCAGAACCTCCTGAGACGTCGACGCCTCGTCGACGAGCTCATCAATCGCTCGACTATCAGCGCTGGCGATCTTGTCCTGGACATCGGAGCCGGTCGCGGGCTCATCATCGAGCGGCTCGCCCGCCGTGGTGCTCGCGTCGTTGCCATTGAGAAGGATGGCGATCTCGTCCGCTCGCTGCGGGAGCGCTTCAGTCGATCGGGCAACGTGGCGATCTCCGGCGGCGACTTTCTCCGATTTCCTTTGCCCCGCAGGAGCTACAAGATCTTCGCAAACATCCCGTTCAACATCACAGCGGAGGTCGTGGCCAAGCTGACGGCCGCGTCCAACGCACCGCTCGACAGCTACCTGGGCGTTCAGCGGGAGGCCGCGGAGCGATTCTGCGGTGAGCCGAGGGGCACGCTCTGGGCGGCGCTGCTCAAGCCCCGGTTCGAACCGACCGTCGTACATCGCTTCCGTCGAACCGACTTCAACCCGATACCGCATGTCGACGTCGTCATGCTTCGATTGCGCAAGCGAGGGCCCCCGCTGGTCCGGCAAAGCGAAGCGCGTCTGTACCGAGACTTCGTCACGTATTGTTTCACGGCCCGACGCTCCAGCGTGCGAGAAACGCTGGAGCGCATCTTCGGACGGCAACGCGGTCGCGGGTTGTCTCATCGCGTTGGACTTGGCGCGACGGACACGTCCGGCACGGTACGCTTCGAGCAGTGGTTGGCGCTGTTCGAGGCATTCAAGGAGGCAGGTGGCGTCACCACCACGCGCGTCGCGCATGCCGAGCGGCGGTTGCGCATCCAGCAGCGCGTGCTGGAGAAAGGCCACCGGACGCGAATAGCGCCTGACCGGCGGCTCGGCGGTTCGGCTGTAACAGAGCATTGAGGGAGTAGCTTACGGTTCAACCCGGCGGATGCCAGCGAAGCGCTCGAAGTCGCGGTCGTACGAGTACACGCTGTCGGATCCACTCTGCTCCATTGCGGCCACGATCATAGCGTCGCTGAAGTCCGCCTGGGACGTCCCATAGATACTCAGCGCACGCAGCACTACCCGCTTGTTTCGCACGCGGTACCCAGGGAGGCTGACCAGGGGAGTCAGCAGTTCTTGCACTTCCGCCCGCGACATGCGGTCGAGCCGGGGAGAGGCGAGCACATAGACGGCGTCGGCGATAACGGTATCCGGCGCTTCGAGGATCAGCATGCCGGACTCGACCTGCTGGAAGAGCTCCGCCGCACGGGCCTGTTTGTACAGGTCGTCCGCGGTCAGCAGATGAATGATGATGTTTGATTCGACAAACGGATCACTCATGGATGTGCATTGGGCGCGAGAGCGTCCTCCCGGGCGATGTGGCGCATCTCTTTCCAGGAGAGCGGCCGCTTGAGCGCTCCGGCTGCGCCGCGGAGTGATGCGATGGTTGAGTACTGACGCGCCTTGACGTGCACGGCGCCCGTGTCTTCAATGACGAACGCGATCTTGTCGTGAGCGACTACTCGTAAATGGCGGCGCACGTCGGCGGGGATCGTGACTTGGCCCTTGCTGGTAACGGTAGAGACGATCTCCTTCATGTCTTGCGCCAATGCAAGGATGCTAGCCTTAAGTAGGGATACTGTATCACATCCTTTCGTGGTGATCATGTAATGCAATTGTCGCTGTGTAGGCCTATTGTCTCGCGGGACATGTCTTCCTGTCGTCTTCCAGGTGCCGGCTTGCATGCTGGCGGCCTCGGAAGTTGCACAATATGCCATGCCTGAGCTGATCGTCCGACGTACATCAGCGCATCGGGTACCAGCACGTGTGTGACTGGGACGAGCAACTCATCGAATGACGCTGCTCTTCTACCTGGGTGAGGTCGAGCCGCTCGGGCGAGCGGACCTCATCTTCGACAACCGGGACCCGGTCAATCCCCGAGTGACACTGCGCCGGCATCCATCGCCGTAGCCGACCGGGAACTGCCCCGACCAGCTCGAGAACCTGCGTTGTGTCTCAATGGCGTCACAACTTGCCCTAAATGTGTCGATAAATTGATAAGATAGGGAGTAGCTGGCAATTCTGCATTGTGAGGAGGGTTGATGGCCGCCGCGGTCGAGTTGATGGCTCCGGGCACCTATCCAATGCTCAGTGTCCGACGCATCGAGACACCGAATCGGCTCTGGGCTTTTCCAGTGCTTGGGTTTGTCGTTAAGCTCGTCATTCTCATTCCCGTGTCCTTCTGGCTCACCATTCTTTTCCTTGCTCTGGCGATCGTGGTCACCATCAACGCGTTCGTGGTGCTCCTGACTGGCCGGTACTGGGACGCTGCCTATCGTCTCGTACTCGGCATACTTCGGCTGTCGACCAAGATTTCCTTCTTTGTGACGGGACTGACGGATCGGTACCCGGGATTCGGGCTCGATATCGCCGCCGACGAGCGCTTTACGCTCGACATGCCCCGGCCAGAATCGCCGAACCGCGGGTTTGGGTTCCCCCTATTGGGCGGAATCGTCCGCATCGTACTGCTCATCCCCTTCACTTTCTGGTCGACAGTCGTCGGCAATGGTTCGTACTTTGCGATCATCGTTGCGTCGGTCCCCGTGCTCTTCACCGGTCGCTATCGGGAGAGTCTGTTCGAGTTGGTAAGAGACTCGACGCGGCTCTCGCTCGCGCAGCAGTGTTATTTGGCGGGGCTGTCGGACACGTATCCGAGCTTTCCGATCTCCATGCGCCACCCTGCGGTGAAATGGCTGTTCATACTCCTCGGGATCGTCGGGGCCATCACGCAGTACGGGCAGTACGTGTTCACGGCACCGTGGATGCCGTGAGCTCCTGCAGGGCCTCGAACACGCGCTCGGCTGTGATCGGGCAGGCGGTGATCTGAACGCCGACTGCGTCAAGCACGGCATTCGCGATGGCCCCGCCCACGCCGGTGTTCGTGTTCTCGCCCGCCGACTTGGCGCCGAAGGGACCCGGTCCCTCAGCGCGGGGGAGGAGAACCGTGCGAAAGCGCGGCGCGTCCATCTGCGTCGGCAGTTTGTACTCGCCGAGGCTCGCGGTGATGATCGTGCCTGCCTCGTGGATCAGCTCCTCGGTCATGGCCTGGCCCAGACCATAGATGAATCCGCCGTCGAGCTGTCCTTGATGGGCGACGGGATTGATGATCGTCCCCACGTCGATCACGGCGACCGCCTGAGTGGGGTGCACGCGGCCCGTCTCGGGGTCGACCTCGACCTCGATCATGTCGGCGATAAAGTTGAAGTCTCCCCCCTCGTCAGAGCGATGCTCGGCCGGATCGTAGGCGCCCACGGCTTCGACGACCGGTCCTGCGGCGATGCGGGCCGCCACCTCCTGGTACGGCATGCATTCGCCTGTGCTACTCACGACGAACTGGCCGCCTTGCAGACGCACGTCGCCGGCCGGCCATCCCATGACCTCGGCGGCAAGATCCTCGAGCTTGTCCTTGAGGACCAGCGCCCCGTCGATCGCGGCATGACCCACCATGGTGGTCGTGCGGCTGCCGCCGGAGCCCGGATCGCGCAGCGCCTCCGCCGTCGTGCCGAAGCGCACGCGAACGTGTTTGGGATCGACCGACAGCGTCGCCGCCGCGGCGCGCTGGATCACCGTATGTGACCCGCCGCCCTGATCGGCGTTGCCGGTGATCGCCTCGATCGTGCCGTCTGATAGCAGGCGCAGCAGGAGCTCGCTCTTGCCCGCGCCGACGTGCCGATACCGCAGCGCGATGCCGCGTCCCTGGTGTGGAACCCGTGGCGCCTGGTCCCAGTTTGTCTCGCGGCGCAACGTCTCCAGCACCTCGACGGCGCGCGGGTTGCGGACCTTCTCGCCGTTGAGAAGCGTGTCGCCCGGTCGCAGGCAGTTGCGCAGGCGGAACACGAGCGGGTCCATGCCCAGCTCTCGGGCGATGTGGTCGATGTGCCCCTCACCGGCGTGTCCGCGATGGAAATCGCCGGGCGCCCGCATGGCGCCGGACGGCACGAGGTTGGTGTACACGTTGTAGCCCTCGAAGCGGACGTTCGGGATGCTGTAGGGGCTCAGGCAGCCGAGGCCTGAGCGCGCCGAGGTCGGAGGATTGGGACGCATCGCCACGTACGCGCCCGCGTTCTGGTAGGCACGTACGTCGTGCGCGATGATCGCACCCTCGCGATTGACGGCGGTGCGGAGGTAGTACTTGGCCTCGTGCTGCGGGTTCGCTGAGGTCAGCTCGTCTGTGTAGGTCATGATCGCGCGGATCGGCCGCCCGGTCGCGCGGGCCAGGAAGTAGCAGGGGAACTCTTCAACGGAGCCCCCCTTCCCGCCGAAGTCGCCGCCGATGAAACGGCAATCGACGACGACGCGGTCCGATGGCAGCTCGGCAATCGTGGCAAGCGCGTCGCGCAGGCTGAAAGGCGTCTTGTTGGTCGAGACGACCTGGACGGTTCCCTGCTCGTCGATCCACACGATGCAGCCGCGTGGCTCGATGTAGCCCTGGTGCTGCCGTGGACCGTAGTATGCGTCCTCGACGACGATGTGGGCGTTCGCGAAAACCCGCTCGATCTCCTCCTCGCCCTTCTGCGAGAACGCGTAGCTCGGCGCGTTCGGATGACGAAGCGACGGCGCGCGTCCCTGGGGATAGTACTCCTCCCAGTCCAGATGCAGGATCGGCGAATCCGGGCGGAGCGCATCCTCGGCATCGAACACGGCCGGCAGCTCCTCATATACCACCTCGAGTTGCTTCACTGCCTCCTCGGCCGCCTCCAGCGTCACTGCCGCTACGGCAGCGACGCGCTCGCCGACGTACCGAACTCGCTCGGACGCCAGAACGGGCCAATCTGCGACCTGGCGCCCGAGACGGCGCCGACCGATGTCGTCGGTGGTGAGGACCACATGCACGCCGGGCACGGCCTTGGCCGCTGACGCGTCGATGGATACGATGCGCGCGTGGGGGTACGGGCTCATGAGGAACTTGGCCCAGAGCATGCCCGGCAGACGAAAGTCCCGGGTGTACCGGGCCCGCCCGGTGGATTTCAGCACGCCGTCGACGCGCACTTCCGGGATCTCGAGGATCTCGGCCTGCTCCGGTGTCAGGGTCGTGGCAGAGAAGTGGTCGCGCATGTACCCTCCCATCGGGAGCTTGGAAGCGGCTATCTGGCTCCGTACAACACTGCGTGGCTCTCCCGCGCGGTTAACCCGTCACGTCCCATACGTGGGCGTTCCAGGCCTGGATGTTGGTTCCGCGACGGCCGCCCACGTTCCCGAGGCGGTTACTGATGAGCACCGGCTCGGGCTCATGGAAGAGCGTCAGAAGCAGCAGCTGATCGGTTGCGTGATGGACCATCTGCCCCAGCACCGCGATGCGGTCCGCCCGGGGAATGGTGGTCACGAAGCGCTCGATGAGGGCGTCGTACTCCGGGTTCTGGTACCGAATAGGGTTGCGCCCGACGTGGTTGTTCTCGGCTACGGGCGCCCCTGTGCTCCGCCAGTCCGTGAACTGGTCCGGTCCGCCGAATCGGAAGTAGAAGCCAGGGAACGTGGCCTGGTAGACGCGATCGGAGATCCGCTGCTCCGGGACCACGGCCGGCTCAGCGACGATCCCGACGCGCGCCCATTCGTCCACGATGACCTGCTGCAGCTTCTCGCGCAGGTCGTGCTTGCGCGTGCGTACCTCAACAGCGACCTGCCGGTTCGCTGCATCACGGTAGAACCCGTCTGCACCCCGGGAGAGCCCCATGCCGTCGAGCAGCGCCATCGCCTGCCGAGGGTCGTGCTGATAGCGGACGATCTGGTGCTCGATGTCTCGGTAATCGGGCTCATCCGGGCTGATGACGCTATCGGCAACGGGGACGAGGCTCGCGAGGAAGGTGTCGACGATGAGCTGGCGGTCGAGTGCGGAGAGCAGCGCGCGGCGGAAGCGGACGTCCGTCAGGAACGGTGGCTCCGAATCGATGAACTGCGGATAGAGCGACGTCGTGTTCTGCAGGCCCGCATCCACGAACCCCTCCCGCCACTGGTCACGCACCGTGATCGCCTGCTCGGGGGTCAGTCCGCGGCCGAGGGTCAGGTGCAGCGCGCCGGCCATAAGATTGGCCACCATCGTGTTCGTGTCCAGAATGAACTTGACCTCGATCTGATCGATCTTCGGACGCCCGAGGATGTACTGGTCGTTCGCGTCCAGGATGAGATGGCTGCCCAGGACCCATTCCGCCAGGCGGTACGGACCAGCACCGACGTACGCTGCGCCGAAATGCGGGTCCTCTGTGAACGTCGCCTTGTCCTCCAGATAGCCCGGCTCGAGCAGGTGCTTCGGCAGCGGCAGGTTGCGCGTGTTGGTTGTTTGGCTGAACAGCCGGTCGGCGGCGGTGTACGGTGAGGTCCAGGTCGCGACCACCGTCTGCTGGTCGCGTGCCTCGACCGTCTCAACGAACTGAAAGGCCTCGTCCTGCGCCATGGGCAGGGACCGGTCCTGCGCGACCGTGGCTGTAAACACGAAGTCGTCGGCGGTCAGCGGTGTCCCGTCGTGCCATCGCACGTTCGGCTTGATGTGCCATGTGGTCTCCATGCGTCCATCGGGGAGGAGCTTCCAGAGGCCGTTCTCAAGGGTTGGCACTGCCTCGGCGAGCTGCGGCTGGAGCTCGCCTTGAATATCGAGCAGCAACATTCCGGCATGGAGCAGCTGCTCGATCTCCCGCACCCCTGCCGAGCTGCTCCCGCCGGCGGCGAAGTTGATCGCGTCGCTCAGCGTCCGCGGATCGCCCCGGACCGCCGCCGTGATGCTCTTCGGGCCCGCCGACGTGCCTGCAGCGGAAGGATCCGCCGCCGAACCCACATCCGTCGGACCGGGCGCGGCGCAGGCCGCCAGCAGAAGGACAGCGACGAGGGCGACTATTGTGAACCGAGATCCGCTTCCGACCATGGGCGCACCTCCTATTCTCATTCCTCCGTGACTCCCGCATTCCGCAGGCCCGCTATCTTGCGGGTCTCACCTTGGATTCCGTTTAGCGCGGGAGCACAGAGAGGATGTCTTCCGGGACTGATCACGTTGGCAGCTCGGCGCCCAGGCCGAGCTCGCGGGCGCGTGTGTAGACGTACTGTCCGGCCGCCACGTCGTGCACACCGAAGCCGGGATTGAGGCAGACGATGATCTCCTCATCCGAGGTGCGGCCCGGCTGCCGGCCCGCGACGATGTCGGAGATCTCGAACCACGGAGCGTGAGGCCGCAGCTCGCCGGCCTGCATGAGGTCGTAGACCGCCTGCCATGGCGGCACGTGCGTCTCGACATCCTCTCCCGACGTGACGACGATCTTGTTCGCCTTGCGCACGGTTGCCTGGTCTAGCTCCTCCGGCGTGTTGGAGATGACGGTGCATCCCGGGCCGACCGCGTGCCCATTGATCACGGGGTCGCGCGTCGAGGTGGCCATAACCACGACATCCGCGCCGTCGACCGCTTCGTCGTTGGTCGCGCAGTCCACCGTCTCCACACCCAGCCGCTCGCCGATGAAGGTGCAGAACTCCGCACGATGGGCCGGGTCGCGGCTGAATACCTTGACGAGCTTGATCGGGCGCTGGGACCACGCCGCCTCGGCTGCCCAGCGTGCTATGCGGCCGGTCCCTATGACGCCGAGCACGCTCGCGTCCTCCCGCGCCAGGTACTTGGTGAGCGGACCGTCCGGGGCTGCGCTGCGCACGCCGTGGACCAGTGCGTCGGAGATGATGCATCGCAGAGCCATCGTCTCGAAGTCCCAGAAGACGAGCAGCACGCCGCCGCCGTGGCCGCGCGCGGTGGCCCCGAGCCGGCAGGCCGTGCCCATGCCCGGCACGATGGCCGGCAGGATCCGGAGATCGCGATCCCAGGGACGGCCGGTGCCCATTCCCTCGTGGAGCGGCGGGTGAACGAGGCGAACGCGATACTGCGTGGCGGCAGCGCCCTGTCCGATGATGCGGTACGCTTCCTCGAAGGCCGGCACGACGTCATGCATGCGCAGGTCCATCGCGACCGTATCATCGTACGACAGATAGAGAACCACCAGCCTCCACTATCCCTCGAAGTGCTGCCCCGGGATGGTTTCCGCGACGCGGTTCTCCCCGCCCATCGTGCGCGGGGTGTAGTCGATCCGCGAGTGCTCCCCACTCCCGGGCGTGCGCGCCGTGATGTGCAGGATCACCAGCGGCTCGTCGCCGGAGGCCTTGAACCAGTACGGTGTGCCGGACGGGATCATGACGAGCTCATTCTTCTCCAGCTCCGCCACCACCTCGTCGTTGGTGGTGTAGAAGATCGCCTTACCGTCGAGCACCATCCACGATGAGTCTATCCCCGGGTGAGAGTGCAGATTCGTCTCGCCACCGTCCGGCGAGACGACCTGGACCCCGATCCCGAGCAGGCCCGAGCGCGCCAGCGAGTTGCTGATCTTGCCCCGAGCGACCATCGGCGGACGAACTTTCGCTACCTGGAATGGTGCGGGCGCTTCAATCGCGGTCATGCATCCTCCTCCGTCTATCTGACGAAAACGCAGCAGCTCGCCTGGTCGCAGTATAGGGAGTCAGGGTCCTGATTTCAACGTGAGCGAGCCCGCCGGACCAAAACCTGCCGTTCGGTCACTCGCGCAAGTCCCCGAAGAATCGGCCGGGGATCGGCACGCCCGGGATGTGCTTGTTCTCCGCCGAGTCCGACGGAAGAGGCTTGCCCTCGAGGTTGACGCGGCTGTCACCGGGTGGCGAACCGGCAAGGTTGGCGCCGAATCGGAGCAGCACGAGATTCTCGTCACCGGTGCTCTTGAACCAGTAGTACGCGCCGCGAGGCAGTGAGATCCCCTCCCACTTATGGAGCACCTGAGGATGATCGGCCTCGTCGTAGAACGTCGCTTCGCCCTGGAGCACGGCAAACGCGTGGTCCTGCGTGAGATGCGTGTGGAGCGCGTTCTCGCCCCCCTCGGAGTACACCTTGACCGTCACGGTCATGAGATCCGTTCGCGAAACCACGATGTTGGTCCGTCCTTCCGAGAGGAGCTCAGTGCGCAGTGAGAACACTTCGGCCTTGGGCCTCGCGTCGACGGTCATACGAATCCTCCTTCTCGTGCCTCTTCGCCGAACGGGAAAACACCGTACCCGTTCTGATTCGAGTCGGTCACGTCGTTGTCTGTGCCGACGATTCACCCATCATACGTCGGCAACCTCGCTCCGTCTAGCAAGGTTCTCACTCGTGGGCGTTCCACGTACTGTTTGACCTGAGCTGGTGGGAGATCGCATCGCCGAGCTGACCCTCAGGCAGCTACCGGGCGGCGAGGACCTCGTCGGTCTGGGCGGTCAGGTGCGTGGGGACCGCGCCACCCGCCTCTTGGGCCGCCCAGGCGCCGGCCACCCGGCCGCTGAAGAGTGAGCCGCCGATCATGATGCCCTCCAGCGAGCGGGTGCCGGAGATGTGCCCGCCGGCGAAACCGCACAGCTCGCCTGCCGCGTAGAGCCCGGGGATTCGCTCCCCACGTTCCGTCAGCGCGCGGCACTGCAGGTCCGTTCGGATCCCGCCCTGATTCTTGCGCGCAAGCGGCAGGAACTGCAGCGCGAAGAACGGCGGCGTGAGGAGGGGCTTGAGTCCCACCAGCCTGCGGCCCGTCTGTGGGTCGTGCTCCGCGTCGGAGGCGAGCAGAGCGTTCCAGTCGGACACGGTCCGATCGAATGCGTCCGAGTCGAAGCCGGCGTACTGCGCCAGCTCGCGCGGGCTGTTTCCCCTCGCGATGTAGGGAGAACGCTCCAGCAGCTCCCAGATGCGGTCGCGCAAGGCCTCGGGACCACGTCGATAGCGAGGATCAGAGACGTCGATATGGGCGGCCATATCGTGGTCGAGAATCGCCCAGCACATGGCGGAATCCTGGCCCAGCAGGGCGGCGGCGCCGTAGATCCCGCCATTGCGCGACTCATCGTGAAACCGCCGACCTGCGCTGTTGACCCAGATGGAGCTTTCGATGCCGCGGCACACCAGTCCGCGCTCGCCGGTCGGGTCCTCGTGATCCGGGGTGGCGTAGACGTAGACGTGGATGTTGTGCGCGTGGCTCATGGAAGCACCGTGCCGGAGAAGGATCTCGTGTCCCGTGCCCTGCGCGCCCACGCCGCCACCGGCCAGGACCCGTCCGCGCGCGACGAGGTGCGGGCTGAACCGCGAGATCATGCGGAGGTTGCCGGCGAACCCGCCGGTCGCCACGATCACCGCGCGACCGCCGAACGCGTGAGGTTGGTGTTCGGCATCCTCGGCCAGGACGCCGACGACGCGGCCGTGGTTCCAGATCAGGTCCCTGGCGGTCATGCCGAAGTGCCAGCAATCCTGCATGCCGCGCTGCCGGTGTACCTCCCAGACATGGGTCATGAGGCCCAGTCCCACCCCCTTTGGCACGTGCCGGCGTGGCACGGAGTCGCCCTCATTGATGGTGATCGCGCTGTACTCCATGCTCTGGGCCGTGAGGTACTCGAAGAGCTGCTCGCTCGCGTGGCCGTAGTAGAAGCGCACCCACGCTTCGTCGGCCTCGGCCTGCTCGTCCACCATGTCGTGAAACGCCCGGTCCGGTGCGTCCTGGATGCCCTGCTCCTCCTGCATGCGGGTGCCGGCGATGCTCATTCCGCCGCCGCTCACGATGGCGGTGCCGCCGAACTCTTGGAGCTGGTCAAGCCCAACGAAGGTCACGCCCTGCTCGTTCGCCGCGAGAGCGGCCATCGCGCCCGCCGCCCCCGCGCCGACGATCACCACATCGGCCCGGTGAACTGTGGTCCGCGGGGCACTCGGTTGGTCGATCATGTTCTGCCTCCCGCACGCTGGTGTTTCATGGTGCACCCGGTTGTGCGCCGCGGTCGTGTCTCACGACGTGCGATCGCAGCGCCCTGTCGTCCCGTGGTCTGTCTCAGTCGCCGACGCGTACGTCCAGCAGGGCCATCGTGCTCTGCTCTTTCATGGCGTGAAAGGCGCGCCGGATGGCCGGCTCCAGCTCGTCCGGATGCTCGATGGGGCCCTCGGTGTAGGCGCCGAGGCCGCGCGCGACGGACGTGTACTCGACACTGGGGTGCTGGAACTCGATCGCGACGTGGAGGTTCTCGGTGGAGCGCTCGCGCACCTCGGCCATGTAGCGCTGGTGTCCCCCCTCGCCGATGTACCCGCCGTTGTTCAGCACGATCATCAGCACCGGAATCCGGTGGTGGACGGCAGTCCAGATGGACGTCGGCACGTATAGGAAGTCGCCGTCGCCGTTGAAGCCCACGCAGAAGCCGCCTTCCTCCTTCGCTGCCAGGCCGCTCCCGATGGCCTTGGGGAGGTTCGTCCCCACCGCCGCGGCGCCGCCGATCCCACCGTTCGTGCAGCCCGGACGGTCCATATCCCAGAGGCGGCGCACCCAGCCGCCGGCGTTGCCCGCCACGACCCACTTCTCGCCCTTGATCACATTCCACGTCGCCTGGGCGAGCTGGGCCTGGGAGATCGTCCGCTTGGCCGTATCTCTTCTCAGCTCCTCGTTCCATCGCTTGCGCGCGGCGGTCCGTGCTTCGGCCACCCGGGCGTTTCGCCGCTGGAGGATCTCGGCCCGGTCCGGGTTCTCGCCGAGCATCGCGCGGAGCTGGGCCGTGAGCTCGGGTATCGCGACGCTGGTGTCCGCCGCGATGTTGAGATCGATGGGATACAGCTTCCCGAAGTCGGTCGTGGTCGCCCGGATCCAGAGGTCGGTCAGCCCGACACTGATGAGAGTCGCGCCGGGCTTCACGCGGCTGGCGCCGCCGCCACGCGGATAGCGGCCACGCTCCGTCAGGGCCTGCTCCGGTTCGTCCATGTCCATCATCACGATCACGTCCGCCTGGTTGAGCAGACTGGTGCCCGTTGCGTCCAGCACGTGGGTGTTGGGAAAGCTGAGCTGTCCTCCCCCGTCGACCACGGCGATCCCGCCGGTCTCCGCGAGCTCGACCAGGCGGGGGACCGCATCGCGGTTCCGTCCCACACCGCCGGCGAGAATGACCGGCAGCTCCGCGCTGGCGAGGAGCTCGGCCGTCCGCCGGAGAGCCGCCGGGTCTGCTTGGATGCGGGTGGGCGCCGCGAACTTCGTCACGTCGGGCAGCTCGAGTGGCTGATGGAGCTGCTCCTCCTGCCAGCCCGCGTCCAGCGCGATGTACACGGGCCCCTTCGGTTCGGTGACCGCTACCCGGTGGGCCCGCGGGAACGATTCCAGGAAGCTGGCCGTGTCATGGGGCTGGTCGTCCCACTTGACGTAATCTCGCACCAGGTTGCCCTGCACCAGTGCGGTGTGCACCCAGTCGATCCAGGGCCGCCGCTGCGGGACGCTCATCGGTCCCGTGCCGCTCATGATGATCACCGGCGCGTTGCCCACGTAGGCGTCGTAGATGGCCATGCTGGCGTGGAGTGTTCCGACTACGTTGTGGACCAGCGCCACCGAGGGCTTGCCGCTCACCCGTGTGTAGCCGTGGGCGATGGACACGGCGATCTCCTCGTGCAGGCACTCGATCACCTGGGGGTTCCGGTTTCCCGCGAAGTTCACGATGGAGTCGAGCAATCCCCGGAACGTGCCCCCGAGGTTCGTAAACGCGTAGTCGATCCCGTACGCCTGCATGAGCTCGACGACGACGTCCGAGCCCCATTCCGCCTTGCTCTGCATACCCGTTCTCCTCGTCGCTGGGTGTCCCACGGCTGGGAGGCTGCTGAGTCACGAGCCCGGTGCTCGCCGCGCGGGGCCGTACCACATGGCCGACTCGCCGTCGCAGATCCGTGTGTCACGCTGGTCGTCCGTACAGAATGGAAGGGCCACGCGCGAACGGCTTTGGTCTGAGAGAGATTACCACGAGCGGCGAGTCCATCTCTTTCTACCATGTGAACAGGCAGCTGTGGTCGGGAATCGCGTACACCTGCATCGTCGACGGGCCGTCGAACGATGCGCAGGAGCGGTCGATTCAGTCGGTGAACCAGGAAATTCAGCAGGTACCAGACGGCGTCTCGCAGGTCGTGATAGACTAGCAAGGGGGGTCAGCATGGACTTAAATCCATTTCGTGACCTTGACGAGTATGTGAACCGGCTCAACCAGCCGCATCGCAGGACCGCACGAAGCGCACGCGTCTACTGGTGGGTGGTCATCCTCGCGATTGACGCGATAGTGATCTATCTTATCGCGACCCGCGGGCTGCCCAGCCTCGGGAGCTGACCACTCGGTTGCTGGGCCCGATGCCTACGGACCCAGCCGAGGCGCTCCCGCTCGCCGCGGCCTCCGACGATGAGCCGCGCTTGGATGCTAGAGGGCCCTATGCCCGCGGTTCGGCGACCGTCATGTTCAGCCCGTGCTCCTGGGCGAATCGGCGGCGCTCGATCTCGGCCTCCCGAATCAGCTCCACGATACGACTCGCGGGCTCCGGCTCCCCGCGCGGCCACCAGCCGGGCCCGGGTGATCGCCGCCGGGCTTCGAGCTCCTCGGGCGTCATCCCAGCAGCATCCATGATGGGGCGGCTGGCTCGGATCGGAGCCGCGACGGTGAGCGCCAGGCTGATCGCGTCGCTCGGCCGCGCATCCACGGTCGCCGTCCCCGACGGCCCTTCGACAACGACTTCGGCGTAGAAGGTTCCTTCGCGCAGCGCGTTGATCCGCACGTCGGACACCCGCGCGCCGAGCGTATCGAGCAGGCTGGCGAGCAGCTCGTGGGGGAGCGGTCGGACCTGCTCGGTGCGCTGGATCAGCCGCGCGATCGACTCGCCCTCGAAGGTTCCGACCCAAATACAGAGGAGCCTCTGGGCACCGCCTTCTTCTTGGAGGGCGATTGCTTGACGATGGCGCTCGTCCTCCGGGTATCTCCACACATCTGCCACGTGCACAGCCACGAGCTGCGGTTGTGGTTGACGTTCCATGAATTCCTCCTCCCAGATACGTGCGAGGGAGCCGCGAAGCGCCGCGCGGCCCTTGTGCAGACGGGTTTTCAGCGCGCCAACGGGAATCCTGAGACGGGCTGCGCTCGCCGTCTGGTCGAGCCCGGCCAGGTAGAACAGCTCCAACGCTCGTCGCTGGCCGGCCGGAAGCGCGGCGAGTGCCTGGTTCACCCGGCGAGCCACCTCTGCCGCCAGCGCGAGCTCTTCGGGGCCAGCCTCCGGGTCGGCCACGTCGACCGTCTCAGCCTCGCGCATCGCCCCGCGGCGTTGCTCGCGGAGCCATGCGCGGCACACGTTGAGACCGATGCCGAGGAACCAGGAGGCGAACTTCTCGGGGGCTTCCAGCCGGTCGAGCGCGAGCAGCGCCCGGAGGGTGGCCTCTTGCCGCGCGTCCTCCGCCAGGTAGCCGTCGTGGAGCATGCGACGGCACACGTTCAGGAGCGCGGGCGAGTGGCGGGCTACGAGCGTCTCGAATGCGCCGCGATCGCCCTGGCGCGCCGCCAGGACCAGCTCCCGATCAGACGCTCCGGCCTCCAAGCTCACCCCCAACCCCCTTCGTGAGGTAGTAGCCGAGAGCGACCGTGAGGTTACCCGCTTCAGCCGTGCCTCACCCAGGTGGCAACGGCTTCCGCGATGTTACGCTAGACAGACAGTGGCGCGTTCTCCGACAATGACCAACTTCTGGAACCTCGGCCGAGCCGTATTCGCGCTCGATTCTGGTGAAGCAGGAAGCTGCATGCAGGGTGTCTACCTCCCGATCATTACCCCGTTTCACGAGCACGCCGTGGATCTTCAGTCTTACGAAGGGCTTCTCGACCATTACCTCGACACCAGTGTCCGTGGTCTGGTGCTGCTCGGCACAATAGGAGAGGGTCCCACGGTGACTCCCGCGCATGCGATTGGGCGAACGCCAGCCGTGAGTCGGCCAGTAGGCCTCCGGAGAACAGAATCGATGCTGGCGGACACCATCGAACTGATTGAACACGACGCCTGGAGAATGCGGTGTCTCGAGGCGGTGGAGTCCTTGCGGCTCCCCGGTTGGTATATCGCGGGGGGATTCCTGCGAAATGCCGTCTGGGATGCGCGCCATCGGCGGCAGCCCGTGACACCGCTCGATGACGTGGACGTGATCTACTTCGAGCCAGCGGACCTGTCAACGGCCACCGAGAGGAATGTCGAAAGCGGGCTGAGAGCGTTGCTACCAGACGTCCCGTGGGAGGTCCGGAACCAGGCTCGGATGCATGTTCGGAACCGGCACGCACCCTATCGGGGTTGCGAGCAGGCAATCGCCCAGTGGCCTGAGACGCAGACCTGCGTGGCCATCCGAATGGAATCAGGCGGCGCTCTGACGATCATCGCACCGTACGGGCTCGCCGAGAACTGGTCGCTGCGGGTAACCCCGAATCCCGTGGTCCCGTACCCAGCCGCGGTGTTCAACGAACGGGTTCGCAGCAAGCGCTGGCTGGAGCTTTGGCCAAGGCTCCGCGTGGAGTGGGCCCAGGATCCCTGAGATGCTCTCGAACTCGGACCGTTCAGAGCGGTTCCGGCCGCCCCACGGTGAAATGGGGCCGTTGTCGGCCAGATTTGAGGCCACCACGGAGTCTCTTGCTATGATCTGCCCACACACGGTAAGGAGCCCTCGATGGCCCACGTGTCGTCGCCATTTACCAGCCTGGAAGAGTACGCGCACGCACGCGGTGCGCTGCTGCAGCGTATCACCTGTGCCTTGCAGGCGGACGCACGCGTGGACGGAGCCTGGCTCTCAGGCTCGTTCGGACGCGGGGAGGCGGATCCGTGGGCAGACCTCGACCTGCACGTCGCCGTTGCAGATGCACACTATCCCGCCTTTCTGACGGAGCGAGGCGACCTGTATGCACGAGTGGGACGCCCCGTCCTGATCCAAGAGGACATGCCCTCCGATTGCATGCCTGGCGGGCGTTTTCAGCTCGTGCTCTTTGCTGGCCTGCTGGAAGTCGATTGGAACATTGGACCCACGAGAGAGGCGGTGAAGCCACTCGCCTTCCAGCCGCTGCTCGATCGGGTCCCGATCCCGGTGGTGAGTCCGCCCGCACTCACTCCAGATGAGCGGCGTGCTCGGGCGGACGAACGACTCACCTTCTTCTGGGCGATGGCGCCCATCGCGGTGAAGTACGTTGGTCGTACGGAAAGCGAGCGGGCCGTCCGCCAGATCGACCTCCTCACCCAGGCGGCCATCGCGCTGTACCGCCTCGCCTTGCAGCCGGATGGACCCAGCCCGTCTCTCCACTCAGTAAATCGGCTGCTTGAGCCTGAGATCGACACACGGCTACCTCGGCTCGGGACCGCCATTGATCCGTTCGCGGCGCTGGAAGTGATACGCGCGCTCTGTGCGGAGGTCGAGCAGCTGCATCCCACTCTCGCCGCCCTCGGCGTGGCCATCCCATTCGCGCTTCCTTCGGAGGTTGCTGGGCTTATCGCGCTTGCCGAGACAGTCGCCCGGAGGAGGCCACAGCTGCCCCGCACCTAGCGATAACGGCAAAGGCGGCAGGAAGATTACCGCTGGAGAGGCTGATGCGCCAACCTATCTGATGCCACAGCCACTTATGGTCCTGATCAGCTGTCAAGGTATCAGCGTAGGCGCACGAGTTCGAGACATTCTTCTCGGGAACGGGGCGGAGTCATTCGCCCGGGCGCCGCGTTTACGAAGTGCGGTGGGAGTACGATAGGGACAATGCCGTTGGAGCCGGACATGGGCACGAACCGCCGGTACGAAGCGATCGCCGACTGGTACACGGAGCTCATCCGAGCACGTGCGGCGAGGAGGCCGGACATCTTCGAGCTGATTGGCGACGTCGTGAGCCAGCGCGTGTGCGACCTCGCCTGCGGCGAAGGGCTCATCGCTCGCCACCTGGCCGAGCGGGGCGCCCGTGTCGTCGGTGTCGATATCTCCCGGAGGCTGCTCGCTCATGCCCGTAGCATCCAGCAGACCAGCGGCATCACGTATGTACAAGACGACGCCCAGGGGCTCGCCGCGCTCCGAGACGCGGTTTTCGACGGTGTCACCTGCAACCTGGCGCTCATGGACATTGCCGACCTGGATGCAACTGCCGCGGCTGTATACCGCGTTCTCCGGCCTGGGGGCTGGTTCGTCTTCTCCGTCGTTCACCCCATCTGTGCGCCAGAGGCCGGGTTCGTGTTGCAGCGCGATGGGACCCTCGCATAGACGATGATGCGCTACCTCTCTGAGGGCTACTGGGTCAGTACGGCCCCGGCGAATCAGTCAAACCCCAATAGCATCCGACAGCGGGTGGGCGCCTTCCACCGGACTGTCGGCACCTACCTCAGCGTGTTTGCCCGCGCAGGGCTGGTCCTCGAGCGGATCGCCGAGGCACCTCGGCCGCCGGAGGGATCTCTGCCCGCGTCTCCCGGCGCGGTCATTCCGGATCGCCTCTCCGCGGAACTGCCCCTCTCCCTGATGGCGCGATGGAGTAGACCCGACGCCCGAACCGAGAATCACGGATGACAGCTCCTGCGACCTGCTGACCAGCCGGTGGACTGCCGCCGATTCGTGCCGCGCTGCGTCGAGGGAGCCGCGCAGGGTCGCGCGACGTGCCAGGCAGTCGTCATCGACCTCTTTCCCTGCTCGGAGGCCGGTATGAAGCGCGTGCAGCGGCTGGAATGATCCTTATGTTTCCCGACTCGGAGTTTCGAGCCCGCCCCGCCCGGTAGATGCATAGCAGAGCATCTCGCCGCCATAGTGGTGACTGGTCCCGACATAGACCATGCCGCACCGTTCGGCGACCCGGATGGACGCGACGTTCTGGGGATTGATGATCGCGGTGATCTCGGCGAACCGGAGCTCGTCGTGCCCATATTCCAGCGCAGCGCGCGCAGCCTCAGCCGCGTACCCACGACCCCAGAAGGCCTGTCCCAGAAGATAGGACAGCTCGATCTCTGGACCTCGATACTCCATGAGGCGGATGCCGCACAGACCAAGGAAGAGACCGCTCGCCCGATCGCAGGCTGCCCAGTCGGCAAAGCCGTGCGCGCGCTGGTGCTGGAGGATGCGCTCGAGGTGCGGTCGAGTCTCCTCGATCGTGCGGGAGGCCGGGCGAGCGTCGATATAGCGCATGACGACCGGCTCGCCGAAGAGCGTCGTGTGGAGGACGGCTAGGTCGTCATCAACAAACGGGCGGAGGCGAAGACGCTGGGTCTCGATTGGCAGTGACATCGGGAACCCCAGGGAGCATTTGGCAGCACCGTGTCCTCTGCGCCGTCGCGACGGTCGCTCACGCGATCGGGAACGGCGTATTGGGGTGGATGGCGACCATCACGTCACCTTCCACGCGACATCTGGCATCGCCGAAATGGACGAGCGAGCACTTCGCTCTGGCCATGATGCGCACGACCTCGGGCGCCGTCCACCGCATCGCGATGACCGCGCCGGAGTCCAGTCTGATCCTCGCCGACCACTGGGGGGACCCATTGGGCTCCGTGGCTTGGCGGACGTCGAGGACCGTGGCATTCGTCGAGTCCATAGAAGTCTCCTTCATTGCACCCCAGCATGGGTGCGGAGACGAGTCAGCCCGTCAGAGGAAATCGAAGGCGGAGGTAGTGCGTCAGACTGTTCTTCCCTGGGTCATGCTGGACCGAGACGTTGTCTACCGTCATCGTCCAACTGAAGCGCTCCTTCGCGAGGCTGGCCATGGCCTTGCCAAAGCTCTCACCATGTGGGCCGCACCGTTTGATCGTGACGTGCGGAACCCAACGCTCAGGATGATAAAAGAGGTCCACCTCTCCCTGCGCAAAGGGCGACACCGTAGCCCAGATACCAGCATGAAAGTCCGCCAGCCGCTGATCCTTGAACGGGGCGATGGCGATCGTCGTTCCGCTCCCGGTGAACGCGAGGATTCCGACCGTTCGCACGTCGAATGGTGGTTGCCGCTTCGCGAACGCGGCGAGGGCAGCTTCGAGACCTGGCCAATCGTACTCGGGTGCCAATTGGAGCGTGAAATGCACGAAGGGCGGGTCATAGATCGCGCCCAATGCCGGGTCCGCAGACAATGAGGCTCGGAGATCAATGACGCGCTCATAGAAGTCACTCGGCAGGAGTGTGCACACCGACTGCATCTTGGCCACCCCGCTTGGACCCGCAAAAGGGGCCGATGTTCCGCTGATTGTATCAGCGCCGCGGCCCTGCCGATCGCGAGGGATCACTGATCCCTTGAAGCGTGGTACGGGAGACGGTGCATCTCCGGCGCAGAGGAGGCGCCGGCGTCACCGGTAGCTCGCGATGCCTCGTTCAAGGGACTCCCGGTCCCCGTGCTCGATTCCATGCAGTGCCTCCTGCAGCGCCCATGCCGCCGATAGAAGGCGCAACACGACAGCGCCGAGTTGGTGACAGGGTAGACGGCCGACAGCCGCGCGCCGAACCCCTCGCCGTACGCTCCAGACGCCACCACCACGGACAGGTCCACGGCGGGATCGCCGAGCCCGGCGAAGTCGAAGTCAATAATGCCCGTGACGCGGCGTGTTGTCGGGTCATAAAGAACGTTCTCCGGCCCGAAGTCGCCGTGGCGAATGACCGGTTCATAGGCAAAGGTGTCCGGTTGGTCGATGAACGCTTCGAAGTGGCGGGCAACCTGGGAGCGCGCCTCGGGCCGCATGTGCTGGAAGAGCCGGCTGCGGATGCGGCGGTAGAGGTCAGCCCACCGATCTCGGGAGTCCATGTGGGGGAGGTCGGTTTGCACCGCCGAGGGAGAGACGCTGTGCAGTGCACGCAGAAAGGTCCCGAGCTCGGCGGCGAGATGCGCCCGTTCACCTGAGTCGAGCGACTGCAGCGGTTCGCCAGCCAGTGGCACCCCTGGCAGGAGCGGGTAGCCGACGAAGGCCACGCCAGGCCGCCCGGCTGCTGGGCTGGCGGAGATCGGCTCCGGCACCGGGAGCGGAACGTGGTCGCGGATGGCACGCAAGATCGCCACCTGGATGGAGAGGCGCTGTGCTCCTTCTGCGTAGCGTGGGAAGCGGAAGACGACCTTCTCGTTGGTGATGAAGATCCGGTTGAACTGTCCACTCGGGCCGGGCCGAAAGGTTCGAATCATGGGTGCGGGGGAAGCCTCGCGGACCGCCGCTCGGTAATCCGTCTCGGGCTCCATCCCCTTCATGGTACGATGGCGAGGGCTGCAGTGGGCGCGACGACACGCCCGATGTGCACCGTTTGCACCCTCAGCGCCGCGCGAGCCCGGCGTACGCGTGTGTGCGGGCTTTGCACCACGGGTCATGCTGGCGCACACGCGGGACGAGGTCCTGGACGCCGCGCGTCTCGATCGGGGCGACGTCGTGCTCGATGTGGGCTGCGGGGCGGCCTCATCGCATTCGGCGCCCTGGCCCGCGGCCCGGGGACGGTGATGTTCAACAACGATTCCACGGACTCCCTCGAAGAATTGCGAACCGTCCCAGCCGACCTCGGCGTGATCCACCGTTGCCGATTCGTCCCCGCATCGGCAGACGATCCCTCACCCATCGCCGATGCGTGCGCGGACGTCGTCACAACCCGCTCGGTTCTCATCTTCGTCGACGACAAGCGACGTTCCTTGCACAAGTACTATCAGGTCCTCCGTCCGGGTGGACGCGCCTCGGTCCTCGTGCCGATCAATCGGCTCCATCGATTTCTCCGTTCGTTTGAGACCCAGGCTGTGCGCGATCTACAAGAGCGTGTCGCGGCCGAGTCTCAGCGTTTCCAGCCGCCAGAGTTGGACCCGGTGTTCAACGTCGACCATCGGCACCTCGCCGCGTTCGCAGAGGGCGCCAGCTTCGCCGAGGTCCGTCTCACGCTGACGATCGAGGCGAGCCCGCCCAGGCCGCCCCGCGTGGGCGACTATGACAGTAATGTTTGGAATGAGGCCAGCGTTCTCGAAGTCGCTCAGCTTCTGGACAACGCTGGGGCGAGAAGACGGCCTGGCGAGTTGGGCGAGCAGGATGCGGAGCGAACAATGGGGTGAGCAGGGCGATCCGGTGCTGCCCCAGCCGGTCGGTCCAGTACGGCATGTTGTCTCCCAGATACCGATGGGGTTCCAGCCACCGGAGCATTTGTCCTGCTTAGCCAAAGTGATCGGTGCCCACAGCCACCCTCTGAGAAGAACAAATGTGCTATTCAGCGACTTGCGCAGGCCCTAGCCTCTGGTCTCAGCCAGACATGCCTACCGGGCACAAGTGTCCAATTCCTTGCTGACGAGTACGGGCGAGTGCCGGTCCCGCTCCCGCGGGCGCAGATCCAACCTTGCTGCACCTTCAAAGCTTGGCGAGATGGTGGATCGCCCCCCCATCCTGCTCCTGTGGCTGACTTCAGGACAGCGCAGATGATTGCGGGACTCCACTCCCGATTCTCTAAAGCTTCGACCACTGGCGGAAGCTCCAGAGCCGCCTCGCCCCCCAGATGTGAGTCCTGGTCCTGGGGGCCGTTTGGGTCCGCTCAGATCTGGTAGCGCCGCAAGTTCGGAACATCAGTGTAGTCCCTGGTATTACGGGTAACGAGCTCGAGATCATAGGCGAGCGCGGTACCGGCGATGATGAGGTCGAGCGCTCGGTGGGCAAGTGGGGCCTTATTGCGGCGAAGCACGGCACGAACCCGCGCCGTCTCTTTGGCGACCGTTCGGGACAGTGGGAGCACCTGCAATCGGCGCAGCACCGAGCGGATAGCTTGCTCGGCTTGCTTCGGATCCCGACTGAGCTGAATCCCCTCATATATCTCGAGATAAGTGACGATGCTGATGGCGATTCCGTCGGGCTCAAGATCCGAGAGGAGCTGGCGGGCCTGGGGATTTCCGTAGAGATAGTCGACCAGCCAGTCGGTATCGATGAGGTAGGTCATAGATCAACGGGCGTCCGGTCCGACCCTCGACTCGACGCGATGTGCGCCTTGAATCCCTGGGGATCGATCAGGTCCCGCCAGCTGCCCGCTGCGGCAAGGAACGCGTCGACGTCGGCCTTGGTCCGGGGCCGAGTCGTCGCTCGGCGCCGGGGGACCAGCGGTACCATCACGGCGATATCTTCATCATTCCGGCGTAACACCCGTGGGATCTTGGTCGTCCGGACCTCCTCCGCGAGCCGGACGAGGTCCGGGAAATGGCTGATGTCGATTGGGGCAAGTTCCTTTGCCACGCGGGTCACCTCCAACGTCAGCGTTAAGCTTGCCTATTATCTCACCTGATCGACGGCCTCTCGTCGATTCGCCCGTCACCGCGCCAATGCGGGCTTGACAAGACGTCGACGCGAGACGGTCTGTTCGGTCCGGACCTCTGAGGGTGTGGCCGGACGCTCGACCGTGGGAATGGCACCGGTCACCGAGTAGCCGAGGTCGCGATAGCCATTCCGTCGGCGCTGGAACATGCGGACCAACATGGGGACACTGCCGTCCAGATAGTCGAAGATCTGCACCACTTGCTTGCCGGCGTGCAGGCGGTGGAGCAGGCCGACGACGTGGGAAGCGTGGGTGACCGTTGCCAGGAACCCGAGGGTGCCACCGCTCGCCGAGGCCATCGCACAGGAGCTCATGCCCGATGAGGCATCGCATTACGCGGGGCACCTCAAACCTTTCGCTGAGCAGGGCAGGTGAATCCGGAGAATGGCCCGTTCCTACGTCACCGCGATCAAATCAGGGGAAGCGCGACCGACAACGCTCGACGATACCGACGGCGGCTCTTGACGAGGAGATGCGAGTGGCCCGACGCACGCAGTTCGGCCCTCCAGTCGATCCTACGGACCTCTGGGCAGGCTGGCAAGGAGGAGCGCGCACGCGTGTCCTCGACGTTTTTGAGGAGAAGCGGCATCCCAGGAACGATACCATGGGAGACCGGTATCCTATTTGGTGGCTGCTCCCCCGAAGGACGGGGGCGCCCAATGACCAGGATTCCATCGTGCAGCCCACGAAAATCCGGTATGCTCCAGGTCCGTGACAACCGCTGAGGCCGTCGAGGCACCGGGCCGAGCTTCGGGTGAGGTGTCAGTAGCGGTGAACGAACGCGGCTCATGATCCTTCGCGATCGCGCTGCTGCACTCCGGATTGTGCGCGAAGTTCTCGCGGTGGATTATGCGTGTGACGAGCGTGCGTTTCTTGACGAGCACGTCGTCGTGACCTCCGGGGATATCCGCCCCGGCGGACGCCACTATGCAAGGCCCGAGCGAACACTCGAGGTCGCTACGATGGGTGCCGGTGTCGTCGTGCACTGCCACCCGGATAGGGTGCGGTGGGTCGCGGCCCATTTGGCGCCAATGCGAGGTGACGCCATCTTCGCCGCGTCTACCGCCGCGCTTGTCAGTCGGCATCTCGCCGACGACGGGCTGGAGCTGGGAGGCCCGAACCTGAACTATGTGTGTCCAGAGGCAGATCTGCGGGCGTGGCATCCCCCGATGGGCATTAAGATCGCCATGATCGGGCCGTCAGACATTCATGCCCTGTATCGCCACCGTGGCTTTCCGAACGCACTTGCCTATCGAGATGACTCGCCTGTGGCCGACGTCCTGGCCGCAGTGGCTACGCGTGGGGACGAGCTCGTCGGCATTGCTGGCGCCAGTGCCGATTCGAACGCGATGTGGCAGATTGGCATCGATGTGTCTCCACGCGTTCGCGCTGTCGGAATTGGCCGCGCACTACTCAGTCGACTAACGGACGAGGTCCTGAAGACCGGGCATCAACCCTTCTACGCGCACGGGGTCTCAAACGTGCCGTCCGGCGCCCTCGCAATGACCGTGGGATATCGCCTCGCGTGGGTCGAGCTGTATGCGAAAGATCGGATGCACCCAGAACGGGACCCAAGGTGAATGATGGAGCCTGGCGGAGCACCGGGCAGGCGATTCTGCAACGAGGGACTCCTGCTATAACGGCGAGTACGCAGGCGGCGGTCGTGCTGGGATCGCGCGCGACGTGTTGATGCCGCTTGCCGACCTCGCTCTGGATTCCGCGTTTCGGACACGTGTCGCGACGGTGGAGGAGAGGGGCAGAGACCGTCGGCGTGCAGACCACATCGTCATGCACGTCACGACGCGTCGTCCGACACGACCCCGATCAGTCCGTCGAGCTCTCCGATAGCGACGTCGGCCTGGGCGGCGAGACGCGGCACCTCGCTCGGCCACCATGCGGTGGGTGCCACGGCCACGGCCACCACCAGCCCGAAGCCGGCCTCGCGCGTTCCCTTGAGTTCATCACTGCCGCCGTCACCGACGAAAGCCGCCTCGCCGGCGTGCAGATCGAGCCTCCTGAGGACCGCGGCGTAGCTG
>WHTR01000150.1 GCA_009377635.1 Chloroflexota bacterium
GGTCCGGGCGTGCTGGCGTTCCTGGACGACCTGCGGGAGCAGTTGCGGTCCCGAGTGTTCCGGCCGGTGCCGGTCCGCGAGCGGACGGTCCCGAAATCGGGCGGGAAGCTGCGGCGACTCGGCATTCCGACGCGCGTCGCTGAGCACGTCGTCCTGTCGGGCACGGCACTCGCGATCACGGCGGTCCTCGCCCTCCCCGTCGGCATTCTCCTCGGACACGCGGGCCGCGGGGGGTTCGTCGCCATCAACGTTGCCAACATCGGCCGAGCGATCCCTTCGCTGGCCCTCCTGGCGCTCGCGCTTCCTGTCGCATTCGGCCTCGGCCTGGGGCTCGGCTTCTGGCCGACGATCTTCGCGCTGGTTCCTCTCGGCACGCCGCCCATTCTCACGAATGCGTACGTCGGCATCCGCGAAGTCGATCGCGACATCGTCGAGGTGGCCCGGGGGATGGGAATGCGCGACCGAGCGGTGCTGGCTCGGGTGGAGATTCCCGTGGCGCTGCCCCTGATCTTTGCCGGCGTTCGAAGCGCTGGCGTCGCAATCATCGCGACGGCGACGCTGGGTGCGATCGTGGCCAGCGGCGGGCTTGGCCGATACATCGTCGATGGGCTCGCGCGGCAAGAGCAGGAGCGCCTATTCGTTGGCGCGGTCCTCGTTGCGCTCCTCGCGGTCGCCACGGAGCTCGTCTTCAGCGGGCTCGAGCGGATCCTCGTGTCTCCCGGCGTGCGCGCTGCGCAGCCGGTCGAGGAGAGGCCGTGGGGCACGGGCCCCCGTTAAGCAGGTTGCGGCTGTAGTGGCGGTCGGGCGCTTGCGGTGAGGCCCGGACTTCGTGTTCAATTGCCTCTGGTCGTTCGTCCGTGGCCAGGCGAGAGTCGATGGAGAAGGAAATGCATAGGTTCGGTGTTGTTCCGCTCGGCGCGCTCATCCTCCTGATGGCCCTGAGTGCGTGCGCACCAGCCGCGGCGCCCGGCGCGCAGAAGCCGTCCGTCACGGTTGGCTCGACCAATTTCGGCGAGCAAATCATCCTGGCCGAGCTGTACGCGCAGGCGCTCGAGGCGAACGAGTATCCCGTTGAGCGCCGCTTCAACCTGGGGAGCCGGGAGATCGTGGCGCCTGCCCTCGAGTCTGGCGAGATCGACCTGTATCCGGAGTACCTCGCGACGTATCTGACCTTCCTGACTGGGGATTCCACGAAAGCCAGCTCCGATGCGGCCCGGACCCATGAAGCCCTCCAGGAGGCCCTCAGGGCGAAGAACGCGACCGTGCTGGACTACGCGTCGGCGGCGAACGTTAACGGGTTCGTCGTCACGAAGGCGACGGCAGACCGCCACCGGTTATCGAAGGTGAGCGATCTGGCACGCGTGGGCAACCAGCTCGTGCTCGGGGGTCCACCCGAGTGCCCGCAGCGGCCGTTCTGCCTCCAGGGCCTCGAGAAGTCTTACGGGCTCAAATTCAAGGACTTCACGCCGCTGGATGTCGGCGGGCCGATGACGGTTGCGGCGCTGGAGGGGAACCAGATCGACGTCGCCGTTTTGTTCACCACCGATGCCGTCATTCCGGCGAAGGGGTTCGTCCTGCTGGAAGATGACGAGAAGCTCCAGCTCGCCGACAACGTGGCGCCGGTCGTCCGCAACGACCTGCTGAACGAGGCGCCCGACGACTTCGAGACGGCCGTCAACGGCGTGACGGCGAAGCTGACGACGCAGCAGCTCACGGAGCTCAATCGGCAGGTCGGCATCGACCGGAAGTCAGAGCGCGAGGTCGCGGCGGCCTGGCTCAGCTCGCAGGGGCTCGTTCGGTAGACGCCACGAAGCCCGAGGACATCGCCTCGACGGCGAGCTGTCCGATGTGCGCTCGCGCCGCGCTCAGTTCAGGATGCGCGCGAGCCATGCGGGCAGAGGACGCGTTCCCCAACTCAGGGCGACGCCGGCCGCGAGCAGGACGAGGCCGAAGCCGAAGAAGGGCCCCAGAATCGACACCAGGCCAAATGTCAGGAGCATCAGGCCGATAGCGATGAACGCCCGGCCGATGAAGCTCTGGATGCCCTGCAGGCGGCTCGTCCAGGCAGCCTCCTTGGTTCGCCCCTCGACTTCGTGCGCACTCACATCCACGTCCATGCGACTCCCTCCTTCAGCGCGTGAGGCGTCCCAGCCACGTGGTGATGCGGCGGGGCCCCACGAGAACGGCGAGGCCAAGTGCAACCAGCACGAGGCCCGGCCCGGCGATCAGCAGGAGGCCGACGACCAGCAGCGCAACGCTTAGCGCAATCTGGGTGTTCATCGACGGCGCGCCGCGGCTCGCAGAGAAGCTTCGTCGCCACGCGACGTTTCTGTAGCGAGCGAACCCCGCATGTCTCTGTCCCTCGGCTCCTCGGGTTCGAGTGCCTCCGGCGCAACCGGCACGCTGCGCCAGTTCTTGGACGAGTCGACCCTATGGTATATCTGAGCGATTATACTCCGCGTCCTCCAGCTCCTTCGTCTCGCCCGACCCGGCTGGCGCGCGGCCTCTGGGCCGGAGTGGAGCCACACGGAGATGTGAGTCGATGACTTGTGCCTGTAAACCGTCGATGCTGAACGGTCGCCGCACGCTCACGGCGCGAGGACGGCCCAACCGAGTCAGCCGAAGCACGGTCGATCGATGAGCAGCCGACGTCCGAACTCCGTCGACTCGAAGGGAGGCAGCGGGGTCTCTTCGAGGCTATCGGCAAATCGGAGGGCCTCGCTCTGGCCGCGTATCGTGTGGACCGCCACAAACGTGTCTCGCTCGATCCAGGAGACGACGGTCCGCCCATTCTCTTCGGTGACAACGGCGGGAACGCTGTGGACCGTGGCAGGGCGGCCGCCGGGTGGCGCGCTGGCCTGCTCCGGACGAGCAACGACTTCGAACATAGTGTCTTCAGCTGTCCCGTAGAAGAGCACGAGCCCCTGCGGCGCGTCGCCGAGGAGCGGCTGCGCGCGTGCCTCCTGGTCCTGGGCCGAGCTGGCCGTCTGTCCAGGTCGCGAGTCTGCCGGTGGGAGAGCGACGCGTCCTTGCATCGGCCGTGCCGCGAAGGGCCCGAACGGTGGGGGTGGCGGAAACTCGGGCCTGTAGCTGCGGTAGACGAGCTCTAGATCCCTGTATCCCTGCGCTGCTTGAAAGACGACGAACCCGGGTTCCGGGTACAGGCCCGAGATACGGCCCTCGTTCATGTCGACGGCGGACATGCTGTTCCGCCCGCACAGTTCGTCCGCGTACAGGTCAACCAGCTCCAGTTTCGCAAAGGCGATGCCTGCTGTCAGGCCAATCAGCAGGATGATCACGATCCACGCGAACCCGATGATCGTGGCCAGTCGTGTGAACACGCTTCCCGCTTGCCTGATCATTGTTGGCACACCGTTCATCCTGCCGGCTGAGGCGGCTTCCCGCGTCGCCTATCGAAATCGTGTAAACACACACACCAGCTCGCTACGTGACGCATGTACCTGTCACCGAAGCGATTCAGCGATGCGGATCGCGTCGTCGCGGGAGAGGCCGAGCCCAGAATGCCTCAGAATGTAGGTAAACCTATCCTCCTGCCATGCAAGCACGGCGAAATCCGCCGACTCATCCCATTTCTGACTTCGGAAGTCGCTCCAGATTCCGTGCGCGTAGGTGGCCGGGCGGTCGTTGACCTGCACCTCCTGCACGACCCAGGGGGCCACCTCGTAGCCGCCGCCTTCCCCTTGCCATATGTACAGAAGCACAGATCCCTCACGACCGTCGGCCGGCCCATAACTCAGCAACACACCCTGGAGTTCTTCACCCGGTGGATGAGCGTGGGGTGGTGGGGAGTCACTGGCCTCTCGCAACACGAGGGGGGCCGGCAGCCATTCAGGTGTGGGAATCGGAAAATTAATCACGGCTTGCACCTGCTCGATCGTTCCGCGCACGTACGACTGCGGATGATGGGGATCTTGGCCCACTCGAACCACCTTGCTCACTTGGTCGACGGCGCCGCTGGGTCCTCCAACCAGCGCCAGGGCAAGTCCTACGGCAACTACTCCGAAGGCGAGCGCACGTGTCGAGGTTGTCGCCCGACGCTGACCGGTCGAGCGCACCGACGCCATCCGGGCTTGCAGGGCGGGCCACAAATCGACGCTGTCCGGTACGTCTTCGCTGGCGATGGCGTGCAGCTCGCGGGCAATCGCCCGTGTCGCGAGATTCATCCGTTCCTCTGGTGTGCGCATATTCCCTCCTTCGCCGCTGCGAAGGCTACGTCGGGTGTCGTGTTCCCTCACTCGCTGATGCTGGTCCGCGACTCGGTCGGCTGCACGTCGCCCCCAATGAGCGCCTTGAGCCTGGCGCGCGCATTGTGTAGCAGTCGTTTCACCGTCCCGCGCGGTCTGCCCATCTGGTCGGCGATCTCGGCCTCGGTCATTCCCAGGTAGTAGCGGAGCACGACGGCCGCGCGCTGACCCGGTGCGAGCAGGTCCAGCGCGCGCCGCACAGCCTCGCGATTCTCAGCCTGCTCGAGTAACACCTCCGGGCTCGCGGCCGGATCCGTCAGCAACATCAGCAGCGATGTCGCCTCGCCCTCCCCGCCGGAATCGAGGGGGACGCTGCGTGCCCTTCGGGCGGCGGCCTTTACGGCGTCGTTGACGACGCTCCGCAGGAACCAGGGGCCGAACGGGCGGTCCGGGTCGTATTGCCCGATGCGCTCGTAGGCGCGCACGAACGCGGTCTGAACGACATCCTCGGCGGAACCGCGGTCCCGGGTCACGAGCTGCGCGGCGCGCACTGCCTGGAGCTGATAGCGCCGCACCAATGCCTCGAGGCCGCCGATGTCGCCCTGCTTCAGCCGTTCAATCGCCCCTCGGTCGTCCACGCCGTACCTTTCCGGAGAGGTGTTCGAAGCGCCGTTCACTCTTACTATCCCGGAGCGGCCCAAAAGGTTCGCCCCGCTCACGCACATCACGACTCCGCTTCGCCCGGCAGCCATATCGGGACCCCGGAAGCCGCCTCGTATAATGGTTCTCACAGCGACGAGAAGGTGGCGTCGGAGCTCACGCGATGAGGGTCGCTGATCGAGCGTCGGCAGGAGTCTCGCACCCCGCCGAGACGGGGATCGAGTGGCAGAGCGAAGCGGCGACTGGCTGAGGCAGGCCGTCCGAGACCTCGAGCACGCGCGGAACGACGTCGAGGACGGCTTCTTCGACTGGGCGTGCTTCTCGGCGCAGCAATCAGCCGAGAAGGCCGTGAAGGCGGTGTTCCAGAAGCTGGGTGCCGAGGCCTGGGGTCACTCCGTGTCCGACCTCCTGAGCGGACTCGGGACGCGACTGTCCGTGCCAGAGGACCTGGTCGATGGCGCCAAAGAGCTTGACAAGGCCTACATTCCGGCCCGCTACCCGAACGCACATCCCTCGGGTGCGCCGACAGAACGCTACACGCGCCGCGAGGCTGAACGGTTGGTGACCTATG
>WHTR01000151.1 GCA_009377635.1 Chloroflexota bacterium
TCCGAGATCAAGAACTGGGTCATCCTCTCCGGCGCGATGGGCGGCGATGGGCTCCAGATGCGCCTGGTCGATTACGTCCCCTGCTATCGCACCGAGGCCGGCAACGGCTGCGCGATGGGCTTCGCGGAGTGGCTCTAGGCGTAACGGAGTCCGCCGCGTTCATCCTTCACGCGCGAACCGCATGACGGCTGAGCCATTGGGTCTCCGCCGTCGGAAAGGTGAGGTATGCCGGGAAAAGTCCGCCGCATCGTGACCGCGGTGAATGACGCTGGGCGCTCCCACATCCTCTCGGACACGCGTCTTCCATCAGCAGAGGTCGCGCCGAGCGAGCCCCTGCGGGTGGGGCTCTGGACCACCGATGCTGCCCCGGCGTCGAACAACGGTACGCACGATCCGGTGCCGGACGGCGTGATCCTCCGCACCCCACCGGCGCATCGGGGTGGCAGCGTGATCCGTATGGTCGATTTTCCGCCGGACGGGGTGCGCCAGCACGACCCGGAGGATCTGGCCAGGCGCGGCTGCAAGACGACGCCCGACCGCACGGCGAAGCATCCGGGGTTCCACGCGACCGACACGGTCGACTACGCGATCTGCCTCGAGGGCGAGATCTGGGCCGTCCTCGACGAGGAAGAGACCCTGATGCGGCCGGGTGACGTGCTGATTCAGCGCGGCACCTTCCACGCGTGGTCCAATCGGAGTGACGATCTCTGTCGCATGGCTTTCATCCTCATCGACGCGGAGCCTCAGCTTTGACACGGAATCCCGAGATGGGAGAAAGGCGGTTGGCCATGGCGGAGACAGACGTGTTGCTCGATGCGTTCACCCGAGTCCGGGATTCGCTCCACCGAACACTGCCTGGTCTGACCGAGGACGAGCTCGCTCAGGAGCCGCACCCACCGATTGGATGGCTCGCCTGGCGGCTTACGCGCATCGCGGACAGCAATGTCGCACGGCTGGCCGTCTGGGAGCAGCTCTGGCTCGGCGACGGGTGGCACGCGCGGTTCGGCATGGAGCCCGATCCCGCCGACTTCGGGCGAGGGGCGACTCACACCCGCGAGCAGGTGCGGGCCTTTCGGGCGACGGCAGACCTGCTCCTCGCATACCACGACACGACGTATGCGCGACTTCGTGCATATCTCGAGTCGCTGGGGCCCGGGGACCTGGATCGAGAGCTCGATGAGCCCCAGTACCAGCCGCTGCCAACCGGGGCCGTGCGCCTGGTCAGCGTGCTGGAGAACGCGATGCACAACGCGGGGCAGATCAGCTACCTAAAGGCCTACCATCGGCTGGGCGGTTGGTTCCCGCGGGAGGGCGCGGAGCCGGCCGCCTTCCGCTGAGGGCGCGACCTACCATTCCTGGAGCTTCCAGATCTCCGGTCGGAATGCGTCGGCAGGCAGTCCGATCTCGGCGAAGAGGCCAACGGCCTGCTTGAGCTGGACCATCGACGCGTCGGGATGGCCCGCCCTGGTAGTGCAGGTCGGCCAGGTTGTTGCGAACTGCCGCCTCCCGGTGCCGATCGCCGAGCCTCGCGCACAAGGTAAGAGCCTCTTCGGCGAGTGATTGCGCCTCGATGTATCTGCCACTCGCGACCAGGACCAGCGCGAGGTTATTCAGGGCCGCCAGACGGGCGTCGATGTCGTCGATGCGGTCGGCTAGCTCCAGACTTTGGCGGAGGTGTCGGTCGGCTGCGTCCAGGTCATCCCGGCTGCGCGCGAGGATCCCGAGCGCGTTGTTTGCCTGGGCGAGGGCGGCGTCATCATCCCCGATCCCCGCGAGCCGCAATGCTTCATCCGCGAGCTGCTGCGCGTGGGGAACCTGGCCCCGGCGATGGGCTGTCAGGCAGAGGTCTACGTGAACTCGCGCACACATCCCCGGCTTCGAATCGTCGGCGAACCCGCCGAGCGCGGCCTCGAAGTGGCGATCCGCAAGGTCCCAATCGCCGCGGCGAAGGCAGACGCTCCCGAGTTTATGCTCGAGGATCGGCAGGCGGCGTGCATCGGATACGGCGGCCGCGGTCTCGTAGCTTGCAATCGCCTCGCTGTAGTCCCCAGCCAGCGTGCGTAGATCTCCGATGGCCTCGTGGAGGGCGGCTG
Source organism: Chloroflexota bacterium (assembly GCA_009377635.1). Lineage (GTDB taxonomy): Bacteria > Chloroflexota > UBA6077 > UBA6077 > SHYK01 > WHTR01. The sequence continues at coordinate 2,094 of WHTR01000151.1, forward strand.
CTTCGGGATGGCCGAGGGCGAGCGCTGTCTGGAAGTGGGCGGAGGCCTCCGCGTTGGCGTAGAGCGATCGCGCAAAGTCGCCAGCCTGTTTGAAGATGTGGGCGGCTGCGCGTTCGTCGCCTGCCAGGCGCAGGTGATGAGCGATCAGACCGGAACGGGAGCCCGTCTCTGTTCTGCCCCGTCGGCCGCGGATCAGCGCGTCTGCTGTCCGTCGGTGTAGCAGCCGGCGCCGGGCGAGGCTCGTCTCTTCATAGACGAGCGCGCGAAGCTGCTCGTGGGAGAAGTCGTACATCGGAGCCTGCTCTGGACCCGCAGACTGGACCTCCTGGACGAGTCGCCTTGAGACGAGCTCCTCCAGCGCCGTCAAAGCCTCGTCCGCGCTACGTCCACTCACATGCCGGGCGAGGTCGAAGCCGAACGACCGGCCGAGAGTCGCAGCCGCTGCAAGGAGCTGGCGAGCCGCTTCTGAGACGTGGGACATCCGGCCGAGGAGCAGGTCTCGAACGCCCCGCGGGATCGTGCCAGCGTCTGGGGAGGGCGGGTCCTGAGCGAACGCTGCCAGATACTCAGTAAGGAAGAGGGGCAGCCCGTCTGATTCCGAGTACAGGCGAGTGGCGAGGTCATCGGGCAGCGCCGGCCGAGACGCGAGGAGCGGCTGCACCAGCTCCCCGATGTTCTCTGGCGACAGGCGGGTCAGACTGACGAGGGTCGCGTCGCCGCTCCGTTGCGCGTTCGCGAGCAACGTGTGAAGCCGGTGACCATCTGTAACGTTCTCGGGGCGCCAGGTTGCGACGAGAAGAACGGGCCAGACATCCAGTCGGCGAGTGAGGAAGCTGAAGAGATCCAGCGAGGCCTCGTCCGCCCAATGGAGGTCGTCGATGGCAAACACGCCTCCGGCCGGTTCGCCGCTGCAGTCCAGCAGAACATCAAGCACGCCGCTGAAGAAGCGCGTCTGAGCGCCGGGGCTATCGAGGCTCTGCACGTGGGGAAGATCGGGACGCCGTCGCGCGATGTCCGGCTGCAGCCGCGCTGCCTCTGCGACCGAGAGCGCCGGCAGCGCATCGAGCCGCTGCTCGGAGACCGGCTGGAGCATCGCGGAGCGCAAGACTTCAACGAACGGACCGTACGCCAGCGAACTTTCGCCCTCGAAGCAGCGTGCCAGGAGTGCCCGACGGCCCAGCGCCTGAGCGTAGGCGAGAAATTCAACCACGAGCCGCGTCTTCCCGATGCCCGCCTCGCCCTCGATGACCACGAGGTGTCCGCGGGTCCGATCCGTTTCCAGGACCTGGCGCAGCACGTCCCACTGTTTCTCACGACCAACCATGGGGAGATCGCTGGGAGCCGTCACTTGGCCGCGCGACGGATCCTCGTGCTGCGGGCGATCGGACGCGAGCTGGGCTGCGGCGTCCACACGGCGAGGAGTCTCGGCGCGCGGGTCGAGTGGGGGATCTGGCGGGGGGACATTGCCCTCGGCAATAGCTCTTCGGAGCTCGGTCGTCTCCTCAAGGGGCGACACCCCGAGCTCGCGGTCGAGGATCCGCACGCACTCGCGGTACTGGCGCAGCGCGGCGGAGCGGTCGCCTTTCCATGCGTGCAGACGCATCAGGGACTGGTGCGCCGCCTCCTGTAGCGGGTCGAGGGAGAGCCACCGCAGGGCGTAGCGCCCCGCGGCGTCGTACGCACCGAGCGCAGCGTGGCCGGCAACGAGGCGTTCCAGGCAGCTACTGAACGCACGCACCATCAGCTCCGACTGGGCGGCCTGCCAGTCGTCGAACTCGGGACTATCTCGGAGACTGAAGCCCGCCATGAAGGCGCCGCGATAGAGATCAGCCGCCTCACCGAGATGGGCCAGGCATTCGGGACATACCTCGGCCATCGGATGACCATGGCCTCGCCAGACGTCGAGGAGGTCAAGAAACTGCCGGACGTCCAGCCAGGATCCTTCCCCCAATCGGACCGTCTCTCCGTCGACGGCCAGCCAGCGCCCGGCGAGGGCGGTCCTCAGGGTTGAAAGGGTTCGACGGAGGGCGGAGCGCGCGCTGGCGTGGTCGGACTCGGGCCACAGCAGGGCAGCCAGCGTGTCGCGCCGGTGCGGCTGAGCCGAAACGGCCAGGTAGGCAAGGATCGCGATCGCCTTGCGCGTGTCGACGTCGATGGGGACGTCGTTCAGCTCGGCCCGCGGTGGACCGAGCAACCAGATCCTGAGGTCGGTCAATCCCTTGCTCCTGCTCGTATCGGCTTCAGACCCGTCCCGACGGCACCAGTATGTTACCCGCTTCTGCCTCGGAACGATCCCGTAACGGTCACCAGTTAGAGTGCGATGTCAGCCGCGAGCAGAGGCCGAGCCCGGGTCGGCCTTGGGCGGCGATACGACAGAAGGAGGAGCAGAGTGACACGCAAACACACGCGATCCTTGATCCAATTGGGGCTGGTAGGGGTTGTCGCAGGGGTGCTGCTGGTCGCGGCATGCCGGGGACCTGGCACGCAAACAGTCGAGATCACGGCGTCCGACTACGCGTTCCAGAACGTGCCCGCTACGGTTGGGGTCGGCACGAAGTTCACGGTCGTCAACCGCTCGGCCGCTGAGCTGCACGAGGTCGTTGCGTTGCGGATCCCCGACTCCGAGACGCGACCGGTCGCGCAGCTGCTCCAGCTGCCCGAAGCGGAGCAGAGGACTATCGTCGAGGAGCCATCGTTCGTGATTATCGCCCCTCCCAACGCTGACGGCATGGCCGTCTTGGGCGATGGGACGTTCACGGAGCCCGGCCGATATGCCCTCGTCTGCTTCATCCCGACGGGCGCTGACCCGCAGGCGTACATGGCAGCGGCGCAGCAGTCCTCGGAGGGACCGCCGCAGGTGCCGGGCGGCCCGCCGCACGTCGCCCACGGGATGTTTGCCGAGGTCAGAGTCCAGTAATGGCTGCGCGTTGACTGGTCGCGATGCGGAGAGGTCCGGAAGAACACCCTTCCGGACCTCTTTGCGCGGGCGCAACTGCTTCGCGCCAGTACTTCATGACGCTTGTTTTGCTGGTTCGTTGCTGTCCCCCTCTCCCGTCCTTGGGCCTTCGGCCCGGCGGCCGGCCTCCCCCACGAGGGGGGAGGCGTATGCTCCCTCCCCCCTTCGGGCCTACTTGGAGGATAGGAGCAACTTCGCGCTCTGGTACTGGGAAATACCTGGGCCTCTCGGCCCGCCTGGAGCGCATGAAATTGTCATGCTGAGCCGAAGGCGAAGCATCTCGGTTAACAGAGATCCCTC
>WHTR01000152.1 GCA_009377635.1 Chloroflexota bacterium
GTGCGTTACATCGGCTGCGTGGTCCTCGTAGGCGCACTCTCGGTCCCGCATTCCATCCGCGCGGCAGTGTGGGCGGAGGCCAGTGGTGTGGTCTATGCGACGGCTAACAACAATCCTCTGGTGGGCGGCGGGCGCCGGCACGTCTTCCACATCGGGGTCCCTTCCGAGATCACTGGCGCCGCGGTGGCGCGTTTCCTGGTCGAGGAGCAAGGCGCGCGACGAGTCGGGCTGCTCCACGCGGGCAACGAATTCCAGGTGCACGCCGCCGCCTGCACGGCGGCGCCGCTGAGCGGCCGGGGGGCGGAGGTACTCCAGCTAGAACTCGACACCGACCCCGACGGAGATCGCGCGACCCTCGACCGCCTGCGCAACTGGCGGCCGGATGCCGTGATGATCTACGACTCCGATACCGCGCGGCAGGTTCGCCTCACCCAGATGGCGCACAGCTTGAGCGGGCTTCCCCCGTTCGTGCACGCGCGAGGCATGCTGTGCCACGAGTTCCGTGCCGGCGCCGGCTCGGCGGCCGAGGGCCACTTTTTCGTCGACATGTTTCTCCGGGACCAGCGGGCCTCCGCCGAGGAGCAGGCATTGCACCAGCGGATGGCCACGGTCGATTCACACCTCACGGCGACCGCGAGCCACGCCTTTGGCTGGGATGAGTTGCGTCTGCTGGCGGAAGCCTATCAGACCGGAGGGCCCGACTCCCAGGCGCAGATTGCTACGCTCGAGGGGCTCCGCGCCTATCCGGGTGCCGGTGGGCCGCTAACGTTCACGGCGGAGGATCACAACGGCCGCTGGACCCAGGACCCCACGACGATTGCCCAGCTCGTCGGCGGGCAGTTCGTGGTCGTCAGCACGATGGATCGCTGACGAATGTAAGAGGACTCGCATGCATCGGGGAATCGGCCGAGTTCTCACCTGGCTCTCCTCCCTCCCCCAATTCCCCGGCGAGGCGAGGCACACGATGGGCTTGCCCTGCGCTACCTTCGCGTAGGGGCTGATGTGGTTGCCCGCAACCACGTCAACGCGGCCGTCGAAGAGCGCCGCTTCGGCTTTCGACGAGCTTTCACAGAACGCGAGACTCGCTAACCGCGTGTTGAGCTGCGCCAGGACGCCGGCCTTGTCCGCCAGCTCCCAGATCGTCGAATGGCCCGCTCGGAACTGCACGCGCAGGTCGATCGTCTCGTAGTCTGCCACGGCCTTCCTCCTCAATGCTCCTCGATGTCAGAAGGTTCCGTCCGATCTAAATCGAGGTGGCTCGGCTCACCCGTCAGCCCGCTGCCCGCTCCGTCGCGCCGCTCGCCTCGCGCGCGACGAGTGGACCGAGGTCGACGCGCACCCGAGTCTGATTGTCGGGGCTGATCCGATAGTCCGCGTCAGTCAGACCCCGAACCTGGTACCACCGGGCCATGCGCTCGGGGAGGTTGACCAGTATGTCGACACCCGAACGCTCGTACTCGCAATTCATGCGCAGGAGCGAGCCGCGGTTCCATTCCTCCGTGAAATTGACGCCGACCCCGATGGTCCGGTGATCCATGGCAAACACGTACAGGTGGCGGCCGATTCCCCGCGCCTCGAGCTCGGCCGCGGGAACCCGAATGAAGACCCCGGAGGGCCTGTTGGGTATATAGCCGGGGCGCTCCGCGGCGGACCCCGTGCTCATCGAGAGGAGGACGAGCTCCTCGTCGCTCGTGCTGGTGAACGTGCCGCTCCCCCCCGCCGTCACCAACACGCCCTGGTTCGATTGCAGCAGGTGCGTGCCCGACGGGGCGTTAGCCACGCACTCGCCGTGGAGCACCAGGATGATGCAGTCCGCCATGGGGTCGGGTAGGAGACGTCTCTCCCCTCGTGCGGGCGCTCGCAAGAGCTCGATCTCGCAATTGGGCGAGATCGCCACCTGCGCGCCGCCCAGGGCGCCGCGCGGGCGCCCCTGCGACCCTTTCACCGCATCGAAGATCTGTACGTCGTCGACACTTCCTACGTCTGGGGCTCGCTGCGCCATTCCGTGCCCTCCTCTACTTCTCCAGCCAACCTTGCCCGTTAGCTGTTCTTGGACCGGCGATCAATGATCGGGCTCAGGTCGATCCGCACCCTCGTCCGCTCAGGGTCGGTGATGATGCGGTAGTCCGTGTCGGTCACGTCATCCACCTGATACCACTGGGCCATCCGCTCGGGCAGGTTAGCCAAGGTGTACGCGTCACGACGTTCGTACTCGCAATTCATCCGCAGGATCGCCGCACGGTTCCACTCCTCGAGGAGAAGCGGCGAGACGCCAATCGTCCGGCGATCCAGTGCGTAGACGTACAACTCGCGGCCGATCCCTCTGGCTCCTATCTCCATCTCAGGAATCTTGAACTGCACGTCGGATGGCACGTTCGGCACGTAGGCGACGCGACGCCCCCCGGTTGACTCGGTACGGATCGAGAGGAACATCAGGTCCTCGTTGGTCATGTTCGTGAACCCGTAGTTGACTCCAGCAGGGATCAGCACACCCTGCTGCTCCGCCAGAACATACCTGGCCGAAAGCCCCTCAACCGTACACTCGCCCTTCAGCACGAACAGGATTTGGTCGGAGTCCGGGTGTGAGTGAACGTGCGTTTCGCCGCCGCGCGGTTTTGTCTGGAAGAACGCGACGTAGCATTTGTCGGATGTCGCCATGTCTACCCGGCCGGGGATATCCGCCTGCCCGTAGCTCTCGCGTTCTCGCAGCGCATCCGCCACATCGAAGAATCTCACCGCGCTGACGCTGGCTCGATCTGCTTGTTCGTTTGCCACGTCCTCCTCCTTCGCCCGCCGTACGATCTGGGGCGTTCTCTACTTCTGTACATGGAAACGCTGGGCTCACAGACCGCCCGTTCGATGCCTCGACTGTCCAGCACCTCCTGTTCACGTAGAGATTGGCGTGCGCAATGGCGCGCCGGATGTCGACGTTGCCGATGATGGCCGGGTTTGGGGTAATGGCCGGCGGGTACAGCGAGATGGTTCCCTCCGACGAGTCCGCTGCCCGCCCTTTCCGCCGCTGGTGGCGAAGCTGGGCTGTTCTCCGACGTAGGGCGGCTCGATTATGTGCCTGGGTAACGGCATCGCAAAGACCATCGCAGCGCTGGCGCTATCGAAGGTCCCACGTGTGTGCGTTCGCGGTCTGGCCCGCAGGGCTCGCATTCACCAGGCGATTGGAGATCAGCATCGGGTCCGCCGCATAGAGGGTTCCGATGGCCACGAGTTGGTCGGTGAGATGGTGGACGACGTTCCCCAGGACCTGCATGCGCTCCTGCCACGGGATGGTTACGAAGTATCCGTCGATGAGCGCATCCAGCTCCGGACTCTGGTAACGAGTTCGGTTGTGTCCACGGAAATCGTTCTCTGGCAGCGGCGTACCCGAACTGTGGAACCGCTGGATCTCGCTGGGCTGACGCACCATCTCGAAGGCCGGCCGCGTCTGCCGCCATTCCTGGTCGTCGCGCTGCTGCCTCCCGTACAGGACCGGTTCCGCGCCGATTCCCAGGCGCTGCCACTCGTCGGCGATTGAGAGGTCCATGTTCTCCTGCAGCTGATCTCCCACAGCCGTCCGCAGCTCCACAGAGATCTGCTGGTTGGCAACGTCTCGGTACATGCCGTCCGGTCCCCGGGCGTATCCGAGCTCCGTCACCAACTGCGCGGTACGCCGAGGATCATAGTCGTAGCGAGCGATGCGGTTCTCGATGAACTGGTATTCCCGATCGCTCGGTGTGATCACGACATGGGCGACGCTCGTCAGCCCCCCCATAAAGCTGTCGACGAGCTGCTGGCGATCCATGCCGTGGGACAGCGCCCGCCGAAACCGCACGTCGGCCAGGAGGGGCGGACGAGGGTTGATGAACTGCGGGTACAGCGCGATCCAGTTGGTCTGCGCCGTCTAGAGTCGACCGTCGGCCCACTGGACTTTCGCCTGAGTCGCCTCCTCTACGGACACGCCGCGACCCAGATTCACGTCGACTTCACCCGCGAGGATGTTGGCGATCAGCGTGTTGGGGTCACGGATGAACCTCACGACCATCTCGTCGATCTTTGGGCGCCCCAGGACGTACTGGTCGTTGGCCTCGAGTGTCGCATGGCTGCCCGTAACCCATTCACGCAACCGGAACGGCCCTGTTCCCACGTAGTCGACGCTCCAGTAAGGGTGTGTCACCAGCTTGTTCTTGTCCTCGAGGTAGGTTGCCTCCAGGACGTGCTTGGGGAACGGCCACGCCGCGTCTGTCGTGAAGAGTGTGTCCGCGGCGATGAACGGACTCCTCCACTGTACGGTCACCGTCCGGGAATCTGTTGCCTCGATGCCCTCGATGGACCCATATGCGGGATACTGCACGAAATCGAGCTCGGCATCTGTCCCCACTGCGAGGGTGAAGACCAGGTCCTCCGCGGTTATCGGCGTGCCGTCATGCCATCGCGCGTTCGGCCGAATGCGCCATGTCGTCTCCATCTGTCCGTCAGGAAGCAGGCGCCACAGGCCGTTTTCGATCGTCGGGACCATCTCGGCAAGCTGAGGTTGTAGTTGGTTCTGCTCGTCCGCGACCACAAGCCCGGCATTGAGCAGCATGTCCAGCTCCGTAGTCCCCCGCTCGCCGCCAGCACCAGCGCGGTTGAGCGTGTAATTGAGGATCGGCGGTTCGTCGGCGACCGCCGCGACAACCCGCTTTTTCGCCGCTGGCGGCCGCTGCTCCCCATTACCTGCGACCGGCGCCACCGGGCTTGCCGGCGCCGAGCAGCCGGCGAGCACAGTCAGGACGGCAAGACCGACGGCAGCCCCCCGTGTCCAGAGTCGCACACGGAGTTGCTGCTCAGACATACTGCTCCTCTCTTCACCGTGGCTGGTGACCCTGCCGAAGGACCCACGGAAGGCGTAGCCACCCGGTTCCCGATCCGTGTGACAGACTGATAGCATAAACTACCGTCTAAATCAACGGCGCAGCTCTGTCACCCAACGCTCGGCAGCTGCGCTGCGTTTCCAGTCAGGGATAGCGGACATTGGCTGGGGAGCTCGGGCGCAGGGGCGAGGAAGTTTCTTGATTGTTTGGGAGATGAGGACGGTGAAGGAGCGGCTGCGGATCGGACTGCTCTCCACGCACGGTGAGCTCACCCAGTCCATTCAGGAGCAATGTCTGGGGGCACGGCTGGCGGCCACGCACACCCGGGAGCTGTGGGGATCGGACGGTCCGCAGCTCGAGCTGATCGAGCGCCAGGTTACCGCCGACCCTGGGTCGGTGGACCGTGCTGCCAGCGAACTGGTGCGTTACATCGGCTGCGTGGTCCTCGTAGGCGCACTCTCGGTCCCGCATTCCA
>WHTR01000153.1 GCA_009377635.1 Chloroflexota bacterium
GCCCGCGCCCTACTGGACGAATAGGCCACGCTGACAGGAACTGACCCACTAAAACTCCAGTAGGCGGGACGGCCGCCAAGGGAGGCGCAAATGTTGGGTAGGGCGCGGACATGCCTGCTCGTTGTCGCTGTCATTGTAGTTGGTGGCTGTGCACCGGGTGCCCCTAGCGGCGTCGGGTCGCGAGGGGAGTCGGCGGACGTCCAAGGACAGCTCCCGAGCCCGACGCTCGTCATCGCCATCCATGTCGAGCCAACGACCCTGGCCCCCAGGCCTCCCACGACGAGCGGTGCCACCCCATCTGCCCCAACGCACATCTTCAGCGGCTGGCTTGTCGTCGCCGACGGGCACAACGTCCCGCGCCCCCAGCTCGCGGAGGGGTTGCCGGAGCTGAACACCGCGGACTGGCAGGTGTTCCCGGACGGCCAGATGGAAACCACCTACCGCCTGAGGCCGGGCCTGGCGTGGCACGACGGAACGCCCCTGACTGCAGAGGACATCGCCTTCGGCTGGCAGGTCTTCACCTGGCCCGACATGGGCGTCCCAATAGACCCGCCGATCCGGCTCGTTCAGGAGATCACCGTCCCTGACGACCGAACAGTCGTCATTCGCTGGAAGCAGCCCTACGGCGACGCCGCGAATCTGTCGACGAGCAGGTACGGCGGCATCCCCCCGATGCCACGCCATCTGCTCGAGGCAAAGTTTCGCGCTGGCGATGCGCAAGCATTTCTGAACGATCCTTATTGGACACAGGAGTTTGTCGGCTCCGGACCCTACCGGCTGGAGCGCTGGGAGCCGGGGGCATTCATCCAGGCGTCGTCCTTCGACAGCTTCGTGGAGGGGAAACCCCAGATCGAGCAGCTTAAGCTCGTCTTCCTCTCTGACCCGAGCGCGGCTGTGGCTTCTCTCCTGGCCGGGGATGTGCACGTTGCTGCTGAGGAGTCCATTGGGTTCGAACAAGGGTCCGTCTTGAAGAAGCAATGGGAGAGCACGGGCGCAGGCGCGGTCATCCTGACTCCCAACAAGTCACGGTTCCTGCAGGTACAGTTCAAGGACGACTATGTGTTGCCGCCGGCCATCCGCGATCTTCGCATGCGCAAGGCCCTCCTTCAAGCGACCAACCGAGAATCCCTCTCGGCGGCGATTCTGGATGGAGAGGTTGCGGTCGCACACACGCTGACCGGTCCCGTGGAAGAGTACTTTGCAGCGCTGGACCGTGTGGTGACCAAGTACCCATACAGCCTTCAGGAGGCCGATCGGGCACTGACGGATGCAGGCTTTCGGAAGGGCGCCGACGGATTCTATGCCGACGCGACGCGGACGCGGCTCAGCCTGGAGCTGCGGGCCTTCAGCGCCGACCCCGGGCCGCGGGAGGCGTCGATCCTCGCAGACCAATGGAAGACGTTCGGCCTGGAGATCGACATCAACATCATCGCTCCGGCGCAGTCGCAGGATCTCGAGCAAGTCTCCGCGTTCCCCGCGCTTCGCATCGAGCAAACTGGGCTCAACGGGACGACTCCCGTGAACAAGTTGGTGAGCGGCAATATCGCAACGGCGGAACGGCGCTGGGCCGGCGTCAACCGCGGGGGATGGTCCAACCCCGAATACGACGGGCTCATCGAGACGTTCATCAGCTCGCTGGACCGGACGGAACGAAATCGGGCGGCTGTCCAGGCGCTGAAGCTCGCGAGCAACGAGCTGCCTGCGATTCCCCTCTACTACCTCTCGCTGGCAGCAGCGTACACATCCTCCCTGCAGGGATTGAGCGGTGGCTACAGCGGGGACACCGCCTGGGACAACGTGCACCAGTGGCGCTGGGTCCGCTGACGCCCATGCGTGGGAGCTCGGCCTGCACCCGAGTCGCTCCCAGAGCACCGCGTGCTCGATCCCATCCAGTAGCGAGGGCCATCAGGTAGTTGGCGCAAGGGCGCCCGCCGAGATCTATCGCCGGGAGGACTGAGCCTCGTCCTTGTCCAGCAGCTCCTCGGTCTTCCGATAGAGCTCGACAATGAGATCGCGGTCTGGGCAATAGCGATCGGCGTCGTCATCGATATAGAGCCAGCCTCCCTCCGAGACCCTGTGATAGTTGGCTCGATAGAATCCCGCGGCTGACAGGGCCCCTCGCCGCCCGAAGGGCTCGTAGCCGGTTCTGGAGGGGATGCGTAGCTCCGGTCGGTCGGACTGTGCTGCATCCCGGAAGACATTCATGGGCTCCCCACCCGCCCCAACGATGTCGATCTGCTCCCCCAAGAGCTGCCGGTACGCCACCACGCACGCGTCGGACTGGCCAAGGTGCTCTTTCGTGCGGTCCGTGATCTCGCCCTGCCCGTACCAGGCTACCATGTCCTGGCCCAGTACGTAATCGAGCGTGTACTCCCCTTGCTCGCTCGTGAGCGGCACCTCGACGTAGGGCACTCCATCTTGCTCGGGGATCTCCACCCCTTCAGGGAACGTATAGCAGAAATACTGCAGATGCCAAGTCGTTGTGTCGTCTACGGGGATGCCCAGTTGGTACGATTTGCGGATGCCGACGCTGCCGGGCCCGAAGCCGAGGAGGTACGGGAACAGCACCGGGTTGGCCCCAATGATCCAGGATGTCGCGTCGTCCGGCTGATCCGATTCCCGGTTGCCTTTCGTGAACCCAAACTCGTTGTACACTGGCCGGTATTGCGGGTAGACACCCCGTTGCAGCCGATCACTCTGCTGGCGCATGGTCGCGTTGTACCGGGCCTGAGAGTCATCGGTCAGCCTCCCCTGTCGCTCTAGCGCGTACTGGAAGAGACGACCGTGGAGATATATGGCGTGAGCGAGGTCGCCGCGGTTCTCCATGACCTGCAGCCAGTTGCAGGGCAGGCGGTGTGCGACGATTTGCCGGAAGCTGCCCTCACGAACGTAGAGGTCCCAGCGGGGGAGCAGCGGAACGGGCTCCGGCCCGAGGTACGCCCAGATCAGTCCACCCATCTCCTGGACCGGGTAGGCCTTGAGCCGCACATGGTCCTTGATGTGGCTCTCCACGGGCTCGAGAGGGGTTTCCAGGATGTGTCCCGCGTGGTCGTAGAGCCAGCCGTGGTAGCAGCAGCGAAGGCCTTCCTCTTCTGGTACGCCGAACATCAGGTGCATCGCCCGATGGGCGCAGCGGTGATGCAGCAGGCCAAGTCGACCACCGCGGTCGCGGTAGAGCACCAGCTGTTCGCCCAGAATCTTGATGGGCTGAACCGGATTCTTCCGAAGCGTGGCTTCGGCGCAGATGGGATGCCAGTAGCGGCGCATGAGTGCGCCGCACGGCGTGTCGGGCCCAACTCGCGTCAGTCGCTCGTTCTCCTCCGTGGACACCATGTCCATCTCCTCCCTTCACCGCGGGGCCGCCAGCTTCTTCTGGTTCAATTCCCAGGCGATGTCGATCAGCATGTCCTCCTGGCCGCCCACGGTCTTGCGCCGCCCGCACTCGAGGAGAATCTCACGCACGTCCACGTCGAACTTCTCCGCGGCGCGGTAGGCGTGCAGGAGGAAGCTCGAGTAGACACCGGCGTAGCCGAGCGTGAGGCCGGCCCGGTCGATAATCTGGGGCCGGTCCATGATGGGACGGACGATCTCCTCGCCCACATCCATGATCTTGAAGGTGTCGATGCCGGTATCCACCCCCAGCTTGTCGAGCACGGCCACCAGCACCTCGGTCTGGGTGTTGCCAGCGCCCCCGCCGAGGCCGCACGTGCACCCGTCGATGCAGGTGGCGCCTTCCTCCATGGCGACCAGCGAGTTGGCGACCGAGAAGCTGAGGTTGTTGTGGGCGTGGACGCCGATCTCGATGCCGATCGCCTCGCGCAACGCCGAGATCCGGGCCCGCATGTCGTAGGGGGTCATCGCGCCGGCGGAATCGACGACGTAGACGCAGTCGGCTCCGTAGCTCTCCATCTTGCGGCCCTGCTCGCACAGCTCCTCGGGGGAGACCATGTGGGCCATCATGAGGAAGCCGATCGCCTCCATGCCGAGACGCTTGGCCATCTGGATGTGCTGCTCGCAGATGTCGGCCTCGGTCACGTGGGTGCAGATCCGCGCCACTCCCACCCCGTAGTGGTGGGCCATCTCCAGGTCTTCGGCGGTGCCGATGCCCGGAATGAGCAGGATGGCCAGCTTGGCGTGCTTAATGGCGCCTTGCGCCGCAGCGAGGAGATGCTCCTGCGGCTCCAGGGAGAAGCCGTACTGGAAGGACGAGCCACCCAGCCCGTCCCCGTGCGAGACCTCGATGACGGGCGCTCCGGCCTCATCGAGGGCGGCGACGACACTGGCGACCTGGTCGGCCGTGAACTGATGGGCCTTGGCATGGCTCCCATCCCGCAACGTTGAGTCCATGACCCGGATCGACTTCGGCCTATACATGGCGTGCACCTGTGCCGCGCTCCGCGAGCAGCGTCCGGGCGATCTCCTCTCCGACCCGCACGGCGGCATGGGTCATGATGTCGAGGTTGCCCGCGTACGCCGGGAGATAGTCCCCGGCTCCCTCGACGTTGATGAAGACGGTCACCCGATCCCCATCGAAGATCGGCTCCGTCCGCAGCCGATAGCCCGGGACGTATTCCTGAATCGATTCCACCATCTCGGAGATCGAGTGGGACACCTTCTGCGGATCCATGCCGGGCGCTCGGCAGTACACCGTGTCGCGCATCATGATGGGCGGATCGGCCGGATTCAGGATGATGATCGCCTTGCCCTTCCTCGCGCCGCCGACGAGCTCCAGCCCGCGCGCGGTCGTCTGGGTGAACTCGTCGATGTTCTGACGCGTGCCCGGACCTGCGCTGAGGCTCGCGATGGTGGCCACGATCTCGGCGTAGTCGACGCCCTCTGGCGCGACACGATTCACGGCGTGGACGATGGGCACGGTGGCCTGTGCGCCGCAGCTCACCATGTTCACGTTCTTCGCCCGAAGCTGATTCCCCATGTTGACCGCGGGGATGACGTAGGGACCGACCGCCGCCGGCGTAAGGTCGATCGCGATCTTCCCGGCCGCCTCGAGTTTCGGCGCATGCTGCAGATGCGTTCGGGCGGAGGTGGCATCAAAGACGAGATCGGCGATGTCCGGCTCGGCGAGCAGGCCGTCGATGCCGTCGGTTGTGGTCCTGAGCCCCGCCTCTCGGGCGCGGCGGAGTCCCTCGGACTGCGGGTCGATACCGGCCAGCATCGTCACGTGGATGGTCTTGCTCCGG
>WHTR01000154.1 GCA_009377635.1 Chloroflexota bacterium
CACGACGAGGGGGTGTCCTTTCCCGCGCGTCAAGACCTACAAGGCCTCGACCGACCCCGACTTCGAGGCCACGAAGAACCGGGTGCTGGAGCTGTACGCGATCGCCGACGGGACCACACGGCCCGAACCCGATGACCCGGCGGTCGTCATCTGCGTGGATGAGTTCGGCCCCTTGGACCTCCAGCCGCATCCCGGCCGCCAGTGGGCGAGCCGCGGTGGGCGCGGCGCCCACCCGCGCCGGCGCCGACGGGCCACCTCCACCCGTCCCCACGGCGCACGGCACATGTTCGGCGCCCACGACCTGTCCCGCGATCGGATGTACGGCCACGTCAAGGTCCGCAAGGGCCGCGCCCAGTTCCTTGCCTTCTGCCGCTACCTGCGCGCGCTCCACCCGCCCGAGACAAGGATCGCGCTGGTGCTCGACAACTTCAGCCCCCACCCGAATCGCCGCTCATGTGGCGTACGGCTATAGATGGCTTCGGCCACGCGACGTTTTGCACGTGCCCGCCAGCGTCGCCGTCGCATCCGCGACTCCCGAGGCGCGCCAACTGCTCGGCGTCGGCCAGCGGGCCATTGAGTTTCACCAGTCCCCGGAGGCGCTGCCGCTCACGGCCTTCCGTGGCGGATGACGTTAGTTAAGCTGCTCGCCTCGACGTCGAGTATTGTCGCGACCGTCAGATCTTGCGAAGTGACTCCGGAGAGCCGTGGGCGTGCCGATCTTGATCCAGGAAGCGTCTCGGTGGACTCGGACACCCGGAAGCCAGGCAGATGCCTCGCGGCCTTGATCCCTGGGCGAATCGGCTTCCGGACAGGTACGGCGATCTTGTCGCCCAGTTGGGCCTGGTGGCCCTGAACGACGTAGACCGGGCGGCATACCCCTGGCTACGGTCCTCCACGATCGCCGGGACTGCCGACATCCGGGCCACGCTCGAGCGAGTCGCGCGCGCGCCCCAATCCGTGACCGTCCGATCCGGCTTCGACAGCGCCGGAGATCTTCATCTCGGCAACCTGCTCGTCTTAAACCAGGTGCGGACAGCCCAAGATCTCGGTTGCAAGGTCGAGATTTCTATCGCTGATCTCGAGGCCGTGGCGGCCAGGGGGGATTCGCCGCAGGCCGCCGCCGCACGCGCTAGGGGTTCTTTCTCGGAGACGTTCCGGCGGCTCGGCTTCGGACCGCAGCACGTCGCAGTGAGGTCCGAGAACCCAGCGATTCTGCCGGGAATGGCAGTCGCGGCGAATGCCATCTCCAACGACGCGCTTCTTCGCAACTACCACCGCCACCTCCAGCCCGGTGAGATCTTCGCGGTTCTCTTCATGGCATCTGAGCTCTTGAGGCCGCCGGATAGCGGGTCGTCGACTGTCATCGCCGTCTACGGCGTGGACGAGGCGCTCCACATCAATGCGATAAATGCGATCGCCGACGCGTCCGGTCGTCCGCGGATCAGCGCGCTCTTCTCGCGGCTCATGCCCAGCCGCGTGGCCAAGGATCGGAAGATGAGCAAGTCCGCAGAGAAGCACGCGTACAACGTCCCGCTCACGTTGTCTCCGGAGTCAGCCAGACGCGCCTTCGCAGGGTACAAGGTGCGGGATCCCTGCATGGTCACCTCCGTGCGGGCGGACCTTCTCGCAGGTCCCTACGGCCTGAAGGAGGAGGAGATCTGTTCGCTGAGATGTGCCGAGTGTCTCGCCGCCTCTCGCGAACTCGTCGACGACTACTTCCGAGCCGACTTCCCCCTCGGCCCGCGGTCCGCTACGTGACGATCCTCAGGCACGACCACGAGCACGTCGCATCGCTGATCCTCGGATGGCCCGCAGACCTCGAACGCTTCGGGACCGTCCGCCACGATCGACAGGTGTATATCGCCCGTCGGAACGGGACGCCGATTGCCGTCCTTAAGGTATTCACACGCGGAGACCCCAGATACGCAAACGAGCGCACGGTCTACGAGGCTCTCGGCGGCCGGCTCGCTCCGGCACTCCTCGGAGCCGATGACCAACATGCTGTCATCGCCACCGCCTTCGTACGCGGGCGAACCCTTGCATCGACGCCCCCCACGCTCGGTATGCCGGTTCTCGCTACCGCGATGGGTGCGCTTCTCGACGCACTTGCGCCGCTGCCGATTACATATCAAGGGGATTCCCATGCGTCTCACCTCGATAGGTATTGGCACGTCGTGCACAACGCTCCCGGCGCGCCGCCGCCGATTCTCGCGCGTGAGGACTGCGAGGTCGAGCTGGCCGCGCTTCCGAAAGCGTTGACCCACCGCGATCTCCAGCCGAGTAACATCCTGATAGAGCCCGATGGAACCGTCCGGATCGTCGACTACGAGTTCGTCGGATACGATGCGCCGCTGATCGATTGCATGCGCTTGTTCCTTAACCCGACGTTGAGGCTGCAAGTGTCAGCGCGTCTCGCTGCCCTGGAGATGGTCGTCGCCCGCCTGCAGCTCATGCCCGGCCAGCTGCAGGACGAGACACGCCGGGCGTTGGTGGCGGCCGGACTGTATTGGGCGACGTGCTGCAGCGGCTACTACCGCGTCGCACACCCGAGAGAAAGCGGAGTCGGCGGGCGATATCACGAAATCTGCGCCGCGCCGCTGGAGATTGTTCGAGCGGTGTTCGATGGCTGATAGCGGCGCCTGTGATCGACGGTCGGAGTGCGAGACCGAGCTGTGTCGCTTTAGGCCGCCGGCGACTGGCCGGCTCGTGATCTGGGAAGTGACTCACCGCTGCAACCTTGAGTGCCTGCACTGCTGCACACACTCCGGACCCGACGTCACCACGCGTACCGACGTGGCGACTGCTCCGGCTCTCCGCGCGGCCCGGGATCTTGCGGAGGCGCAGGTCGCAGAGGTGTATTTCTCCGGAGGTGAGCCCTTCCTCCGGCCGGACTTCGTCGATCTCTTGAGCGCAGTCGATACGTCGGCGGTACGCGTGTTCGTAGCGACGAACGGCTACGCGCTCACGCCGGGCGTGATTCGACGCCTTGCGGACATCGCGATCGAGCAGATCACCGTCAGCATCGACGGCTACGACGCGCAGTCCCACGACAGGATTAGGGCTCGAGAGGGAGCGTACCGACGGTCGCTCGGCGGGATCGGCCGTGCTGTCGAGGCCGGCCTGCCCATCCGAGTCAGCGGAACGGTCACACCCGAGAACGTCGACCGCCTAGACGACTACCTCGGAGGGCTCGGCCAGGTTGGTGTGGCGTCGGTCGTACTTCACACCGTGCTACCTGTAGGACGAGCCGCGGAAAACCCTCAACTCCTATTCTCGCAGCCCGAGATGACGGCAGTTTCCGCTGCCGTCATCGGCGCAGCGGAGCGCTTCTCGAGCGAGATGGCGGTCGATCACAGCTTCGGCCGGTCAGCGACGTCCCGCGCCGTTGGGGGCTGTCCGGCGCACCAGCGAGTGCTGCATATCAATGCAAACGGTGACGTCAGCCCGTGCTCGTGGCTCTACAAGCTAGACGCGGATGCCTTCCGACTGGGGAACCTTGGCGAGGCGAGGCTACCGGAGATCATTGCGCGTCGAAACGACACCCTCGAGAGGCTGCGTGCTGACGTTCCGGATTGCCCCATCCCCGCCGCGGAGCAGCTGGGTCGTCGCGGCACGTGAGGGAGGAACTCCGGGTCGATCTCCGGGCTGCCTTCCTAGGCGTGCGCGCGGTGCCGCCGCTGCTCCTTGTTACTCCCCTCCGACGGATCTACTGCGTGCTCGCCGAGACGCTAGAGCTGCGCGAGGGACCCCGCGGGTGGTGGCCGGCCGCTTTCTCCGATGCCGTCGGACTGGTGCAATGCCCGCAGTCCAGCGCCGCCGCGGATGCGGTCCACGTGGTCGATCCAGGAACCCGCGTCGTGTTTGTTGGCCTTGGTGGCACCCTCGTTGGCGACCCAGTGGGGGTGGTAGCGCACGCACGGTCGGCGTCGATCGCTGGCGGTGGGAGGTGGTCGCTCGCAGGCGCGGAAGCCCTGCCGCCACTGGCCTGTGCCGTCGCGCGCCGGGTGGTCACCGTGGACTCGATCGCGACGGCCCTGGAGGAGGCCCAGCGCCTCAGATGGCACGCCGACATCGTGGATCTGGAGAGCGGGCACCTGGCGGGGGCGGCAAGGGGCGCAGGCCATCGCCTGGTCTTGTTCTCGTCGATCCTCATCGTCAGTGACGACGCCGTCGCCGGCGACATCGCGCGTTGTGAGCCCCAGTCGTGGCTGAGGGGGCTAGAGGCGGCCGCCAACGAGATCCGCGAGGCCCTTTCCGGTCGCGCGCCGTCGGCGGACATTGTCGGGCAGTAACGGCTCGGACGACGAGCAGGGCCAGTCCCTTGGAGGGGGGCAAGGACTCAATTGACTAACGTGATGTCCTCTGCAATCGCCCGAACTCGTCGCGATTGAGGGCATCGAGGATGGCCGTAAGGTCGGCGATGTCGGCTCGCCACGGACCTGGGGGGCGCACGTACGTCGACCGGGGCGAGAGCCTGCACCCTCGGAGGACCTTTGCCCGGTAGGAACGCGGTCCATACAGGATCCGTCGCTGGCCGGACGCGAGTGCGGCCCCGATAAGGCCGTAGTAGCCAACGTTGAAGGTACTTGTTTACCGTGAGAGCGCATCGACGCCACGGCCGTGCTCGCCAGTAGGCGGAGGCGAGGTCGAGCACCGGATGGAGCGCTCCTCGCCGGGCCCTACGGGGGTGCGGCGCTGAGCGAGAGCACGAGCGGGCCGGGCGAGCGCTGAAGGACGACCATCTCGGCCAGGGGATCCAGGCCGCGCTGGCGACAGGTGCCTATCAGCGTCATCAGCCGCTGCCCGACCCGCGCCCCGGCCCAGGTGCGGTGGCCGCCCCAGACCTTGCGGATCACCACCGCCGGCCGGATGGCCTGCTCGGCCCGCCAGTTGGTGGCCTGGACGCCCGGGCGCTCCAGGAAGGTGACGAGCGCCTGACGCTCGACGCGAAGGTGCCCGACAATGCGCCGGGTGGCCGGATCGCGTGGGGTGGGGGCCAGAAGTCGGTCGGTGCGAGCGGCGAGGAGCGCTCGCTCGGAGTCCAGCTCCGCCGCGCTGAGGCAGCCGTGATCGCGTCGGCCGCGTACGGCGAGGGCGTCGTGGAGCAGGGACTTGAGCCTCGCCAGCAGACGCGTCGGAGCGCCGCAGGCGGCCACCTCGCACATCTCG
>WHTR01000155.1:0-4383 GCA_009377635.1 Chloroflexota bacterium
GCTCTCCCGGGGAAACTTCTGAGCCCGGCCAAGCGTCGCCGGGCGGTCGCAGCGATGCGAGAGCAGTTCGCGGTCTCGGAGCGGCGGGCCTGCGCCGTCGTCGGGCAGGCCCGTGCCACCGAGCGCTACGTGCCGCGGGAGTCGGCCGATGAGCAGGCGCTGCGTGCCCGCATCGTGGCGCTGGCCACCCGCTTCGGCCGCTACGGGTACCGACGGATCACCGCGCTGCTGCACCGCGAGGGCTGGCGCGTGAACCACAAGCGGGTCGAGCGGCTGTGGCGGCAGGAAGGGCTGCGCGTAGCCGCGAAGCAGCCGAAGCGCGGCCGTCTGTGGCTCGCGGACGGGTCGATCGTGCGGCTACAGGCCGAGCACCCGAACCACGTCTGGGCCTACGACTTCGTCTTCGACCGGACCGCTGACGGACGGAAGCTGCGGATGCTGACGGTGGTCGACGAGTACACGCGGGAGTGCCTTGCGATTGAGGTCGGACGGCGACTCAGCTCGCAGGAGGTGCTCGCCGTGCTGGCCGACCTCTGCGTACGGCGCGGCCCGCCTGCGTACATCCGCTCGGACAACGGTCCGGAGTTCGTGGCTCGGGCGGTGCGACAATGGCTGGGGCGCATCGGCGTGCAGACGCTCTTCATCGAGCCCGGGAGTCCCTGGGAGAACGGCTACATCGAGTCCTTCAACGGCCGGCTGCGGGACGAATTCCTCAACGGGGAGCGCTTCGACACCCTGCTCGAAGCCCAGGTCCTGATCGAAGCCTGGCGCCACGAGTACAACGAGGTCCGCCCGCACTCCTCGCTCGGATACCACTCCCCGGCGCCAGAGGTCGAGGTCGGTGAACCCCTCTTGAACCGGGAAACTCTAACTTTGCAAGTGGTATGAATACCGGGGGCAGGTCAGGGCATCTTTGCCGTTGCCTCTGCGTTCTTCGAGCCATACGACTCTGCTCGCCACAGCCTCTCTTCCGACGCCGGGGACTCACTCGCTGACTCGTCGAGAGTCTGAACAGACGGCGGTGTTCGGGTGGCTGCGGAACTCTGGTGCCCTGGTGAACGTTGCAGAGAGGTGAAACGACTCGCTCGGAAGGACACCCAAATGCATTTGGCGCCCCTGGCAGCTGCGGCTGTCGCGCTCCTCTTGATCGCTGGATGCGCTGACGACGACGAGGCGATGACGCCGTCGGCAACTGAAACACCGGCTGCGATGCCGTCCGAACCCGGTACTGCTACGCCGCCAGGCGACACACCGCCAGGCACCGTTCCCACCGACCGGGAGCTTCCTGCCGACGTACGAACCGGGGTCGCGGCGGTCGACGCCGCTCTCTCCGCTCTCTTCGCGCGCGACCTCGGTGCCCTAGCGGGATTGGTGCGCTATGAGGAGGTGGCCTGCACGACGGTGCAGGGCCTCGGCGGGCCGCCGCGATGCGAGGAGGGCGAGGCAGACGGGACCGTAGTGCAGGCGTTCCCCCATGGTGCATGCGAGGGCGAGTGGACGCGGGACGCGCTCCCCGTGCTCGAGCGCTGGATGGACGACGTGGCGTACATCGTCGCCGTCGGCGAGCGCGATGGAACGCGCTCCGACAGTGAGCCGTACTGGCCGATCGGCGAGCATCTCATCATCCTCGAGAACGAGTTCGGCGCGGACCGACACGCCTCGGTGCTATATTTCGAGGACGGTGCGCTCGTGCGCCTCTGGAGCGGCTGCGGTGCGTCGGTCGACGAGGTGATCGAGCAGCAAGTCGACGAGGTGCTGCTACGAGCGGCCGCCTGAACTTCGCCGATGCCTATCTGATTACGAGTGCGGAGCGAAGTAGCATCGGCGTGGTCGCCTCGTTCGATCGCGCGATTGAGCGCGTGGGCACATCCGCTCCTAAGGGAACCCCAATAATAGTACTCGGAAGGGCACTCGCGACCGTTGCTGCGAGAGGCTCAACGCGGAACGAGTCCAGCGTGCAGTCTGACGACAGGAGGTTGTTGCGGATGAGCCTCTTGAGACCGAGGTGGACGCGGTTCTGGTCGCCCGCCGGGGCTCATGGTCCTCGGGGCGTGCGGTGGTGATGGTGCTGCGCAGGTGGTGGCGACCCCAATCGATCGACGAGATCCTGATTGGGAGCATCGAGATCACGCAGTTAGGTCAAGCGAGGCCGTCGGGCTCAGCGCTTCGTCCGCCCAGGCGCGCGGTTCCGAGTTCACCCAGCGTCGCGAGGTTTGCCGACGTCAGGAACAGTACGAACATCTCGGCAACCGGCTGCCCGATCTCACGCGCGATCGTGCGTGCTCGGCCGCCGAGCTCGATCGTGGTCGACGCCGGGAGGCCACCGGTCACTTCCGTCATAGAGAGGTCTACGCCGGCAGTAATACGCGTAATGAAAGTGGAGGGGAGCGTCGTCAGATCGCTCTGGTCCTCCAGCAGCTCGATGGCGCGGTCAACGTGATTTGCCGCCTGGAGCAGGTCCCTATCGGTCATGCAGGCGTTGCCGAGCAGGTCCAGCGTGCGTCTCACGTCCCGCGCGCGCCCATGTGTTCCAGAATGGACAGGGCCTCCTCGTGGAGAGCGACCCCCACCTCGGCCTCGCCCGCGTTGACATACCCAGTTGCCCAGGCGATTGAGGCTGTCGCGATGCGTGATTCGTCGCCGGAAGCGCGAGCGCTCTCAAGCTCCTGCCGGTACTGATCCCCGGCGCCCCGGACTTCGCTAGCGAGGTATAGCAAGCTGCGGTTGACGTGCCATGTGCTCAACTCGTGGCGACTGCGCGCGACGTGATGTGGAGCGAGCAAATCGCCTCGTTCAAAGCACACCCGGAGGGGTCGAAATGAGCGATGAGACACGCGACGAACTGGTCAGCCTGTTGGAGTCATGGGGGCGGGCTCTCGTCTCTAACGACGCGAAGGAGATTGGCGGTTTCGCTTCCGATGATTGGGTGCTGGTCGGGGAGACCGGCGCGTTCGAGAAGAGTCAGTTCCTGGCAGCGGTCGAAGCCGGAGACCTGACCCACGATACGTTCGGGGCCGATGTGAGCCGCGTGCGCACATACGGAGACACCGCCGTGGTTTTAGCGCACGTCACGAATACCGGCAGGTTCAAGGGAGAGGCCTTCACCTCCGACGAGTGGTCAACGGACGTTTCGTCAGGCAAGATGGTGGCTGGCTGTGTGTGCTCACGCAGCTGACTCCGGTCGCGGGGGCGCCGTAAGTGCCGTCGAGCGTCCTAGTGGCGATGCGGGTCAAGGCGACGCCGGAGCGGGCGTTCGAGGCTTTCACCGGCGAAATCGGCGTCTGGTGGAAGCCAAACGGCCTGTTCCAGTTCACGCCTCGCGATTCCGGCGTCGTGGCGTTCGAGATGGGTGAGGGCGGACGCTTCTCGGAGACGCTGGACGACGGCAGCGTGTTCGAGATCGGGCGCATCTCAGTGTGGGCGCCGCCGCACCGTCTCGTGTTCAGCTCGCTGCAGGCGAGCTTCACGCCCGAGCAGTCGACCTACGTGCACGTGCGCTTCGAGGCCGCCGGCGACGAGACGCGCGTCACTGTAGAGCACTTCGGCTGGGACACGGTGCCACAGCAGCACGTCGCGCGCCACGGCTTCCCGCTGAGTGTCTTTCTGCAGCGCCACGCCGAGTGGTGAGCTGCTCGGGAACTTTCCGCAGGGCTTCACCCACCTCGCCCTCATCCGCTCCGCGTTGAACATCGCGCAGGCAGAGGCATCGGGTCCGGAGTGGGAGGCCCAGCCGCCGGCCGAGCGCGAGCGTGTGGCGGAACAGACGGAGCGTGAGGGCAAGCGATCGGGCAAGGTCGACAAGTAAGCGGACGTCCCCGCGCCGCCGGTTGCTTTTGAGCAGCTGGTCCGGGGACACCGCCGACAGCCCGGAGATGCCTAACGCCTCCAGCGGAGCACGGCGGTGACCAGGGTCGCTGCCAGAGCAGTTGCTGCTACCACGAGGGAATTGCGACGCATCGTGGCCCAGAGCAGTGGGCTGCTCGTGTACGCGCGATCCCCAAAGTCCCCGCGCGCTCCGTGATCGCCGCCCACGGGCTCCCAGAGGTTCGAGCGCCGGTCGGGCGCGACCGGCTCGTCCGTCTGTTGCGACTCGTAGCCCGTCTTCGCGAGATACCAATCACC
Organism: Chloroflexota bacterium; assembly: GCA_009377635.1. Classification (GTDB taxonomy): domain Bacteria; phylum Chloroflexota; class UBA6077; order UBA6077; family SHYK01; genus WHTR01. The sequence continues at coordinate 4,123 of WHTR01000155.1, forward strand.
GTGCGAAGGGAAGAGCTTGTTGCCTTCGATCGTGAGGTAGGTGGGATAGCCAACCATTACCTCACGGCGGCGATGGGTGGCGGCGAAGACGACCGCTTCCGCCGCCACCTCGGGCTGGTAGATCGGTGGCACCGGCTGCGGGCGACGTGGAAGTCGAGCCTCGCTCCAGGAGAACTGCGGGGTGTTGATCGCGGGCAGTTGCACCATCGTCAGGTGTACGTCGCGGTGGTCGTGCATCCGTTCCGTGCGCACCGACTCGGT
>WHTR01000155.1:4393-4704 GCA_009377635.1 Chloroflexota bacterium
CTTCGCTCCACAGTATGCCGACTGGAGCGGGATGCCCCAGTAGGCGAGCGCCGACCCCACCTGGACGACGACGCCGCGGCCGCGGGGGAGCATGCGGCGCAGGGCCGACCGGGTCCCATAGACGTACCCGAGGTAGGTCACCTCAGTTCCTCGCCGGAACTCATCCGCCTTGACCGCCGTGAACGGTGCAAAGACGGTGACCCGTCGCGTTGTTCACCCAGACGTCGATCGGACCGAGATCGCGCTCCACGCGCTCCGCCGCCGCCTCCACCGCATCCGCATCGGCGACGTCGAGCGGCAGCACGAGCGCT
>WHTR01000156.1 GCA_009377635.1 Chloroflexota bacterium
TAGAAGCCGCGCTGCTGCTCGATGCTCTCGACGATCTCCTCGACCGAACCCACGTGGTACGTTCGTGAAGCCCGAAACGCTTTGGCCCGCTCGAAGAGGGCATCCTGGAGCGTGTCGAGTAGTTCAGGAATCCGCGCGGCGATACCGCCGATTGGGACGGGCTCCTTCGCACGCGTGTCACGGCGCACCACGATGGCCTGGTCCTGAGCTACGTCCCGCGGGCCGACGTCCAGTCGAAGCGGCACCCCTCGGAGCTCCCACTCGTTGAACTTCCAGCCCGGCGTCTTATCTGACCAGTCGATGTGGATGCGCACGCGACCCGCGAGCTGGGCGCGGATCCGATCCACCGCTTCGGCGACGCGAGCTCGCTCGTCGTCGTTGCGAAAGATTGGGACAACGACGACCTGGTACGGAGCAACGCGCGGGGGAAGAATGAGCCCTGAGTCGTCTCCGTGGACCATGATCAGTCCGCCGATGAGACGCGTGCTCGCGCCCCAGCTGGTTGTCCAGGCGTGCCGACGCTGTCCGTCCACATCGAGAAAGGTGATATTGAAGGCCTGTGCGAAACGCTGCCCGAAGGAGTGGGACGTCCCCGCCTGGAGCGCCCGGCCGTCGCCCATCATCGCCTCGACGGCAAACGTCGCAGCAGCGCCGGCGAACCGCTCAGCCTCGGACTTCCGGCCGGGGATGACGGGAATCGCCAGCTCCGTCTCCGCGAAGTCGCGATAGACCTCCAGCATGCGGAGCACCTCCTCAGTCGCTTCCTCCCCCGTGCGATGAGCAGTGTGGCCCTCTTGCCAAAGGAACTCCGTCGTCCGGAGGAAGAGGGACGTTCGTTTCTCCCAGCGGACAACATTGGCCCATTGGTTGATGAGGATCGGGAGATCGCGCCACGACTGAACCCACTTGCCGTACATGCTCAAGATGATGGCCTCAGAGGTCGGACGCACCGCGAGGCGCTCCTCGAGATCCTCGGATCCTGCCGCGGTGATCCACGCCACCTCGGGATTGAACCCAGCAACGTGCTCCGCCTCTCGCTTCAGGAAGCCCTCGGGAATCAGCAGGGGGAAGTACGCGTTCACGTGCCCCGTAGCCTTGATCCGCTCATCGAGCTTCGCCTGCATGTTCTCCCACAGCGCGAAGCCGTATGGACGGATGACCATGCATCCCCGGACCGGCGAATAGTCGGCCAGCTCGGCTTTGAGGACGACATCGGTATACCAGCGCGAGTAATCGTCGCTCTTGTCGGTGATTTCCTCGACGAACCGGCTCTCGTCGGTCAAGACGCACCTCCAGCATGTGACGAAATTGTACTGATGCGTCCGGAATCCGAGCAACTGGCCCGGTGCGATCCTCCGGCGCACGCGAATTCGCCTATAATGCGCGTGTTGTTACGTCGCGGTGACTCCTGGTGGAGCTTGCACGTCGAATGCAGGCAGAAACGCGCTCCAACCGCGCCCCCGCTCCTTTCGCAGTTGACGACCCCACGAACACCCTTCCCTGCTGGCTGGACGTCGACCTCGATGCCCTGGCCGCGAATGTCGCAGCGGTCCAGCAGTGGATCACCCCGGGCACGCAGCTGGCTGCCGTGGTCAAGGGACAAGGATACGGTCTCGGAGCCGAGGAGATCTCACGGGCCGCGCTCGCAGCAGGGGCGCAGTGCCTTGCGGTTGCCCGTGTGCACGAAGGTCTGGAGCTGCGTCAGGCTGGCATCGATGCACCGATCCTTGTGCTCAATCGAACAGACCCAGCAGAGGCGGATCTGGCCGTGCGTCTCCACCTCACGGTCACGTTGGACGGTGCCGAGCTCGCCCGCGCGCTTGGCGACGCGGCGGCTCGGTGGCACCGGTCGGCCCAGGCCCATCTCAAGGTTGACACGGGCCTCCACCGATTCGGCGTCGATCCCGAGCGGGCTCTCCCGCTTGCACGGGACGTCGCGGCCATTCCTGGACTCGCTGTCGACGGCCTCTACACACATTTTGCCAGCGCTGACGAGTCCGATCACGCCTACACCGAGGAGCAGATCAAGCGCTTCAGCCACGCAACTGAGCGCCTCGCTTCCGCGGGCTACTCGTTTCCCCTGCGGCACGCAGCGAACAGCGCCGCAACTTTGGCGTTTCCAGCAGCGCACCTGGGCATGGTCCGCGTCGGCCTGCTCCTCTATGGCGTCAGCCCCTCGGGATACCTGCCGATCGAGCTGGCACTCCGTTCGGTCGTTTCCTTCAGAGCGCGCGTGGCCCGAGTTATGGAGCTGGGGGCCGGTGAGGGTGTCGGCTACGGCCAGACTTGGCGCGCCGAGTGCCCGACGCGCGTCGCGCTGGTCGCTGCGGGATACGCGGACGGCGTACTGAGGCGGCTCTCCAACAAGGGCGTTGCTCTGATCAACGGGCGGGAAGTCCCGATCATCGGGCGAGTCTCCATGGATCAGACGACGCTCGACATCACGCACGTCCCCGGCGTATCGGTCGGAACCGTAGTCACCTTCTTCGGTGAGGACGGAGACGCCCAGCTCGACCTCCACCGATTCGCCCAGCAGGTTGATACGATCCCCCACGATGTGCTCTGCGCGGTGAGCGGGCGCGTGGCCCGAGTCTACCGCCGCGACAGTCGAGTCGTGCGCGTGGCCAGGTTGAATGGAACCGTCGACGCGTGATCGGCGTTCCGTCCGGCAAGCGCTTCGCCGCCGAGCATCCGCGACGCCCGGAGCTGCGGGGGGCAAGACACTGCTCATGAGCCCGGTACGGTCGGGGTCGTCGACGGGGACGTCGATGCGTCAAGGGTGATCGGCATCGTGACCCAATCGCTCGCCGCAGGACCAGCGGTAGCGACTGGTGCCACGCGCAGCGTGCACGGGGGGAGCGAGTTCAGAAAGGCGGGGCCGTAGGTCTTGGTCACAATCCGCCGGTCGAGGATCACAACGATCCCCCGATCGGTCTTGCTTCGGATGAGGCGACCAAAGCCCTGTTTGAGCCGTAGGATCGCCTGGGGCACGGTGTACTGATGGAATGGGTCCTCGAACTGCTCGGAACGCGCCGCGAACACGGGGTCCGTCGGCACCGCGAACGGCAGTCGCGCGATCAGCAGGGCTGAAAGCGCCCCCCCAACGACATCCACCCCCTCCCAGAATGACGCGGTGCCAAGCAGCAGCGCCCGCTCCGTGTCCTTGAATCGCTGGAGGAGGCGCGTGCGCGAGCCGTCGATCCCTTGGCTCATGAGCACGATCTCAGCTCGTTCCATGCGGTCGCGAATCATGTCTCGCGTGGTGCGCAGCTGCGCGTACGACGTGAACAGGGCGAGCGTCCGGCCACCCATGGCCTCCGCTACATCCGCGATCGCCTCGGCAGCGGGGCGCGCGTACCCGGGCTGTGTCGGCTCTGGGAGATCCGTCGGGACAAATAGAAGCGCAGCTCGCCGATAGTCGAAGGGCGACCCGAGCGCCAGCTCCTCTGCGTCATCGACTCCCAGGCGGTCCCGCACGTACTCGAACGAGCCCTCCGTGGAGAGGGTGGCCGAGGTAAACACGACGGTCGTCTTCGGGTCCAACAGCCATCTGCGAATGTGAGGCGCGACATCGAGCGGGGCCAGGTGCAGCGTGACAACACCGTTGAGCTCGCTCGCCCAGCAGACGCTATCGCCGGACGGCTTCTCGACGATAGCCTGCGTCGCTTCCATGGCTTCTTCGAGCTCGTGCACCGCCCGGAGCAGTTCGGCGAGCAGCTCTGCAGCCTCCTGGTGGCCCGCGGTCGCCGCGTCCTCCACGTCCTCGATCAGCGGCCTGATCCCCCGGAGGATCGTGTGCAGAGCGCTGCGGGCCGCGGCCCATGTCTGCTCCACGACGAGCCAGGCACTCTCCCGCCGAGCGGACGGTGTCAGACGGCAAGTGGGCACCAGCTCGCCTCGCGCAGCTCTGGCCCCGAGGAGCTCGCGCACGGCCTCGAACAGGTCACCCACGTGCCGCACCGCTTCTATCGCGCCGCGGTTAGCCATATCCACCTGCTCCATGAGCTGTGCGAGACGCCGCTCCGCAACGTTCGCGCCGCGCAACAGCGCGAGGGCGAGGTGTAGCGATCCGATCTGCTGCCGGGCGGCGAACCCAACGAGGGCATCCAGCGGTTGCGTGAAGGTCCGTAGCCCCACCGAGGAGCTCAGCTGGGCGGTCGCCTCCTCCTCCAAGTGATGCGCCTCATCGACGACGAGTTGGTCGTAGTCCGGAATGATGCGGCTGCTGGCCACGACGTCCGATATGAGGAGCGCATGATTCACGATGACGATATGGCTGGCCTCGGCGGCGCGGCGAGCGCGGACGACGAAACACGTGCCCTCTCGATGGTAGGGGCAGGTCCGCGGTGAGCAGCTCTCCGCCTGCGAGCAGACGCGCAGCCACGCCGACTCTTCCTCCGGCATCAACCGCAGCTCACTTCGGTCACCGGTGGAGGTCTGCGAGATCCACAAGAGCGTCTTTGTGAGCAGCGTGGCCTCCTCCTCCCGGAAGGCGTCCCCGCGCAATAGTGAGAGCCATCGCTGCAGGCAGAGGTAGTTGCTCCGTCCTTTGAGTACGGCAGTTCGGATCGAATACCCCATGGCCGCGACCAGGTCCGGCACGTCCTTCTCGAAGAGCTGGTCCTGCAGG
>WHTR01000157.1 GCA_009377635.1 Chloroflexota bacterium
CATTTTTGAGCACACCTTCACCATCCCAGCGGTGCATCAAGGCTACCTGGAGCCCAGCGCTTGCGTCGTCCAGATCGGCGTCGATGGCCGGGTGGGAGTCTGGCCCTCGAACAAGCTGCCCTACGTCCTGCGCGACCAGCTGGCCGATCTCATCGACCGGCCCACCGACGATATCGTCATCCACCCGACGGTTGTGGGTGGAGACTTCGGCGCCAAGGGCGGCCCGATGGACGTTCCGCTGGCGTCCCACCTGGCCCGGCTGACGGGCCGGCCGATCAAATTTGTCTCCACCGCCCAGGATGACCTGCTCACCCTGTCCCACCGCCACCCCTCCGTCGTGACCATCCGAACCGGGCTTCGGCATGACGGGACGATCGTCGCGCGGCACGTCCGCATTGTCTACAACACGGGCGCCTACGGGGCACTCAAGCCCAGTGAGGACGGAATGCTCACCGGCGCCGACTATGCTGGGGGCCCCTACGAGATCCCGAACCTCGAAGTCGAAGCGTTCTGCGTCTACACGAACCAGCCGCCCTGTGGCTACATGCGCGCCCCTGGCCATCCCCAGGTGGCCTTTGCGGTCGAAGCGCACATGGACCTCCTAGCGAGAGAGGTGGGATTGGACCCGTTGGAATTCCGGCTGCGGAATGTAGCCCGTCGTTCGCCGACCGGAGGGGAGGGGCTGGCCGCCGCAGTCCTCCGTGAGGCTGCAAATGCCATCGGGTGGCAGGAGAGTGGGCCAGGAGTCGGGGGGGAGGGGCCGGGCAGTTTTTCTGCAACCCCCCTGGTCGGTCGCGGAATTGCCATCATCGAGCGCGGAATCGGCTTCGGGGAGGGCAGCTCGGATATCACCGTGAATCCGGATGGGACGATCACGGTCGTTACCGGCCTGCCCGACAACGGCACCGGCACCCTGACGGTCGTGGCGCAGGTCGTCGCCGAGGAGCTCGGCGTGGCCTTCGAGCGAATCGAGCTGGTGCGCGGCACGACCGACGCGCTTGTCACCGACGTGGGGTCGGCGGCGGACCGCATGACGAACGTCGCCGGCCATGCAGCCATCGCTGCGTGCGAGCAGGTGAAGGCGCAGCTAGCGCCCCTCGCCGCCTCGATGCTGGGTGCGGATGATGTTCGGTGGGACGCCGGTGGCTGGCGCAGCGCTGATGGCCGCTTCGTCTCCCTCGAGGAGCTGGCCGTGGAGGCCCTAGGCTCGGCTACGCCCGAGGCCCATGTGCAGGTCACGATTAACCGGCCCCGCAGCCTGCATCGAAGCTACTGCGCCCAGGCGGCGGAGGTGGAAGTGGACCCCGACACCGGTGAGGTCCACCTGCGCAGAGTGGCCAGCTCGCAGGACACGGGTACCATCATCAACACGCTAGGCCATCAGGGCCAGATCGAGGGCGGGCTGGTCCAGGGCATTGGCTACGCGTTGATGGAAGAGATGCCGCTCGAGGATGGTCGTATTGCCAATCCCCACCTCGGCGAGTACAAGATCCCGACCGTCAGAGACGTCCCTGAGCTGATCACCGTCAACGTCTCCTCGGTTGGCCCGGGTCCGTTTGAGGCCGGAGCGATCGGCGAAACGCCCTGCGTGCCGACCGGCGGCGCCATCGCTAACGCCGTCGCCGATGCCATCGGCGGCCCGGTGCTGAGCCTGCCGATCACGGCCGAAAAAGTGCTTGGGGCCCGCTTGCGAGCCAATCTGCGTTGAGCCACGAACCGGTCGCATCTGACGGTAGGCTGCTGACCGGCCGCGAGGCCCGGCCGCTGATTCGGTCTTCCGCCAGGCGGGGTCCCACCGTGTCGATGGCCCGTGGATGTGTTCAAGCGAATTCAGCTCGGTTCGCCTGCGCACGTTGATCGCCCGGGCTCAAGAGGGTGATTCGCCAGGTCCCAGCTAGGCTAGCGCATCACGCGGAGCTGCGCAGAATGTCGCCGAGATGGCGGATGATGCGCTCGCGGTGGGCGGGGTCCGGTGCGTGGGGAATGAGGGCGATCTCGTCGACCAGGCCGGTCGCGGCGAGGCGCTCGAGCTGCTGACGCGCCTCGGATGGCGTGCCCGCGACCGCGAACTGCTCGACCATCGCATCCGGAACGATCTCGCCGTGCGATGTCCCGACCACCATGTGCTCGTAGTACTCGTACTGCCCGCGGATCGCCCGCACGGTCTCCATCTCCTGCGGACCGAGCGGAAAGGGAAGCTCGCGTTTCAGGACTCGGGCCACATGAGCTTTGACCGCAGCTCGAGCAGCTGAGCCGTCCTCGTCGATAGCGCAGGGAGTCCAGCAGACGACGCGGAAGCCATCCCGGCGGAGGTCCCGGCCAGCGTCGGCGGCGCCGCGCTCGATCTCGCGGCGCGATGCTTCCAGGAAACGGGGGTCGGTGCCCACCAGGACGATTGCGCCATCCGCGATCTTTCCAGCCAGGCGGTGGACCCGCGGCCCGCTCACGGCAAGATACGTCGGGATTTGCGTTCCCGCGCGCGCGTAGGTGAGGTGCACCGACGAGCCGGAGTCGTGATGGACCACGGTCTCGCCCGCGACCAGGGCCCGGATCTCGAGCACGGCCTGCTCCATGAAGCCGAGCCGGGCCGGCTCCTTTCTCAGCGTCTCGACTGAGCTGTCGCCGAGGCCGATGCCCAGTCGCGTTCGGCCGCCGCTCAGCTCGTGCAGCGTCGCCATCGCCGCGGCCACGACCGTCGGGTCGCGGGTGATCGGGTTGGTAACGCCGGTCGCCAGCGTTATCCGTGAGGTAGTGAGGCCGGCGGCGCCGAGGACGACGTACGCTTCGCGCCAGATCATCTGGGAGTCGCCAATCCAGACGCATGCGAACCCGAGCGATTCCGCGAGTCGGGTCAACTCGACGATACGGCCCGGCGGCTCGCTGGGGAACAGGCCGAGGCTCAGGTTCATCGGGGCCATTGTTCTGACCTATCGCTCCTTCACAATCCTGGCGAGGCGTTCGGGCGGCGGAGTTTGCTGGCTGCGCTCTCGCACCACGATCTCCCCGTCGACCAGGACAGTCGATATCCCGGGGAGGTCGCCGAGCGCGATCGCCTCGAGCGCGTCGCTGCCGTTCGACCCTGTTATGTGGCCCATGAGCAGGAGGTCAGCGGGGTAGCCCGGCCGCACGAGGCCGCTGGTTATCCCGTGGGCCTGCGCCGTGTTGCCGGTTGCCAGACATAGCGCTTCAGCGGCCGGGACACCGCCGAGGGACGACATCAGCAGGATCGTGCGCAGCATACCGCGTGGCACTGTGCCAGTGCCCGATGGCGTGTCGGTCCCCACGGTGACGCGGCCGATGGCGTTCCGCTCACGCAGCAGCTCCAGCACGCGCACCGACCAGCGCGGGTTGCCGGCATAGGCGATCTCAAGATAGCCGTCTGCGTCTTGCACCAGGGCCTCCATGTCCCCCAAAGACATGGGGATGGGCCCGCCGCTGATGTGGCCCACCACGTCAGGCTGCAGCGCCTTCACCACTTCGGCACCGGCAGGTACGCTCAGGCCAGAGCGGGAGACCCCGCCTGAGTGGATCTTGACGGTCAACCCGCGTGCTTTCGCCCATTGTGTATACGCCGCACCCTCCTCGATCGCTCGATCGTAGGGGAAGAAGATGAACTTGACGACGCGGCAGCCTTCATCGGCGAGCACGTCGAAGTCTGCTTCGGTCATGCCCGGGGTCAGCAGCATGGTCCCGCCGACGATCTTGAGGCCCCCCGGGCGGTACGTCGAGGTGCACCGCCGCACCAGGATGGCGAGGTCACGGAAGAGCTTCGGATCGGGCCTATCCAGGGGAAGTCCAGGGAGGTGCAGCTCGCCCGCTGAGATGATGGTCGTCGTACCGCCATGCAGGTACGTGTGCATCCAGCCGACTGAGTTCTGCGTAGGACTGTAGTCGCCGAACACCGGGTGGGTGTGCCCGTCCACCAGCCCCGGCGTGAGGGTGAGGCCGTTGGCGTCAATGATCGTGTCGGCATCGGCCCGATCCGTCCCCACCTCGTGGATGAGGCCGTCTTCGACGTAAACCGAATCCGCCTCGATCAAGGGCACCCGCAGATCACCGGAGACGATGGCTCCGATGTTGTAGATCAGGGTGCTGGGCATAGCGGACGCCGCCTCCCGCGATAGGTGGGTAGTCGCTCGCGCCTATCGTTCGACCGCAACATGCGCTCGAGCTCCACGGCCGTGGTCGTTCTTCCCGCACGCCGAAGACGAGGAGCAACCATCTCAGAGTCCCTATTCTTGAGTAACCCGACTGTACGCCGCCAGGCCTGGAGAGTCAATCGCTGGCGGGCCTCCATTAGGACGTCCCACTCAACCTTCCACTGGGCGCCCACGCGCCATGATCTTCATCGCCATCATGCTGGTCAGTACCACCTTCGCCGTGCCGCGTGGGATGTACGTGCGTGGGATGCCGGCGGCCCGAGCGGTGGCCGCGTAGCGTGCCCAGATCCCGCTCTGTCTGCCGTCTGCGAGCCGCCTTGTCGTGTTTCCACCTGCCGGAGCGTACCCTGGAGCCTCTAG
>WHTR01000158.1 GCA_009377635.1 Chloroflexota bacterium
GATCGGGATGGTGGAGCTCGCCTGGTATCGGTTCCCGGACGGCGACACGTGGTCGGCCAAGACCCCGACGATCGAGGACGACGGGAGCTTCTATCTCTACGGCAACGACATCGCCCGCGGCCTCGACATCTACCGCTACACGGCCACGGCGGAGGCCTCAGCCACCCCCGGCAGGTGGCTGTCGGCGACCGAGGCGGAACTGCTCCTTCCGAAGGCATCGCTCCCAGCCGACTACAAGCCGTTCTGCCTCCTGGGCGACAGCGGCTTGGTGGGCGGCGTCCTGTAGTCATACATCGATCGATGCCGTGCTTCGATCGGCGCTTCTCATCCCGCGAAGTGGTCATATGTCCCACCTGGCGGGAGCAGAATGGCTCGCTACGCAGTCGGCTATGTCGCGAGGTCTCGCCTTCGGAACGCGACGAGGCCGAGGGCGACGAGCGCGGCAGCCAGGGCCGTCAGGACGAACACCGGCATGACGTTGAGGTCGGCGGCCGGCAGTCGCGAGATGTGCTCGAGCGGAGACAGATCGTAGAGCCAGTCGGGTACCTGCAACATCGGTCCGATGAATCCGACGAACGCGATCAGTGCCAGGAACGCCCACGAGACGCTCGCCAGACGAGGGGCGATCCCGAAGAGGGCCGCGGCCAGACCGACGAAGACCCATAACGCCGGAGCGTAGGCGAGGGTCGTGCCGGTCAGTCGCGGGAGCTGGCCAGCGTCGTCCGCGCTGATCGCCCGCGAAACGCCGAGGCCCAGGCCGAGGAGCAGCAGCAGAACCGTGCTGCCGATGAGCGCGACCGCCAGGTGGCTCTGCGCCCATCGCCGCCGACCGACCGGAGTGGCCAGCACCGGTTCGGCCCTTAGAGCGGCTTCTTCGACGCGCAGGCGGAGGGCGGATTGGATCGCGAATCCAACCGCGATCAGGGCCGAGATGAACGCGCTGAGCGCTATGAACTGATCGGCGGCGTCACCGCCTCCTACGCGTGCGAGGTAGTCGTCGAGCGCTTCGATGTCCTCGTAGAGACTGCTCGCTTCCTGCGCGATCCCTCCGTAGAGCAGACCTAGGAGGAAGAGGGAGGCACCCCAGGCGATCAGGCTGCCACGTTGTAGTCGCAGCGCCAGTCCGAACGGGGTTCCCAGCCAGCGAGAGCCCTCGGCCGCGCCCGCCCGGTCCCCGATGATCCCTGCCCCGACATCCCTCCGGGCTCCGATCGCGATCGCGGCCGTGACCAGCGCCGCGGTGGCCACCAACGGGAGGGCAAGAGGCCACCACCGCTCGTCGACATACGACTTCATCTCGAGGGCCCATCCGAACGGCGAAAGCCACGTCAGGAAGCTGCCGGTGATGTCACCGACAGAGCGCAGCAGATAGAGGGCCCCCATCACCATCGTCGAGATACCGATAGCGCTCCGGGCACCCACGGTCAGTTGAGCTACGAATGCGGCGATCCCGGTGAAGACCAGGCCCACCCCGAGGAGCGCCGCCGCGAACGCGACCGAGCCTGACGAGGACAGTCCTTCGAGCGAAGACGGCAAGCCGGTGGCCAGGATCGCGAACACGAGGACGTTGGCGCCTCCCACCACGATCAGTGTTGCGGCCGTGGAGGCGTGTCGACCGGTGACGGTCGCCCGAACGAGTTCGGTCCGCCCACTCTCCTCCTCGGCTCGGGTGTGGCGAACCACGAGGAAGATGCTCATGAGGGCGACGGCGATCGCGGTCATAGGAAGCATCTCGTTCGCGGTCATGGCTCCGAAGGTGTAGTCGTCGGTGCCATAGCCCGGCCCGACGAAGAGAGTGGCCGCGCCGCCCTCCAGCACCCCGGCCCGAGCCTGCCGGTCGGCGGCCTCCGGATAGGTCTCTGCAAAGGACGCCACCGAGCCAAGCACGCTGAGGGCGATCGCTAGCACCCACACCGGCAGGCTCACGCGGTCACGGCGGAGCGTGAATCGGATCAGCCGGACGGTACCGGTGAGCGAACTCATTCCGACCCCTCTGCGGCCGGGGCACCTTCCTCTGCGCGCTCTTCGTAATGGCGCAGGAACAGCTGCTCCAGTGTCGGCGGTCGGCTGATGAGCGAGCGGATGCCGAGGTCGCCGAGATAGCGGACGGTGTCGCCGAGCAGCTCGGCGTCCACATCGAATCGGATCCGGCCGTCTTCGGCGTCGAAGTCGTGGACCCCCGGGAGCTCAGCAACGCCGGAGGCGCTTCGGTCGGTCTCGACCTCGATCGTCGTGCGCGTCAAGTGGCGCAATTCGGCCAGCGTGCCTCCCTCGACGATCCGTCCCCCACGGATGATGCTGACCCGGTCGCAGAGCGCCTCTACCTCGGCAAGGATGTGGCTCGAAAGGAACACCGTTCGTCCCCGAGCCTTCAGTTCGGTGATGCAGTCCCTGAATACCGACTCCATCAACGGGTCGAGTCCGGAGGTGGGCTCGTCGAGCAGGTACAGCTCGACGTCGGTCGCGAGTCCGGCCACGAGCGCGACCTTCTGCCGGTTCCCCTTGGAGTAGGTCCGCGCCTTCTTGGTGGGATCGAGGTCGAAGCGCTCCAGGAGGTCGTCGCGACGCCCCCGGTCGACGCCACCACGCATCCGGGTCAGGACGTCGATCGCCTCGCCACCGCTGAGGTTGGGCCACAGATTGACGTCGCCCGGCACGTAAGCGAGACGGCGATGCAACTCGACCGCGTCTCGCCACGGGTCACCGCCCAACAACGTAGCCTCGCCGCCGTCGGGAGACAGCATCCCCAACAGGAGCCTCAGTGTCGTCGTCTTGCCGGCCCCATTCGGTCCGAGGAACCCATGCACTTCCCCCGTCGCCACCGAGAGGTCTAACCCGTCGATCGCCTTCGTCGTCCCGAAGCTCTTCTGCAGCCCGGACGTACGGATCACGTTATCCATCGCTTCTCTCCTTCTCACTGCCTCCGACTTGTTCCTGGGATGCAGCCACCGCGTCGCGTAACTCGTCCACGAACCCTCCGGACAGGTACTCGCCCATCGCCTCGTAGACGTCGAGTTGGGCGAGGCTGATCCTCGGGGAGAGGATGTCCTTCCACGTTTCGAGCCCCAATTGCCGCGCGACGTGCTCGTGAAGGACGAGCGTCCCGATGCCCTGGGTCACGAAAACCACGGCGGCATCGTGCAACCTCGGCGACCCGGACGGGAAGCGCTCGGGCCAGGTCGTGGTGAGGAACTCCCCGGTGAGGGTGACCATCTTGTCGAGCAGGTCCGCGGCGGCCGGCGAGTGGTCGACGAACGCACGAGCCATGTAACGGAGCAGCGGGGGACTTGCGGTGTACATGAACGAAAGGAAGCGCGGGTTCGTAAGTTTGCCCGCGTCTATCGCCGCCATCTTCGTGAGGATCAGATCCACGACCGCGTCGTCACACGCCTTCCGCAGTCCGTCCTTGGACCCGAAGTGGTGCTGTACCAGCCCGGGAGAGACACCGGCGGCCCCGGCGACGCCCCGGATGGTCGTGCCGCCGTACCCGTGGGCGGCGAGCTGCATGAGCGCCGCGTCCCGGATCCTCGCGCGTGCGGTCAGATCCTCCGGCGGCCGCCCGTTCGTATCGTATATAGGTCGCATGACTTGCATACTATACAGATGTATTGTGACGGCCAACTTCGGGCGCCGACCCATCCCCCTTGCTCTGCTCTTCGCGCGGGGCCGTCGGGCTCCACCGACGCATTAGCCCGACGACGAGCGGCTCGACCTCGACCTCCGCTCTGGACAGGAAGCCGGGGTCGCGCCCACCGCCGTCAGGATCAGCAGGCGCTCCGACAGCTTCGAGAGACGTCCGAGTTCGTCGAGGACGACCTCGGCATCCTTGCCGACCTGGCCGTCGACCCCGGAGTTGCGGATCATCCGCGTGACCGCGGGCGACGGTGATCGGCGTCCGCAGCTCGTGCGAGGCGTCGCGAACGAACGCTCGCTGCCCCCTCGAGCAGCCGCTCGGCCTCCGCGCGCTGCCTTGTTTCCTCGATGGCAGCCTGTCTCCGATGCGCGTGCCATACCATCGCAACGAACATTCCGCCCTGAGCGGGACCCTCGCGGCCTCTTACGCTGCCGTTTTCTTCTAGAATCGGTTTATGGCGAATCTCGGCGCTGGAGAGATGCTGATTATCCTTGCCGTGCTTCTTGTGTTGTTCGGCGCCAACAGGCTTCCGTCGTTGGCCCGATCCCTGGGTCAGGCCAGCAAGGAGTTCCGAGAGGGTCTCAGCAACGGAGGTAACGCGGAAGCCTCCCGGAACTTCTCCCCGTGTCCGTCTTGTGGGAGCGAGCTTTCCGACGGAGCGCGGTTCTGCCATCATTGCGGCCAGCAACTATCCGAGCGCACTTAACGATTGTTGCATTCTAGGGAGGGGTCGTCCGCGTGGACGACACCACGCGGGCGGACGGGACGTAACCGGGGGCTGCGCCGCGTCTTGGTGGGCCCCATTCTGGGACTCTTGGA
>WHTR01000159.1 GCA_009377635.1 Chloroflexota bacterium
AGATATTGCGTGCAAGAGATCGACGTATTCGGAGCGGTCGTTCATGCTACCGAGGCTGGGTGACCACATCGATCAGGGCAGGCTGGCCCGCCTTCACGCGCTCAATGCCCCGCTGAATCGCCGGCCGAATATCCTTTGGCTGGTCGATGGGCCCCTCGCCGTACCAGCCGAAGCCCCGGGCGACGGTGGCGAAGTCCGGCGGCGGGTTGTCGATCTCCTGGCCAATGTAGGCCATGCGGACGTCGCGCTCGCGGACCTCGGCCATGCGGATCTGGTGCTCCCAGTCGTTGTAGTAGGCCCGATTATTGAACATGACGAGGAGGAGGGGGATGCGGTCGTGGGCCGCGATCCACAATGCGCCGACATCGAACATGAGGTCTCCATCCGGTTGGACCGCGATAACGAGCTTCCCGGAGTTCCGCAGGGCCAGCGCGATGCCGAGGTTCATGCCGATCTGCGTGGACGTGCCCAGCTCGTTCCCAGTGTGCTGCCCCCACTGACTCATGTCCCAGTACCGGTGCGCTGAATCCCGGAGCGCGTTTGCGCACAGTACCCAGTCCTCACCCTGCAGGGCGTCCCGGATCTCCATCGCTAGGCGCGGGACGCTGACCGGGGAGGCATTCCAGTCGCGCATGGCCTCATCGGCCCAACGGTCGCGTGCCGCGTCGTGCAGCCGGCGGAGGTCAGCAGCGCGCGCCGACACGCGCTGCGCCCGGGCGTTGTCGCCGAGGACCCGGTCCTGGACGAGCTTGGTGAGGGCGGGGAGCGTCGTGCTGGTGTCGGCATGCAAGAACAGGTCAACCTCGGTGAACTTCTGGAACTCCTGGCTCCACCCGCTGGCACGCAGGTCGCGGAATCCGATGTCGATGATCTTGCAGCCCGGTGGGGTGATGGGCGCCGTTCGGCGCGTGACTCGGTCCAATTCGGAGAGTGGACCGTGGAGGTCGGAGAGATCCAGGGCGAGGACGGCGTCGGCACGCCGGATGACGTCGGTTTCCGACACGGCGAGCGGGTGCGTGTTGGGAAAGTTCTGCCGCCCGTGAAGGTCCACGACGGCTGCGCCGAGCGCCTCAGCAAGCGCGACCAGAGCGTCGTAGCCAGCCCTGGTCCGACCCGTGTATTCGGTGAGGATCACGGGCATGTCGGCCGCCACGAGGATGTCGGCGGCCGTTCGAAGAGCCTCCGGGTGGCCCATGAGGGGCGCTGGCGGCCGGGCTCGTTCTGGATCGACGAGGGGAACGGCGTGATCCAGTGGATCCTCCTGAAGGGCAGCATCCCAGCACAGATAGACCGGTCCTTGCGGATGGGTCAGGGACATGCGGTAGCCCCGGGCGAACGAGTCCGGCACCGCGTCGACGGAGTAGGCCTGGTCGTCCCATCGGACGTAGTCCCGAACGATGTTCCCCTGGACCAAGGCAGTGTGCGTCCAGTCGATGTGCGGTCTCCGGCGCGCCGTATCCATCGGACCCGTACCACCCATCACGATGACCGGGACCCGATCCAAGTGCGCGTAGTAGACCGCCATGGACGCGTGTAGCAGTCCGACGACATCGTGGACGATGGCGACCATCGGCTTGCCGGTGACGCGCGCATAGCCGTGGGCGATCTGGACAGCGACTTCCTCGTGCTGGCACGTAATGATCTGCGGGTGGTTCTTGCCGTAGTTCACGATGGAGTCGTGCAGCCCGCGAAACGTCGAACCCGGATTGAGGGACGCGTACTCGATACCGAACCGCTGCATGAGATCGACAACGAGGTCCGATCCATACTGAGGAGTGGGCATAAGGGCCTCCCGAGATGAGTGGGAACGCACGGCGATAGTACACCAGGAGGATCGAGCGAACCACGGGAATGGTTCCTCAGGCTGACATGTTGACTGGAGTAACCCGCCCGCATATGCTGTGAGCATGGGCCGATGGGGCACGGGAACGGAGGGTACGATGCAGCAGTCGTCGGATGCGTTCATCGAGGAGCTGTGGAGTTACGCCAACCAAGTGCCCATGATGGAGCACCCGTGGTTCAAGGGGATTATTGAACATCGTTGGAGCCGGGAGCAGATCATCCAAGGCGAAGTTCAGCATTACCTGCGCGTGCGCACGAACCCGATCTACTTTGGCTACATGGCGATCAACGCTGTCTCCGAGAAGCAGTACGGGCTCATGGAGGTTGTGCTGGATAACTTCATGGAGGAGCTGGCCGGGCCCCGAAGCCATGTGGACATTTGCCTGCAGTTCCTCGAAGAGGGCGGGATCTCCCGCGAAGCGGCCGATCAGGCGGAGCCGACGCCCGGCACCCTTGCAGCCGTTGAGATGATCGTCGGATGCTGCCAGCGACGTTCGGCGCTGGAGGGCGTGGCGATGCTGGCATTCGTCGAAAGTCAGCACGGCGGCCAGGGCGGCGTCGCCGACCGGGTGTATCGGGAGCTGACCGGTCCCTACGGCTTCTCCGAGCGGGCGGCGGAGACGTATCACATCCACGCCGTGCAGGACGTCGCCCACGGCGCGAGTCAGATCGACGTCATCCGCCGATTCGCGCTGGATGAGGAAACGCGGGAGCGGGTCCGTCGGGCTGTGCAGTTGGGCGTGACGGCCTTCACCCTGGAGTGGGACGGGCATGTCCAGGCGATGACGGGTCGCCGTGAGTTCTGGGCCGGCGTCGGGCCCCTGCATGTGCGCCAGCCTCGCGTTCGCCTCCCTGAGTTGGGGAGCGTGTAGGAATGACTCGGCCATCGCACCTCAGAGCGGCCAATCGTCCGGGAACTGGTGCCGGAGCTCTTGGTATTCGGGGTCGTCCGCGTACTCGACGCGAACGCGTGCGAGCACGGCGACGAGATCATCGAGGGACATCCTGATCGCGCTTGAGACCATACCCGTGGTCTCCTCGAAGCCAGCGCTTCAATTCCGGAATCAGCCGCGCATCCGCGACATGATGTAGCGGTCGTTGTCTGTCATCGTCACAGCTCTCCCTCCATCGTAGATGGATGTGGGAATCGTACCTCTTCGCGTGGTCCGATGAGAACCCGAGCACGCCTGTTCAGGAAACTTTGCCGAGCCAGTGGGTCGGATTCCGCAGCGGCGATCTCGAAGGGTCGTGCATCAGGTCGTTGAGAAGCCAACACGCTGAACAGTGATCAGCTCCGTGGCGGGTTGCGGGGCGCCACTGTCGTCGAAGCGGACGCGGCTCCTCGCGAAGATTCTCCACGCCTGACTCTGCCATTCCACCGTGAGGATCACGAAGGCGTTCTCCACGACGGTCCCCGGCGCCTCCCGGCACCGCACGAGGAACTCGACTCGCACGCGCTCGTTAACGGCAATAGTCAGCGGAGGAGTGAAGTCTCGACGCGGCGACCGAAATTGGCCGTGTGGGAGCCAGGCACCGGTGATGGCCAGCTCATCGTCACTCGCGTTGGAGACAGTCCACGCGACGGACCATTGGTCCGCCGCGATCCCGGGAGAGCAGCCCGCAGGCTCAACCGACAGATCCGGCTGCCGGTCGGTTATGTCACGCATACACGATCCATGGAAAATGTCACTGCCAGCCGACGGATCTCTGAGGCATGGATTGGACTTCGTTATCAACCGTGAGGCGGTGTCGGAGCACGGTTCACGGACGCTGTCTTCATGGACATGTGTGTGGCAGTGTGCGCTCGGTAGGGTTCTGGGAGCTGATGGCCACGCCGCCCGTCCCAGCCATTGTACGGTCCCCGTCATGCATGGCTGCCGTGGCGGGGCCACCGGCGCATCCGGTGGCCCCGCCACGGCGAGACGGGGAGGCGGCTCAGTCCCGGACGATTCCGAGGCCGAGCCGCCCTCCGAGAGGTTCCGCTACCCCACGGCTAGCCCGCCAGGGAGGCTGGGCACGGCCGGGAGGCCGCCTGGCAGGCTCGGAAGCCCACCGGGCAAGCTGGGGAGCCCACCAGGGAGGCTCGGGAGAGTCCCGGTCCCATCTGGGAGAGTCGGCAGGCTGGGGAGCCCGCCGGGGAGGGTCGGGAGAGTCCCGGTCCCACCTGGGAGAGTCGGCAGGCTGGGGAGCCCGCCGGGGAGGCTTGGCAGGGCGCCGGTCCCACCGGGGACACTCGGAAGTCCGCCGGGGAGGGAGCCGGTCCCACCGGGCAGCGGTAGCGGAAGCGCACCCGTGTCACCGCCGAGCAGGCTCCCGAGAAGTCCGCTCAGCAGGTCGCCCACGAGGTCGCCGCCGAGGAGCCCGCCGAGCAGGTCACCCAGCAGCGCGCCGACCAGCTCGCCGATCGGCAGCTGGCCGAGGACATCGCCGGTCGGGAGCCCGCCGGTGAGCCCGCTGGTTGGGAGCCCGCCGGTCAAGTCGCCACCCAGCTGGTCAGCCATCACGGCTTCGCTGGCGAAGTAGTCGACGCCCGAGCCGAGATCGCCGCCGAGGAGCCCGCCGGTCAGGTCGCCGCCCGGGAGCCCACCAGTG
>WHTR01000015.1 GCA_009377635.1 Chloroflexota bacterium
AGCGCGTTGGGTCGATGCTCACCCCCTTCTTCTGCAAGGGACCGGTCGTGGACGAGAGATCCGCTCGGCAGGCGGATTCGGGGCGCTATGCCCGTGTGTTCCATCGCCTCCTGCAGCAGGGCGTCTACCCTCCTCCCTCCCAGTTCGAGGCCTGGTTCCTCTCCCTTGCCCATTCCGAGGCCGATGTCGACGCCGTCGTCGAGGCCGTTCGTCTGGCGATGCGCGACGAGTGACGGACGACGTGCGAGGGAGCTACCGTGCCCAGCGTCACGCGTCGTACCGGGTGCGGTTGCGTTCCTGGTCGGCGTGGCGCTCGAGGGCCAGATGGATGAGGCGGTCGATGAGCTCCGGGTACGGAACGCCGGATGCCGCCCACAGGCGCGGATACACGCTCATCGCCGTGAAGCCGGGGATCGTGTTGATCTCGTTCACGTAGAGCGTCCCGGTTCCGCGCTCAATGAAGAAGTCCACGCGTGCCATCCCGGCTCCCGCGATGGCGGCGAACGCCCGAAGCGCCAGCGACTGCACCTCTCTGCAGACGTCGTCGTCCAGTGCGGCGGGGATGACGAAGCACGTATGGTCGTCGTGGTACTTGGCGAAGTAGTCGTAGAACTCGCGTTCCGGGATGACCTCGCCGACGACCGACGCGCTGGGCGCCTCGTTTCCCAGGACCCCGCATTCGACCTCTCGAGCGTCGACGGCCCGTTCCACGATCAGTCGTGCGCTGTATTCAGAGGCACGCTGGATGGCGTCCGTCAGGTCGTCGCGGCGCCGCACGCGCGTGATTCCGACGCTCGACCCGAGATTACTTGGCTTCACGAAACACGGGAAGCCGATCTGCTCCTCGATGCGGGCGAATGCCTCGGACGGGTCGCGCTCCCACGCCGTGCGGGCGAGGGGCAGGTAGTCCACGACGGGCAGGCCGTGTGCCCGGAACACCGTCTTCATCATGATCTTGTCCATGCCGACGGCCGATCCGAGGACTCCCGCCCCGACGCAGGGAACGCCAGCCAATTCAAAAAGGCCCTGGAGGCATCCGTCCTCGCCGTAAGTGCCGTGTACCAGCGGGAACACCACGTCGACGCCCGCTTCCAGGACGGCGACGGGATCGGGCCCTGAGCTGGGGAGGGGGACGAGCGCAGGCTGGGCCGGATCAGCGCTCGGGAGGACGCGCGCTGCCGGGGCGATGTCTCCCGCGAGTAGGGCCTTCGGCTCAGCAATAACCCATGCCCCTGCGTGCGTGATTCCGAGAGGAATGACGTCATACTTGTCCTGGTCGATCGCGCTGATGACCGAGGCGGCCGATTCGATGGACACCTCGTGCTCGCCGGACCTGCCGCCGTATACGACCGCTACCCGTAGCCGTCTGGAATGCACGCACAACCTCCTGGAGATGCAAATTCAGGACTGCGGCCGGCGCTGACTGGCGCTGTGCGCCCAGCGCGAAAGCGCGACCGAGAGTCCGGTTGGGATCCCGTGGCAACCTGGGCGTCGAAGGGCGAGTTGACGATTCGCTTACCCTTTGCTTACATGTGAACATTGAAAGGTAGGTTGACTGTACGTTACTCTTGCATACAGTGGAGGTGCCAATCACGGCATCATTAACCAGACGCCTTCCCGTGAGGAAGACACGATGAGCATTCTAACCCGCTTCCTGCGGCGGATGGTCGTGCGAGCCGCGCGAGAAGCTGTGCGAAATCGTGGCCTCGTGGCGATTCTGGTCGTGGCCCTCGCCGGATTGTTGGCCGTCAGCACGCTCAACGTTCTCGGCCTCCCTTCCACGGATGGGTCGAGTCCTTCTGTGGGCAGCTATCAGGCGACGGCCTTGAGCGAACCGTCGGCAACCGCGAGCTACATCCGGGGCCACCAGACGTTTGACGCCACCCTGATCTGGCAGGCCTATAGCGACCGGGTCGTGCGCGATCTGCAGCAGCGCGGAGCGAGCGTCGACGACTTCCAGGTCGAGCTCGAGCAGGCGCGGCAGCAGGGGAACCGGGTCGAGCAGGCCCAGTATGTCGGCGGCTACTCGATCCCGAGTGGGAGCATGCACTTCTACGTGGTCGTCCAGGCGGGGCAGTCCCGCGGGCAGATTGCGTACGTGCCGTACGTATTCACACTGGACGCGGGTGGGAAGATCGAGCGCGTCGAGTATTAGCGGCGCACTGTGGGGGCTGTTGGAATGGACAAGTCAGTCGCTCAACAGAACTACGAGGAGCTGGACAGCAGAATCGATAGCGTCCTCGACCGGGTCGGCCAGTTCGTGGGGTTCTGGCTTCGGATCTTCATCTTCTTCGGCATAATTTACGGGATCTATTGGCTGATCTTCTCCTCTCCGTTCTCGGGCACGCTCGCGCCCATCTTCACGACCGGCATCATGTACCTCTTCTACATTATGTTCGCGGTCGTGTTCGTGATCGTGCAGTTCGGGGCCATCTTCTGGTTCCTCGGCCGAGCCCGCGTGTTTTGGATCATGCCCGGGGAGACCGGGCTGAGCTTCAAGGACTACAAGGGCAACCCCGAGATCCTCGAGGTCGCGAGCCGGATCGTGACGCTGCTCCGGGGAGTCCGTCACTTCCGGGAGATGGGCGGGGAGGTGCACCGGGGGCTCCTGTTGATCGGGCCGCCGGGGACCGGCAAATCGTACCTGGCGCAGTGCATCGCGACGGAGGCAGGTGTCCCCTTCTGCTACGCCAGCGCGCCGAGCTTCCAGGCGATGTTCTTCGGGATCTCGAACCTCCGCGTGATGATGCTCTACGGGAAGGCGCGGAAGCTGGCGCGGAAGTTCGGCGCGTGCATCATCTTCATCGACGAGATCGATGCCATCGGCGGGTCGCGAGGTGGGCAACAGGGCGGCGGGGTTCCCATGCCCATGATGGGCGGCATGATGGGCGGCGGGTCGGGGCTGCTCAACGAGCTGCTGCTCCAGATGGACCCCCCGCGCATCGACGACGGCTGGAAGAATCGCTTGCTTCGGGCGATGGGCCTTCGGGCGAAGGGCGCCGATCGGCCCGCCGTCCTGACCATGGGCGCCACGAACATGCCGCAAGTACTGGACCAGGCGCTGACGCGTCCCGGCCGGTTCGACTGGAAGCTCAGCATCGACGCGCCTGATTTCGACGGGCGCAAGGAGGTCATCGAGTACTACCTCAACAAGGTCGCCCACGATGCGAGCCTGTCCATCGACCGGCTATCGCATGAGACCATCGGGTACTCTCCGGCTGCGATCAAGTACGTGATCAACGAGGCCGTCGTCGTGGCCCATTTCGAGGGGCACGACGCGGTGCAGTACCGCGACTTCCGTCTGGCCCAGGAGATGTTCGAGTGGGGCCTCCGCCAGCCCATCAAGAGCATGTCGTGGGAGGAGCGGCGCCGCATCGCCTACCACGAGACCGGGCATGCGATTGCCCAGATCAAGCGGCTTCCCAAAGACCGCCTTGTCGCGGTAACGATCGTTCGGCATGGGGAAGCGCTCGGGATCACGGGCAGCAAGCCGGCCGAAGAGGTGTACGGCTACAGCATAGACGAGCTGCTCGCGCGGATCCAGGTGTATCTCGGGGGGAAGGCCGCTGAGCAGATCTACCTTGGGACCGAGTTTACCGGTGCTGGAAGCGATCTCCTCCAGGCCAGCCGGATCGCTGGCGCGATCATCGGCCACTTCGGCATGAACGGCTCACTCTACTCTATGGGCACCTTCGGGGATCCGCTTGACCCGAAGATGAAGCGCGAGATCGAGCGAATCCTCGACGAGCAATTCCGGAAGGTCAAGCAACTGCTCGCGGCGTATCGGCCCGCGGCAGACGAGATCGTCGACCGCCTCCTCGAGAACAACGATGTGACCGGCGACGAGGCGATGGAGATCCTCGATCGTTTCGAGCAGCGGACGAATGGCCATGTGAGCGCCGAGCTCGTGGGGGAGCATCCTCGAGAGCTCATGGCCACGTCGACGCCGTCCGACCAGACGTCGGAGCCACCTTCGTTGCCAGCACCTCTTGTCGATCCCTCGCCGCCGAGCGGTGGCTAGCTTCGAGAACCCGCGCTTCCTCGTCGCGACCTCCAACCAGGGGAAAGTCCAGGAGCTGGCGGCCCTCCTCGCCGACACGCCATGGACGCTCGTCTCCCCTGCCGACGTTGGGGTCGTGCTCTCCGTCGAGGAGACGGGCCGCACGTTTGTCGAGAACGCCCGTCTCAAGGCCCGGGCGTACTTCGAGGCGGCGGACATGCCAACGGTGGCGGAGGATTCGGGCCTGGAGATCGACGCGCTCGCCGGCGAGC
Source organism: Chloroflexota bacterium (assembly GCA_009377635.1). Taxonomy (GTDB): domain Bacteria; phylum Chloroflexota; class UBA6077; order UBA6077; family SHYK01; genus WHTR01. The sequence goes on from WHTR01000015.1 coordinate 4,273, forward strand.
CAGGGGTGCTCAGCGCCCGGTACCATCGGCTGCCGGACGGATCCACCAAGAACGCGCACATTCTGGAGCTGCTCGCGGACGTGCCTCTGGGTCGACGAGGGTGTCGGTACGTCTGCGCCCTCGTCCTCGTCGAACCCGATGGAAGCGAGCACGTATTCGGGGGCACGTGCGCAGGGCGGATCGGACTTGCTCCCACTGGGCAGGGCGGTTTCGGCTTCGATCCCATCGTCTTCATTCCGCGGCTGGGCCGGACGATGGCGGAGCTCACGCTGGCGGAGAAGAACCGGATCAGCCATCGCGGGCGCGCTGCCCGCAAGCTGTCCGCCTACCTGAGGCGACGGGAATCGCGAGCTGAAGGCGAACGCCGGTCGGGATACTGACGAACCCCTGGCATATCGGGCCACTGGGGCCAAGGGCGTATTCCTTTTCGTCTTGCCGTGCCTGGGCGATGGATCTCCGACCTGCGCCTGGCGCTTATTTTGTGAAGGGGCGGTCACCCCAAGTCCGCCGGACGGGCTGTGAACTCTATTCCGGGATGATTGCCAAAAGAGGACCGGTGGGACATTATGCATAGGTATGAATAGGGCCTCCCGCATTCCACCACACCCTCTCAGCGTGCCGCGTTTGCCCGAGTCGCACCTCTCGGAGCCGCGTGAGGCCTGCGCCACCGCCGGCGGCGGCGCTGCCAACGCGTGGTGGGGTGCGCCGGGTCGGTATACTTAGTCTCCGGCCACGGGGCGTAGCGCAGTCCGGTTAGCGCGCTTGGTTTGGGACCAAGAGGTCCCCGGTTCAAATCCGGGCGCCCCGACCCTCATCTCAGGCACGATTTGAGCCATCGTGGGCGCGTCACTCCTGGGGTGATACCCTTAACCCTCGCGAAGTGCGGTGTCCAGCCCCTCCGATACCCCTCCTTCTTGGGACCGACCGCCGGGCGATTGGCGCCGGCGTTCCTGGTCGGCCGGCGGAACCTGGCCTCGCATGTGGCCCGCAGTGACGAAGCGGGAGGATGCAGGCCCTGGTCCCTCCCCATCGGAGCTCCTGTCTCCTAGACGGTACGTCGCTCCTCGGAAGAAGACTGGGGTTGCCCTTGAGACGCGTCCGTCGCGTGGGCGATCCTCGGCGCCGCCTGCTGGATATTCTGGTACCACGCTCGCACGATCTCCGCCGCCGTCTCACGTCCGCCGAGGCCGAATGCCAAGCCGAGGGCAAGCGCCAAGGCGCCGACCAAGCCCGTGATCAGGATGTTCACGACATTGCTCGCGATCCCGATCTGATTGACTGCCACGATGATCGCGAAGCCCCAGACCGCCACTCGCGCCACGTTCGCGAGCACGTCCGGCCTACCCAGCCCAGCTTGGGCTGTGGCGCCGCGCACGATGCCGGCGAGGGCGTTCGCTGCGAGCCCACCGAGCACGAGCACCATGAGCGCGACCACCAGGTTCGGGAGCCACAGCAAGAGCTGTTGGAGTACCTGCGAGACCGCCGGCAGCCCGAGTGCATCGAAAGCGACGACGAGCACAATCAGGCGCACGAACCACTTGGTCACCCCGGCCACAAAGCCAGCCGAGTCGGCCTGGACACCCATGTTCTGGATGAAGCCGTCGAAGCCCGAACGTCCCGCAAGTGCGTTGAAGTTGACCGCTCGCAGCACGCGCGCCACGATCCCGGCCAGCACGCTCGCCACCAGCCAGCCGATGAGCAAGATGACCAGGAAGCCCACGACCTTCGGGATCGCTCCGAGGAACAAGGCCAGGGCGCCAGTGAGCGAGACCATGATCGCCTGGCCAAAGTCAGTAACCGTTGCCGTTGTCGGCACGTTTGCCTCCCACTTCGTAAGATTTTCTGTTGCTGGCCACTGATCCCTTCCTATTACTTGATACTGCTATCTCGTCGTCCTGTCAATCCCTATGTGCTGCCAGTGCGGTATATCTATCCTTATGTCGGCTATACTTGCCCGGGAGGGGCGTTCCATGGAGGCAACGTACCAAGCGCCAGAGGGATTCCTGACGATGGCCCAGGCGCAGAATGCCCTGGGGGTGAGCAAGGCAACGCTGCAACGGCTCGTCCGGGATACGCGGTTCACGGTCTATCGAGATTACCGCGATCGGCGCGTCCGTCTCCTGCGGGTCGAGGATGTTGCCCGCCTGAAAACGCCCATCCCCGAGTAGACAGCCCATGTCAGAACCGCAAGAGACCCGCCGCCGATGGCCACACTGACGAAGCTGCCGTCCCACCGATTGGACGGCCAAAGGGCGGCCACGCTCGCATTTCACTCCGGCCGGCCTCATCCGTCGATATCTTCATAGAGCCGGCAGATGGTCGGACATTGTCGGGCCGGGCCGTCGTGTCCGACAGGGTCTTTTCATCACCCGCAGATGGGACGCCCTCACCCGTCCTCGTTGCTCTCGGCCGGCCTCTCCCAGAGGGAGAGGCGCGACGCAGCGCCAGCTCGCGTCGCAGGGTGAGGGCGTGACGACGCCCGTGAGCAAACACTGTGAGGTCTGATGAAAAGGCCCTGGTATCGTAGGTTGTCACCTAGACCAAGGTGTGATAGGATGCGGATATCAGGAGATCAAAAATGGCGCATGCTGTTGACGAGCTGATGCTCAAGTGGATTGAGCCGGATGCCGAGCTGCGAGACCCTGCACGCGCTCGCGTGCGGGTGCACGGAGTCCCGGTGTGGGCCATCGTGGGCTACTATCGGGCGGTTGATCAGAGCGTCGAGCGTGTCGCTATGGACTACGACCTCCCTCTCGACGCGGTTGAGGCGGTATTGGCCTACTACCGTGAGCACCGCCGCAGCGTCGACGCTCGGCTGGCTGCTCACGAGGCGTTCTTCGCCGCGTAGCGGGTGGCCTCCTTCTTCTTAGACAACGATGTCTCTACTGCGGTTGCTCGTCTCCTCCGCGACAATGGCCATATGGCAACAACCGCGAGGGAGCAGCGCATGGAAGGCGCTCCCGACGACGCGATTCTCCTGGTAGCGTCTATGCGGGGCGCGATTCTGATCACACACAACGAGCGGGACTTCCGACTCCTCTATGGTGCGTGGCAGCGGTGGCCGCGTGAGTGGGGGACCAATCCGGCACCGCAGCACGCGGGCATCCTCCTGATGAAGCAGGAGCCTGCGCCCATTCTGGCGTCAGCCATACTCGATCTCCTGAAGGACAGGGCGTCGTTCACGAACGCGATGTATCAGTGGACGCTCGCAAACGGCTGGCGATAGCTTGCAGGGCCGGACTGATGTTCAGGCGATGGCAGCCCCCCGCGCTGGGCAGAGACGGGCAGGCTCACACCCGATAGCAACGATTCTGTGTGCTGATCAATACTGCTACCCCTCCGCACGCTGACGGCGCGCCTCTGCACGCATTTCGCGAAGTTCGTCGCGAATCTCCCCGACGATGCGCGTTGTCTGGAAAAGGAAGATCAGAACAAGTATCCACGGTAGTAGTGCGATGACGCCAAGTGCCAAAGACATCGGAGAAACCATCCCGGGCATTTGGCCTCCACCATCATGCTACTCTCTTGCCGTCCATAAGCTAGGGCGCTGAGCTGGTGATGAGCCTGCCTGGCGCAGAATGTCACCGGCCGAATGGTGCGGACCTGGCTCCGGTAGCCCTAGTACTCCGTCAATGTCATTCTGAGGGCTTCAGCCCGAAGAATCCGCACCAGGGACGAGGCACGGATCCTTCGCTGGCGCTCAGGATGACAACCATCAAAGCCCGGTTGACAAAGCACTAGGGGTACGGCCGAAAACGGTCATGTCATCCTGAGAGTTTGTGAATGTTTGGCGTCAATCGAGGTTTTGAAGGACTGACGGCTTGATGGTCTTCGAATATCGCATCCTCCCATGGATCAGTCGGGCTGCCGTGGCCCGACGCCGGAGCCTTTCCGCCGGCCTGGCTGGTCTTTGGGGAGCCCCCCGTGGGTCATTTCTGGTTCCGTGGGTCCTTGCTGACCACCCGGGCGGGGGGTTCCTACGCGCTCAGCCCGATCCAACGCAGCACGTTATGGGTGATGGCCATCAGCAGCACGACGCAGAGAGCTTTGGCCGGTCCGCGGACCCGGAATTGCAGCAGGCCCCGGAGTCGGGCGAGCGCGTTCACACACTCGGCGGTCGCGGCGCGGTGCTTGTAGACCTCCTTCGCCTCGTCGGTCCCCATGCGCTCTCGCCAGGCGACCGCCTCGGGCGAATCAGCCGGTCGGGGGTCCGTGGCGGTCCGGCCACTCGTGGTCGTGCGGGGCTGGCGCAACGGGGTGTACACGGTGACCTGGCGTTGTTCCAGCGCGGTGATGTCGTCGCGTTTCACGAACCCGCCGTCCATCAGATAGGCGCCGGGATGCTGGTCCGTTCGCTCATGCACCTGGGTCTCCATGGGCAGCGCCTCGCCCTAATCGCTCCCGCGGGTGGTCACCCCCACCCCCACGATCACCTGGCTCTCGACATCGGTGGCGAACTGGGCGTTGAAGGCTGGCCGGAAGCCCCCGTCGGGCATATGCATCACGCGCGCGGTGGGATCGGTGGTGGAGACGCGCGGCTCAGTGACCTTCGCCCGCTTCGGCTTGGCCAGCGTCCGCTCCTGGCGCTCTTTGGCGGCTTTCGCCGCCGGCAGCTGGGCGATGGCGCCTTCCACCCGCGCCTGGCGCTCCCGCGCGTGCCGCTCCCGCGCCGCCTGTTCGCGCGCACTCACCCCGGGCTCCGAATGCTCCCGCTGGGCCTTGAGCCGCTCCACCTGCTCCTTGGCCTCCGTCAGGCACGCCTCCAGGCTGGAGGCGCCACGGAACGAGGCGGCGCCCGCGCTGGCCCGCACCTTCATGCCATCCTGGGCCACGCGGTCCAGGGTCACCAGGCCCGCATTCATCATGGCCGCCAGGATCGTGGTGAAGAGATCGTCCAACGCTTGCTCGTGGACCACCCGAAACTCTGCCAACAGATGGTAGTCGATCGGCACCCCGCCCAGAATCCACCGATACGCATCATGGTCCTCGCACAGTCGCGCCAGGTGGCGGGCGATGCCGATCCCCTCCTTGGTCGCGAACAGCCACAAGGCCAGCAGCACTTTGGGGTCGCTGGCCGGTCGGCCCGGCCGGTCGGCCACGGCCCGGATGTCGGCATAGAAGGCGGACAGGTCCAATTGCTCCAGCAACGCCCAGATCGCTCGGGCCTGGTGGTCCGGGGGCAACGCCGCGTCCAACTCGCGCGGGGCCCACTCGATCTGGGTGCGCACCGGCCGCACCAGGCGCGCTTCACTCGGCCGGGTCGGTCGCGCAGCGGCGGGCTCAATCGGCTCGGGCATGGCTGGCAGGAGCGTGCCGTCTATCAGGAGCATGCCACCTCTCCCCAGGGCGATTCTCGTCACCGCAGTTCTACCGCAAATCACCCCCGGTCCGGTATGGAACATGCGTTCTCATCCACAGCGGCCGCGCTTCTAGGCCCGCCGGCGGTTTGCAGCAAAAGCCAGCCCGAAGGCTGCCGACGATAACTTCGCTCTCGTGCTCGTCCGTATCAGGCGGAATTGGGTCCTGGTGAATCTCGAAACCCCGCGCCGAATACCATGGTCCTGGCTCTGGCGTTCCTGGGTGTTAGCGGCGGGGCTGGAGCGCGCGCGGGTCGACCTCATGGCGTCCGTCGATCCTGTCGATAGGCAACAGCGGCACGTGATGTGCGAACTGGTGCTGCAGATCAGGGCGGGGACGTCTCCGGCGACTGAACGCAGGCTGCACGGGCCGAATGTTTACGATGACTGCTCTCGGGGCTCGAGCTGCCACTCGCCGTCGGCCAGGACTTCCCAGAAGCAGGGAGCTTCCCCAAATTGCACGACCCGGCTCCCATCGACGGGGCCTATCTCATTTTGGATGAGCGTCGAGCCGCCGGCGCAGTGGAGATACACGGCAAAGTTTTGGTTTCCCGTGTGCGAGATCTCCCAGGGGCCGGTGCCGGTGGGCGTGAAGTACGAGGAGACGGCATCGCCCTTGCCATCGAATGTGGGCGAACCGCCGCTTGCGATGGGGTTGATCTCGATGGTCCAGGGCCCATCGGCCTGAACATCGAAGACGAGCTCCTCGTCTCCAGCGATCGGTCGCTCGCCCGCATAGTGCCCAATCGTGTTGACGAGCACAACTTGCTGGTCTCCCCGGAATGTCCTGACGATGAAGTTCCGGAGGCCGGTGTGAGTGATGCGCGCGGTGGAGAGTGCGGCCGGTGGCTCAACGAGGTTCGTCGCCGTCTGCCCATGCCCGCTGACGGTAACCGGTTCTGGTGTCGGCGTGGGCTCTGGTGTCTCCGTGGGCTCGGGAGCCGGTTGGGGTGTGTCCACGTTCGGTGCGCCCGTTGCGATTGGGTCAGAACCGCTGTTGGCCGGTAGGCCGGTCTGTTGGTCGCATGATCCTGCGAGGAGGATCGCTGCGAGATTGCCCATCACGAGGGAGGACCCGACGACGAATCTCTTCACGGTGGCTCCATTGGTGTCTATGCTGGTGATGGATGGCTGTTACGCCCCTTCCGTTAGCCGCGGCACCGCTCTCCTTCGGTCAGTCCGCGCTTCATGCACGCCTGTGTGCGGCGTGCATGCACGACGCAGGCGGAACCAATCATCCCTCCGCCACGCGCTCATCGGGTCGCAGCCTGTGAGGTTGCGAAGCATCTCGAGGGCGACCTGCCCCGGGATGACTGGCTGATCGATGCGCGTCGCAGGGACCTCCCGGTCCGCCGCCGGGATGGCCCCGCCGTGATCCCGCTCATCCAATCCGCCGTGCGGTTCCATCGCTGCGTGAAGGATAACTCATCCTTACGGCAGCCGGTAGTGGAACACCCACGGGCCGGGGATCCGGTAGTTCCAGCTTACAGCATGTGTCTCCTCGCTGTAGTTCCTGTGGAACGGCGACCAGCTCGCTGACTGTGAACGTGCACTCCGAGCCCGGCTCCCCCGGTGGGTAGGATAGCCGACGCTCCTGCGTCCCATCCGTATACCCAAGCGCCTGACTGGGCGGGGGGGCGCCAGGGGGGCGAGGTGGTGGCCACAGGTCGACAGCGCAGCCGGCGCCCTCGAGCTGCATGACGGCGGTCGATCCGGGACGGGCACCTTCGGGGCTTGAGATGTCCTTCGGGTTCCACACGAGGTCCATGCGCAGCTCGCTCGGCGAAGAGAGCACGCGCAGGAGGGTGATGGGTACGTCGGTGCCGTCTATCTCGTTCCGCAGGCGCGCGCACTCCTCGCTTTCTGCGACGCAGTCGACCCTGACGCCCCTCACGGTCACCGCACCTGGCGAGTCGATGACGTGGCTAGACAGGACGGGCAAGGTCAACCGGAAGTGCCACGGGCCGGGGATCACAAGATCCTCAGGTCCGTCAGCCTCCACGTACGGAAAGCTGAGGTCGAACGTCATGCTCTGCACATCCGGTGGCAGCTCGGTCGCATCGAACCGTGACACCACAGCATTCGTCGTCCCTTCGCCAGTCCCGCTGCTTCCAGCCGACCGGTACGACCGTCCCTCGCTGTCAACCAGCACGGGCAGCCACCGTCGTGCAGTCCTTCCTGCCGTGCTCGCCGCGCGCCGGGATTCAGGGAGAAGGGGCCCGAGCGAGCGGCTTGCCCACCGTTCCCCAGTTCAACGCAATGAGGACGAGCCCTACCAGAGTGGACGCCATGGCTCCGACGTACATCCCCCCGTAGCCGAAAGCGACAATCAAGATCCCGGCTATGGGCGCGCCGACTCCCTCCCCGACCCGATAGAACATGGAGAACGTCGCCATGGCGCGACCCATGCGTGCGTGTTCGGCGCGGTCCATCGCCAATGCCATGAGAGATGGTTGCGTCAGCGACAGTCCGATGGCGTTGAGCACGGCGGCTCCGATGAACATCTCGATCGTTCCGGACTGAGTGAACACCGCGTACGCCGCGACTGAGACGCTGAAGCCGATCGCGATCCAGAAGCCACGACTTCGGCGGTCGAGCATGCGCCCGAGAATCAGGCGGGCGGCAATGTTCGTCAACCCGGCGGCGACGTAGTAGAGGCCGATGTTTTGGACGCCGACGGCCTGCGCATGGACGGGCACGAATGCGGTCGTGACCGGTGACGACAGGGTGGCGCACACCACGAGCATCGACGCCAGCAGGACGCGCCGGTCGAGCAGCGCCTCCAGGCGCCACTCCGCTCGGGGAAGGACGAGGGCACGCCGGAATGTGGAGGCGCCGCTGCCGATGCGGGGCATCAGCGCGATGGCCCCGGCCGCGCCGAGCCCTGCCGCGCCGGCCAGCGCGAAGACTGGCGAGAATTGGCCCGTCGTGCTCAAGAGCGTGAGCGCGAGCGCCGGTGCGAACGCGGCCGCGGTCGTCGTCACCACGCCGAAGTAGCCGGAAGCCTCGCCTCGCCGCGCCGGCGGTGCGATGAGCGCAACGCCCGTCGACGCCGACGTGCTGAAGGCGCCCCAGCCAATGCCGCGCACCGCGTTCGCGATGAAGGCGAGCCAGAGTGACGGCACGATGAACAGCGAGCCGAAAACGCCGAGGATCGTGCCGCCGGCGAGCAATGTGCCCTTCACGCTCCATCGGTCGTTGAGGTGGCCGAGCAGCGGACGCAACACGAAGCTGGTGACGCTGAAGGACGTAAACACCAGGCCGGCGATGACAGGTGAGCCGCCAAGCTGCTGCACGAACAGCGGCAGGACCACGGTGACGAGGAGGTTGCTCGAATAGCAGAGGACGGTGACGGCGCACAGCAGGACGAAGCCACGCGTCCAGAGGGGCGCCGAATCCGCGGGTTCGGTGACACGGGTGGCAGCTGACGTGGGAGTGCTGGCGCTTGACATCTGGCTTCCAAACCCAGGCTGCGGCCTGGTGCGGAGGGTCGACTTCTATGGTACCGCCACGCGGGGTGACCGCCGGACCTCGGTGTGGTGTGCGGGTACCCGGAAGTTGTTGCGCTCCATGAATGGCTGCACGAACAAAACGGCGTGATGTCAGGCACCGGCGCGAGAACTCAGGGCACGCCCGTGGGGTGCCTGCTGGCTCGGCGTAGGCGGCTTCAACGCCCATCGTCGAACATTGCGTCCCGTTCGAAGTCACAATCCTCCTGGTTCTCGTCCAGGCCCCTGACGAGTCTTGACGAGCTCCGTTCCACGAACCCCGCGTGTTAACGCGCGGTTCATCCTCCGCGACGCGTCCGGCAACCGCGACCCCGGAGAATCATTCGAATATGTCCCTCAGCGCGCACGTTCTATGGTCAGCACCGAGCCAGACGGGCCCCAGTGTGCGCCTCGAGGCGAGTGCGTACATCGGAGACCCGGCGGCGAGGTGTGGGCGATGATGCGGAGCCCTCGACGCCTCGGAGGGCAGCGGCGATGGCGGAGAACCAGACCACCAAGATACTCAGGCGCCACCTGCCGGCAGACGACTTCCGGCCGGGGGAGGAGGTGGGGCTGCGGGTCGACGAGGCCCTCCTCCAGGACGCGACAGGGACGATGGCCTGCCTCCAGCTCGAGGAGCTGGGCGTAGATGAGGTCAGCGTCCCGCTGGCCGTTCAGTACGTCGACCACAACCTGATCCAACTGGACTTCAGAAACCCCGACGACCACCGATTTCTCCAGGACTTCTCCGCGCGCTACGGCATCGTCTACTCGCGCCCGGGGAACGGCATCTGCCACTATCTGCATGTCGAACGCTTTGCCCGGCCCGGCGACGTGATCGTCGGCGCTGACAGCCATACGACGACGTCCGGCGCCGTCGGGGCGATCGCGGTCGGCGCGGGAGGACTCGACGTAGCCGCCTGCATGTCCGGCCAGCCGCTCATCCTGGAAGCGCCACGGGTTGTGGGCGTCGAGCTCCGAGGCTGTCTGCCGGAGTGGGTGCAGGCCAAGGACATCATCCTGGAGCTTCTCCGCAGACGGAGCGTGCGTGGAGGAGTCGGCCGCATCTTCGAGTTCCACGGAGATGGCGTGCCGGAGCTGAACGTCGGCCAGCGCATGACGATCTGCAACATGATCGCTGAGCTCGGGGCGACAACCGGTGTTTTCCCGTCGGATGAGCGGACGCGGGAGTGGATGGTGCTTCAGAAACGGCAAGGCGATTGGCAGCCGCTCACCCCCGACGAGGGTGCTTCCTACGACGAGGACGAGGTCATCGACCTTTCGTCGCTGGAGCCCCTCATCGCCCGTCCCCATAGCCCCGACCACGTCGTGCCCGTACGCGAGGTCGTCGGACTGCGGGCGGCACAGGTATGCGTCGGCAGCTCCGTCAACTCGGGGTACGACGACCTGGCGATCGTCGCGGCGGTCCTGAAAGGGAAGACCATCGCGCCCAACCTCGTGATGACCGTCACGCCGGGCTCACGACAGATCCTCGACATCATCGCCCGGAGTGGCGTTTTCACGGACCTCATCGGCGCCGGAGCGAGGATGCTGGAGGCGGCATGCGGGCCCTGCGTGGGTATGGGACAGGCGCCCGCGTCGGGCACCGTGTCGCTGCGCACCTTCAACCGCAACTTCCCCGGGCGCAGCGGGACGCAGGACGACAACGTGTTTCTCTGCAGTCCGACGACGGCTGCTGCCACGGCCCTCCGCGGCGTCATCACGGACCCGCGCGAGTTAGGGCCAGAGCCGTCGCTTCCCCCGTCGATGGCCAATCCGGAGATCGACGACAGCCAGATCCTCTGGCCCCCGCCGAAGGAGGATCGACGCGCCGTCGTCATCTCGCGCGGGCCGAACATCAAGCCACCGCCGCCGCAGGCACCGCTGCCGGACGCGCTTCAGGGCGACGTGCTCATCGTCACGGGCGACGACGTATCAACGGGTGATCTCGCGCCGGACGGCGCTGTCGTCATGGCGCTGCGGTCGAACGTTGACGCGATGAGCAGCTTCACGTTTCGCCGGTTGGACCCCACGTTCGCGACGCGGGCACGGGACGCCGGCGGGGGGTTCATCGTGGCCGGCTGGAACTATGGCCAGGGGTCCAGCCGTGAGCACGCCGCGCTGGCGCCCAAGGCACTGGGCGTCCGTGCCGTATTCGCCCGGAGCTTCGCAAGGATCCATCGCGGCAACCTCATCGCGCAGGGCATCGTGCCGCTGACGCTCGAAGGGACCGACTACGAGGCGGCGCAGCAGGGCCAAGCCTGGCGCATGCCGCGCGTCCGGCAGGAGCTGGCGAGCGGCAGTGGCACCGTGGATATGCAGGCGGGCAGCCGGTCGTTCCGTGCGCGTGTCAACCTCTCCGTTCGGGAGCGTGAGGTGCTCTTGGCCGGTGGACTTCTTGCCTACCTGAAGGCTGGAGGTAAGCCGCTGAGCGCCGGCAAGGCGATGAGCGGAGTGGTCGACCAGGGGTCGCCGATCACCCAGCCCGCACCGGGCGACGAGCAGGATAGCTAGATGCACGTGCAATCGATACACTCCGGCTCGATCAACCTGTCGTGGGGCACGCAGCCGCGCGGGGTGTGAGGGGATGACGTGAAGGCCAGCGACCTGCTCGTCCGGTGCCTCGAGAACGAGGGCGTTCGCTACGTCTTCGGTCTACCCGGCGAGGAGAATCTCGACGTCATGGACTCGCTCTCGCGCAGCGAGCAGATCACGTTCGTGACCTGCCGGCACGAGCAAGGTGCGGCGTTCATGGCGAACGTGTACGGTCGGCTGAGCACGTATCCGGGCGTCTGCCTGGCGACACTCGGCCCGGGCGCGACGAACCTGATCACCGGGGTCGCTGACGCGCAGCTCGACCGGGCCCCGCTCGTCGCGATCACTGGCCAGGCGGCGCAGGACCGCGCGTTCAAGGACTCGCACCAGTATCTAGACGTCCTTGCCCTCTTCAAGCCGGTGACGAAATGGAACGCGCGTATCGGGCTGCCGTCAACACTGCCGGAGGTCGTGCGCAAGGCGTTTCGCTTGGCCCGTCTGGAAAAGCCGGGGGCCACGCACATCGAGCTGCCGGAAGACGTCGCGTCGTGCGACATCGATGCGCAGCCGATGGCCGTGCGGCGTACGACCTACCCGGTGGCGCGACCGGAGAGCATCGCCCGAGCTGCGGAGCTGCTGCGAGCTGCGAGTCGGCCGGTCATCCTCTCCGGCAGCGGTGTCATCCGGCGCCAGGCGTCCGAGGAGCTGACCGAGTTCGCTGAGCGGCTCAATCTGCCGGTGATCACGACCTTTATGGGCAAGGGGGCGCTGGACTACCGAAATCCGCTGGCACTCCCTGCGGTGGGCCTGTACTCCAGGGAGGCGTCTCTCGGTATCCTCGGCGAGGCCGACCTGGTGGTTGCCGTTGGCTACGACCTCGTCGAATGGTCACCAGAGGTGTGGAACCCCCGTCACGAGAAGTCGATCCTCCATGTCGACAGCACGGCAGCCGAGGTCGACCAGAGCTACCTCCCGGTGACCGAGGTGGTGGGCGAGATCGGCGAAAGTTTGAAGGCCCTTACTGTCGCCTTTGGCGAGGCCGCGCCGGTCTGGGAATGGACGGGTTTCGCGTCGTATGCCTACGATGAAGTGCCGCTCCTCGATCACTCGTTCCCCGTTCGACCGCAGCGGGTCGTCTGCGACCTGCGCCGGGCTCTGCGGGACGAGGATATCCTCATCAGTGATGTTGGCGTGCACAAGCTGTGGCTTGCGACCCGCTTCCCCGCGGCACGACCGAATACGGTCGTCATTGCCAACGGACTAGCGTCGATGGGGATCGCGGTGCCGGGCGCCGTCGCTGCCAAGCTGGTGCATCCGGATCGCAGAGTGGTGGCGGTCACGGGCGACGGGGGCTTTCTGATGAATGCTCAGGAGCTGGAGACGGCGAAGCGGCTGAAGTGTGCCTTCGTCGTGGTCGTCCTCGTCGACGACCGGTACGGCGTCATCGAACTGAACCAGAGGCGCCGCTTCGGCCGGAGCTTCGGAGTCGCCTTTGAGAATCCGGACTTCGCCCAGTTCGCGGCGAGCTTTGGGCTGGCCGGATTCAATGTCAGCGATACGGCGGAGCTTCTCCCCACCATCCTTCACGCGATGGAGCTAGACCTGCCGAGCATCGTCGCCGTGCCGGTCGATCCCTCACGCTCCCCCGCTTCACTTGGATAGCGGCGAGTCGTTTGCTTCGCTGTTCCTCTCCGACGCGACGCTCGTGAAGCGACGGCCGGGAATGCGGGGGGGCAGGCGCGTCGCCGACCGGAGCCATTCGGTCTGCCGGGGAGCGACATAGAGCAGAGACCAATCCAGCAGGACCTGCAGCCGATTGCGCAGCCCGGTGAGCCATCCGAGATGCACGGCGCGCCACAGGAGCCAAGCCGGCAGACCGTCGACGACCAATCCAAGCACTTCCGCCACCGCCGCGTGGCGCCCCAGGGCGACGAGGTTGCCCGGGTGACGGTACCGGAACGCGCTGGCCGGTTCGCCGCGCAGGAGATGGCGCACGTTCCGCGCAACGGATGTTCCTTGCTGGATCGCCACGGGCGCCGTTCCGGGGAGCGGGCGTGCCCCCGGCTCGGGGATACACGCGGCGCTGTCGCCGATCACGAAGATCTCCTGGTGGTCCGGAATCCGCAGCGTCGCGTCCACAAGCACGCGGTTGTCGCGCGTGCGTTGGCCGGGCAGCCGCTCGAGAAGCGGGCTCCCACGCACGCCGGCGGCCCAGATGAGCGCTTCTGCCTCGAGGCGCTGTCCCCCGCCCACGAGGTAGTCGTTGCCAGAGACACCGCTCAGGGGCGAGTTCAAGCGTATCTCGACGCCTCGCTCTCGCAGGCGCCGCATGGCGATCTCCTGGGTGGCTGGCTCCATCGCGTCGAGCACGCGGCCTCCGGCCTCCAGCACCTGGATGCTGATCTCTTCTGGCCGGATGCCGGGGTACTCCCGGCCGGCCACGTCTCCCACGAGCGCGCTCAGGGCGCCGGCGAGCTCGAGTCCGGTGGGTCCTCCACCGACGATCGGGAACGTGAGGAGGCGGCAGCGTCGATCGGCGTCGCGCTCCACATCGCCGAGCTCCAGAGCGCCGAGGACGACGTTCCGGATAGCATCGGCGTCGCCGACGGTCTTCAGCGGAAGTGCCCGCTCGGCCACCTCCGACAGTCCGTAGAAGTTCGTGACGCTTCCCATGGCGACGACCAGGTAGTCATAGGCGATCGCCCCCGCGCTCGTGAGCAGCCGCTTGCCGTCCACGTCGAAGCCCTGCGCTTCGCCAAGCACGAATCGGATTCCGTTTCGATAGGCGACGGCACGCAGTGGGTAGGTGATGCTGTTGGAGTCGACGAGGCCGACGGCTACCTGGTAGAGAAGCGGAGTGAAGAGGTGATAGTTGTGCTGATCGACCAGGACGACATCGGCGTCGCCGGACCCTCGAGCGATGCCGAGGGCAGCGGAGAGACCGCCGAAGCCCGCGCCGAGCACGACCACGCGCGGACGTGACCCAGGCCGTCTGAGGTCGCCCAGCGGCGAACGCGTCGGCGCACGGCGCAGTCGTGCGATCAGGGATGCCACGCCTATGGCGGCTGCCACGGGAATGGCTGCGCGTACCAATCGATTCACGGTCAATTTCCTTCCATGGCGCGTCGTCGCCATCGCCTGCATCACTCGTCGCGGCGGTGATGTCGTTCGGCCGGCCGTTCGCGACGGACTATGGGCGGACGCGCGCCGTGCGCGGGATGATTCGGGCTACGCGAGCAAGAGGCTCGGCGTCTCAAGGAGCTGACGCAGGGTCGCGAGAAATCGTGCCCCCTCCGCGCCGTCGGTAGCCCGGTGGTCCCCAGCGAGTACGACCGACATCATGTGGCGTGCGACCACCTCGCCTCCGCGCACGACCGGCTTCTCGCGCACGGCGCCGATTCCCAGGATGCCGACCTGCGGCGGATTGATGATCGGGACCAGGGTTTCGATACCGAAGGCGCCGAGATTCGAGATCGTGAACGTCGAGGCCGCGAACTCCTCCGCCGAGAGGCTGCCGTGCCGGGCCCGCTCAGCGACGTCGCGCGCTTCGCCAGCGATCTGCGCGAGTCCCTTCCGGCCGCAGTCGACGATCGCCGGAACAACGAGGCCCTCGTCGAGCGCCACGGCGAGACCCAGGTTGATCTGGCTGTGGAGCTCGAGGGAATCCTCCCGCCAATGCGCGTTGAACCGCGGGTGCCTGAGAAGCGTTCGCGCCGTCGCAAGCAGGATCACGTCGTTCACGCTCACCCGGCCGGCATCTCCGAGCGCCTCGTTGACCTGGACGCGCATCCGCAACGCTTCTGTCATGTCCACCTGGTCACTGAGATAGTAGTGCGGTGCTGTCTGCTTCGATTGCTGCATCCGGCGCGCGATGGTCTCCCGCATGCGCGTCAGCGGCACGTTCTGGACGGTATCCTCCTCGGTAGGCGCCCGGCCTTCACCTCGTGCCGACAGCTCGGCGCCTCGGGCGGCCTCGATGTCGCGCTTCACAATGCGTCCATCCGGCCCCGTGCCATGCACGCTGGCGAGGTCGATCCCGGCCTCCTCCGCCAGGCGCCTCGCGACCGGCGACGCGCGGAGCCGCTCGTCTTGGCGGGCGGGACGGGGCGGTTCGGGGGTCTGTGGGGCTGAGGGCGTCGGGGCGGGCACGGCCTGCTCGACCGTTCCTTCGCCTCGGGCGGCAGGCGGCGCCGCCGCAGGCGCCTCGTATCTGGAGATGTCCTCGTCCGGGCTGGCGACGACGGCGATGACGTTGCCGACCGGCACGGACTGCCCTTCGTGGGCGACGATGCTGCGGAGCACGCCGCTCTCGAACGCCTCGATCTCGACGTTCGCCTTGTCCGTCTCGATCTCGGCGACGGCCTCGCCGCGCGTGACCTGGTCGCCCTCCGCCTTGAGCCAGCGGAGGATCGTCCCTTCTTTCATGTCGGCCCCCATCTGGGGCATGATGACTTCGCTGATCATTGACGCTGCCTCAGAACATCGCTCGCACGGCTTCGACGACCTGGGACTCACTGGGGAGCGCGGCCTTCTCGAGCTCAAAGGAATAGGGCATCGGCACCTCCACACCGGCGACGCGGGCCACCGGCGCGTCCAGGTCGTCGAAGGTGTGCTCCTGTATCTGCGCCGCGACCTCGGCTCCGAAGCCCCCGAAACGCCAGGCGTGCTCGATGACGACGGCGTGGTTCGTCTTCTTCACGGACTTGACGACTGCGTCCGTATCCAGGGGCCGCAGCGTGCGCAGGTCGATGACCTCGGCCTGGATGTCCTCCTCCGCGAGCTGGTCGGCGCAGCCGAGTGCCTGATATACGCTGCCCGAGTAGCCGATGAGCGTGACATCGGTGCCCTCGCGGGCGACGCGCGCCTGGCCGAACGGAACATGATAATCGCCATCTGGCACCTCGCCACGCAGACTGTAGAGAGCCGTGTTTTCGATGAAGATGATGGGATTGCCGTCCTCGAACGCCGTGCGCAGCAGGCCCTTCGCGTCGGCGGCATTCGAGGGACATACGACCTTGAGCCCTGGGATGTGGGCGAACCAGCCCTCCACGCTGTGCGAGTGCTGTGCGCCCGTCGACAGGCCGGCGCCGCTCGCCATTCGGATGATCAGGGGAACCGAGACCTGTCCCCCGAACATGTAGTGGATCTTCGACGCGTTATTGACGATCTGGTCCATTGCCAGGAAGCTGAAGTTGATCGTCATGATCTCGACGACGGGCCGAAGGCCGCCGACCGCTGCGCCGATGCCGGTGCCCACGAAGCCCAGCTCGCTGATCGGTGTGTCTCTGATCCGCTCCGGTCCGAACTCCTCGAGCAAACCCCGCGTCACGCCGTAGGAGCCACCGTACGCACCGATGTCCTCTCCCATGACGATGACGCGCTCGTCCACGAGCATCCGCTCGCGGATCGCGTCTCGCAGCGCGTCGCGGATCGCCATCTCCGCCATCAGCGGCCGCCTCCCGGCGGCCGAACGTCGAGGGGCGACGGAGCGTAGACGTGGTCCGTCAATGATTCGACGGGGGGAAAGGGGCTCTCCTCCGCGAACCGCGCGGCATCGTCGATCTCGGACTCGACGCGGTTCTGAATCTCGTCGATCTCTCCCTGGGAGACGTTCGCGCGGAGCAGAGCGTCCGTGAATCGGTCGATCGGGTCGAGGCCGCGCCAGTGTTCGACCTCCGATTTCTCGCGGTAGAACTCCGGGTCCGCCATCGAGTGGCCACGGTACCGATAGGTGATCGTTTCGATGAACGCGGGTCCCTCGCCGCGACGAACGGCCTGCAACGCGTGGTCCGCGCGCTCCCGCACCGCGATGACGTCCATGCCGTCCACCCGCTCCGAGCGGATGCCGTAGACCTCCGCCCGCTTGTAGATCTCCGGCGTCGCGGTCACGCGGTTCACCCGCGTCCCCATGCCGTAGAAGTTGTTCTCGCAGACGAAGAGAACGGGTAGGTGCCAGATGGCTGCCAGGTTCAACGACTCGTGAAAGGAACCCTCGTTGACAGCGCCGTCACCGAAGATCGCGGCGGTGACGCTATCCGTGCCGAGTTGCTTGCAGGCGAGAGCGGTCCCGCACGCAAGCGGCAGGTGGCTCGAGACGATGGCGTAGCCGCCCATGAAACGCCTCGA
This sequence comes from Chloroflexota bacterium, assembly GCA_009377635.1. Taxonomy (GTDB): domain Bacteria; phylum Chloroflexota; class UBA6077; order UBA6077; family SHYK01; genus WHTR01. The sequence goes on from WHTR01000015.1 coordinate 21,779, forward strand.
CTTGTCGAAGATGTGCATCGAGCCGCCGAAACCGCGGCTGGCGCCTGTGGATTTGCCGAACAGCTCGGCCATGACAGCTCTCGGCTCGAGGCCGCGCGCCAGGGCGTGGCCGTGCTCCCGGTAGTGACTATAGAGGTAATCGTCGTCGCGCAGCCGCGAGATGATCCCGACGCCGGTCGCCTCCTGTCCGGTGTAGAGGTGGAGAAACCCCTTGATGCGGCCGCGTGCGTACATCTCCGCCGCTTTCTGTTCAAAGCGGCGGATCAGCATCATCTTGTGGAGCAGCGCCGACAACTCCTCTTTCGGGACCGCTGCCACTGACCGGTCAGAGATGGCCATGTCGACCTCAGTGTGGCGGTTTGTTGTCATCTTGAGCCCGCCTGCCCTGGACATTGTCGCCCTGAGCGAAGCGAAGGGTCTCTCGTCAGATGTTTCGCCTTCGGATCAGCATGACCATGTCCACGCCCCGGTGGTAGCGCCCCGAATGTGGCGCATCAGTACGTTGTCGGAGCATGGGAAGCTCAGAATGATCGTCATGAGCTCGGTCTCGCTTGATTTCGGTAGAAGTGGATCGCTTCGCCTCGGACAGCCAGCGCTGCCTCTTTGAGTGCCTCCGACAGGGTCGGGTGAGCGTGTACGGCATGGCCCAGCTCGACATGCGTCGTCTCCAGGGTGTTGCCGAGGCTCGCCTCGCCCACGAGCTCTGTCACGTTGTATCCAATCATGTGGTGGCCGAGGATCTCGCCGGTGCTCCGGTCGGCAACGATCTTCACGAAGCCGTCCGTCTCTCCGAGCGCCATCGCCTTCCCGTTGGCGCGGAAAGGAAAACGCCCGGAGACAACTGCGTGGCCGCGCTCCCGGGCCTGCGCTTCCGTCAGGCCGAGGCTGGCGACCTGCGGCTGGCAGTACACGGCGCGCGGCATCTGGTTGTAGTCAAGGGGTGCCGGGTCCTGGCCGGCGATCTTCTCCACGGCCGTCACGCCCTGCTGGGACGCGACGTGGGCCAGGAGCAGGCGTCCGGTGACGTCACCGATTGCCCAGATGTTCGGCACATTCGTGCGGCAGAAGTCGTCCACGTTGACCCAGCCGTGCTCCAGCACGACACCGGCCTCCTCGAGGCCGAGGTTGGCGCTCGCCGGCGCGAAGCCGACTCCGATGAGCACGCGCTCGGCGTCCAGCTCGTCGTGCCCGTCCCTCCCGGCGACAGCGACCGTCGCGCCGCTATCGTGCACGCTGATCTCCTCGACCCGCGTCCTCGTGCGAGCCCTGATCCCCGCCGCGCCAAAGGTCCGCTCGAGATGGCGGCTGACGTCCTCGTCCTCGTTCGGCAGGAGATGCTCGAGGAGCTCGACGATCGTGACCTCAGCCCCATAGGCGCGGTAGAAGTAGGCGAACTCCACACCGGTGGCCCCTCCGCCCACAATGATGATCGAGGCAGGAGGGGTGCGCATCTCGAGCGCCTCCCGGCTCGTGATCACGCGGTCGCCGTCGATGGCCACATGAGGCAGCGAACGGGTCGCCCCACCGGTTGCGACGATGATGTTCTTCGCCTGCACCGTCTCCGCCGAGGGCTGGACTTCGATCGTGTTCGGCCCAGAGATCCGCCCGACACCGCGGATGTGCGTCACCCTGTTCTGTTTGAGGAGAGACTCGACGCCAGAGACGAAACGCGCGACGATCTCCCGGCTTCGGTCGATTGCCACACCCATGTCGAGCGTGAGGTCCTTGAAGCCGATGCCGAACTCCGGTCCCCGCCGGAAGAGGTTCGCGACCTCAGCCGAGTAGAGGAGCGCCTTGCTCGGGATGCAACCCCAGTTGAGACAGAGGCCGCCGACGTTGTCCTTTTCGATCACGGCTGTGCTCAGCCCGAGCTGAGCGGCGCGGATCGCGGCCACGTAGCCCCCTGGCCCCGCGCCGATGATCGCGACGTCATACTCAGGCATCGGTCGCGTCCAACCACTCCCGGGCGGGCCTACAGACCTGTGGCAGACTTCGAGGGGAATCGAAGCACGGCACGAGCTCCGAGTCGAAGACGGCGGCGAAGGCCTCGCAGAAGTCGTCCACCACGGTCGTCACGCCCGGGCTATGCTCCATAAGACGTGCCAGGGACGTGACTGCCGCGTCGCTAATGCCGCAGGGTACGATCGCGCGGAACCATGAGAGGTCGGTCTCAACATTGAGCGCCAGGCCGTGTGTGGAGATCCCGCCGTGCACGCGCACGCCGATGGCGGCGATCTTCGCGCCGTCAACCCATACACCCGGCCGTCCAGGAGAGCGCTCTCCTCGCACCCCGAACTCATGCAGCGTCCGTATGATCGCCTCCTCCAGCCGCCGGACATATGCACTGGGCCCCAGCCCGCGGGTTCTCAGGTCGAGAATCGGGTAGGCCACGAGCTGGCCCGGGCCATGGAACGTCACGTCGCCCCCGCGGTCACTCTCCACGATCGTCGCGCCGAGTGTCTGCACCTCGGCGGGCTGGACGAGTAGGTGGTCGTATCGGGCCCGACGACCGAAGGTGAAGACGGGCGCGTGCTCCAGGAGTGCGACCGCCTCAGGCGCGCCGTCGCGCACCTTCGCGGCAGTAGCGATCTGCCAGCGCCACGAGGTGTCGTAGTCAATGCATCCTTCGGAGCAACGAAAGAGCCGCACCGGTTTCGTCAATTCCATGGCACTCCCGGGTGTCCTATTCCGCCGTCGATGTCATGCTGAGGGCGAAGCCCGAAGAATCGGCGCCAGGCAGTCACTCTCCCAGGTCGCTCCTGGCCAATCAGGTAATCTCGCGGTCATACTGTCGCAGCTCAGGGTTAGCGGCCGCGTCGAGGCACATGAATACTAGGTAAACGGGAAGGCACCCTCCCTCTGGCTTGGACGTCGTTGAGGTCATCCTCGCTGCCTCAGCCTCTGAATGAGGAGGTCCGCAATGCGCTCGATCGAATGCTCTTTCAGCTGCAGGCGATGGACGGTCGGGGGCATGCCGGGCAGCTCGGTAGTGTCAACCTGTACTGGAAGAATATACTCGCGGCCTCGCTCCTGAAGCGCGCGGGCTTGGGCGCTTCGCCGCTCGTGGTTCGTCCACACGCGCTCGACGTACTCCTTCGAAATGAAGATGACGCAGTACCGAGACCTCCGACGGTAGATGTCGTCGAAGTACACAATGAGATCTTTGCCCCACATGTGTGCAGGCGAAAAGTCGTCGTAGTACACCTCGAAATCGGCCGCGCGCACCCTCTCCGCTAGCTTCTCGGCCAAGGCTCGCTCAGTTCCGGCAAAGGAGATCGCCACATCATACGCATACGGTACTGAGCCCTCCCTCAGCAGCGTTGGCCGAGGCCCGGAAGGCTCGGGCATGGACGTTCCAGTGGGACTCGTCGCGATTGGATGAAGGAACGACATGCCGAACGGTACGAGCTCGCGGTGAACCTCGAGGAGGCGCTCGATGGCGGCGGAGAAGTGCGTCGCATGGCTGTCGAATCCACGGTGGGCGAAGCCAGCATTGCTCTCAACGATCGCGTCATCGTTCTCGAAGGCGACAAATCTCCAGAAGCACTGCGCGAAATCGAACTCGGGACACTGTTCGAATTCGCGCAGTCCCAGGTAGTCGAACGTAGCCCTGACTTCGGGCGAGAGCGGGAGCGGCATGGGGCGGTAATGCGTGGTCCACCCCCTGTCTCGGCCGCCCTCGATCCACGTGAATACATACGCGAAGCGCTCATCGGACGCATCCTTCACGCGCTCTCGCCTCGACGACGTGTGGCCATCACCGCTCGGCCCTGGGGACCCGCGCTGACGGCGCCGCGAATGCCGCCCCCGAAAGAAGCCCCATCCTTCCGGGAGGTCGAGGAGAATCCCGCATGTTTCGAGGTGGTGTTCGGCTTGCCGAAACGCTCCATACGCACGGACGAAGGCGGGTGCGAAGACCTCCGGGTCGAGCGTCTCGTCGACATCCTTCGCGTAGCACTCGCGGCCGGTCAAGAAGCCGCAGCGGCCTCGCTGGAATCCCGCGAGCGCAAGGAGATCCGTGGTCTGAGCTCCGTCCGCAGTGTAGCTGCTCGGGCAGACGTGGAGGCTGTAGCTCGTGTCGTCCCGCCCGTGCTGCAGCTCCACCAAGGCGACCTCGAGCCCATCACCATCGAGCTTCTTGACAACCTCGGTCTTGAGCGCCTCATGGAGACGAGTCTGCGCTCCATCCATGCTCCCTAGCCTCCACAACACCGGGATCACTGCCGGACCGCTTCCCTGCTGCGCGCGTTCGTCCGGGAGGCATCGATCCCCATCCATCCCAAACACTCTCCCGTGTCCGAAGCCGCACGCAATACTTGCCTCTCTGAAGCCCGGGAAGCGAGGGGGCGACTGCAGCCTGGCGCGTGAGAGATCTCCCCTCGTCGTCCCGACGGGTGAGGCGTTTGCCAGCCTCGAGCCTCGTGGTTAGTGCTTCGCAGGCCCGCCCACCCTCCACGTTCGCGGCGGCCCCCGCGGCAGCCGTGGCCGAAGTGTACCACAGCCATGGAACGCATGTTCTATTCTAGTTCGCCGTCGGGTGACTGGCGGGCACTTGTCGGCGTCGCGCAACCTCCCAGCAATGGGGCGGTCGAGTCGCATGAGGACAGGCGTGCAGCGATCGCGGATTGCGACATCGTGCTACGATTGGCTCTCGCTCTGCCCACCTGAAGTGAGCAGCTCCTCCACGAGCTTCTGTCGCGCCGCCATGTACTCCGCCTCCGTGAGGCGACCCTCCTGCCGCTCGGCATCGAGGGCGGCGATGCGCTGGATGAGATCCTCCTGGAGATCGTCGGCCTCGAGGTCCCGCGCGGCGGGGTGTGTGCGTCGCCAGGCAACGAAGATCGCCGCTAGCCCCGCTGCCGCTCCCACAGCCACCGGGGCGGCAGGGGGCACATCCGAAAGCGGTCCGCCGGGCGTTGGCAGTCCGTTGACTGTGAGGCGAACTGAGCCGCCGGGGGCAAATGGGCCACCGTGCAGTGTCTGGTATTCCTGCTCACCGATGGTCGCTGTCTCCGCGACCTCGAGCTGGTCGCTCGCGATCGTTGGACCCGGCGTCGGCGCAAGGACGCGGAGAGCGTCTATCGGATAGCGAATACTCCGATCGATTTGGTAGTCGCTACCCGAGTACGGAAACAGGTAGCTGAACGCCATCTCCGTTCGCCCCGGAATGACGGGGCTCAGGGACGCGAAACCCAGATCGATCTGCTGCATCTGCGACGGTTCCAGGCCGAACTCGGCGGTGAGGTCAGAAGCGTGAGCGGGCAGTGGAAAGAGGAGTAGGCCCGCCGGCCCACCGATTTCCACATGCGGGACGAACGTCCGGTCCGTCGGATTCACGATGCTGTGGATCTCCAGCACCCGCACGGTCTTGAGGGTCGCATCAACGCTGGAGATGACCACGGCGCTCTGCTCGAATCGGAGACCCGGATCGGTCGATACGCTCTCGTAGATGGTCAGGCCCTTGCTCACCACCGACTCCTCACCGGTGAGCTCAACTGGCTCGACGTACGTCGTCTCGCTATAGTCCGCGGCGACCACGTACGTCGCGCCGTCCATTCGAGAGATCCCGTCCACCCGGTAGCGGCCGTCCTGGTCCATCTGCGCCTCCCACGCGCCCTGGACTCCCGCTTCGGTCACCGCCAGCACCTGGACGAGAAGTGCTTCCGGCCGTGGCCCTCCCTCCGTGCCGATGGTGATTTCACCCTGGACGGAGAGGGTTTGTTCCTGCGCCGCAAGCGCGCCCGGGGCGGACGTGCTGACCAGAAGCATGGCGAGGCTCAGCGCTGCTCGCCGCAGCACACCTCCTCGCGTCAACCGCTCGGAACCCATGTCGCTCCGCCGTCCGTGCTCAGGAAGAATCGCCCCTCTTGGTCGACGACTGCAACGCGTGCTTCCCGAGCGCCGACGGCGGCGGGCGAGCCGCGGAACGGCAGCCTGAGCCAGTCGGCGCCCTGCGAGAGGCTGCGGTACAACCCTTCCGTCGTCGCGGCGAACAGCGCTCCGCCATCCGGGTTGGCGGCGACGCCTCGCACAGTGCCCCCCAACGCGAGGTTCCCCGCTCCCGCTGCGGCGCCCCACGTGCGGCCGCCGTCCGCAGAACGCAGCACCGTTCCGCCCGCGGCAAGGAACAGCGCGTCGCCTCCTGCTCCATCGGACAGCACCGCGAGCGCGCCGACCTCCTGAGCGATCGGCACTCCCGTCTGGACCCACTGCGCGCCGTCGCCGGATCGGAACACGCCAAACCCGACCACGTAGGCGTAGATCCAATCGCGACCGGCAGCCGCGCCGTGGATGTCGGTGCCGGGGAGGTCGTGGGTCAATGGGCTCCAGCTTGCGCCCAAGTCGGTGCTGACGAGTGCAACATCGTGGCCGAGGGCCAGCCAATGTGCTCCATCCGGCGTGGCAACGACCCCCATGGTGTCCCCCGCAGTGCCTGCTTGCCGCCACGTGCGTCCGTCGCTGCTCTGGAGCAGTCCGTCGTGGTGTCCCACCCAGAACCCTCCCGTCTCGTCGTTTGTCACGACGTGAGCGTGGGCGATGGGAAGTGTCGCGAGCGGCGACTGGGCAGCCTGCACGCTCACGGCGCGGGCGTAGAGAGCGACGACGCCTGCAATGGCGAGGACGGCTGTTGCCGTCCCGACGAGCACGGGTACCGGGAGCCTGGCCGACCGACCTCTGGCCTGCGTCTTGGCGGGTTCAGCAACGAGGGTGCCGGTGCTCACGGACGGTCGGCGGCGAGCGGCCTCCCGCTCGAACTCGACCCGCACTGCCGTCTCCCGCGCGTGGAGCGCGTCGATCTCTCGGAGCACCTCGGCCGCACGCCTCCGGTACTGTTCTCTCAGCGTCCCGTGGTCAGTCTCCGAGAGATTCCCGATCTCGCGGTCTGCCTCGAGGTCCTGGAGGTCGGCGAGGGCGCTCCGGTAGCGCTCCTCCATCTCCGCGAGCGCGGCGCCGGACGAGCGCAGCCGCGTTTGTCCGCGGCGCGCGAACAACGGGTAGCCGATTGCGGCCAGGGCGAGCGCCGTGAGGATCAGCGCAAGGAGCGTCGTCACCGCAGAGGCTCGTCACGCACGCGGTTGAAGACCCGGTCGACCTCCTCAACGTATCGGTCGAGAGACGGGTCGACCGATTCCTTCGGAAGCGGATCACCTGAGCGGCGACGGACAGCCCACACCACAAAGCCGACGGCCGCCAGGAGCCCCAGGTACGGCATAACCCACGCTATCGCCGTAAACCCGCGTATCGGCGGCGAGCCCAGCACCGTCTCGCCGTAGCGCTCTGCGAAGTAGCGAAGGATCTCCTCCCGCCCTTCTCCCGCCGCCAGCTTTTCCCGAATCACCTCGCGCATCTGCGTGGCGAGCGGGGAGGGCGAATCCGCGACGGAGATGCCCTCGCACACCGGGCACTGCAGCTGCTTCGCGATGGTTCGTGCCTCCTCGTCGACGCCCTGAGCGGCAGCGCGCGGAACCAGGACGATGGCAACGAGCAGCAGGAGGATGCCTGCCAGCGCCCAGCGAGATCTGTCGGAGACCATTCTGACCGTCATCCAGTTCGTGCCCACGGTCCTCGCGCACTCATGAACATTTGAACATTGAAGGTCCGGCCGATCGATCGGCAACATAACACTGCGCAGCGTGCTGCGAACAACGGAACAATTGCCCCACGGGCGTACTCCTACGCCTCACTGGCCACCGCGATGCGCTCGGGCACGCGAAGCCGTACCGGTGACGCGACGCGCTCCGGCCACAAGCTTACGACGGTGCCGAAGACTAGGACGATACCTCCTACCCAGATCAGGGAGACCATGGGGTTGACGGCCACCAGCAGGCTGATAGTTCCGTCCTCCGCCCAGCCAGCGAGCACGACGTAGATGTCCTCCAGACGACGCGTGTCGATTGCGACGTGGGTGGCCGGCTGGTTGTCGAAGTTCTCGTAGAACACCTTCGCTGGCGCCATCGTGTGCAGCGTCTGGCCGTCCTCCGCAAGCGCGAGCTGAGCCGTGACCGTTCGCGCTCCCGGAGCCAGCGTCTCCGTAACGCCGAGGTTGGTGAGCGTGTATTGACCGACCGTGACTGCGCCGCCGACCGGTAGCGTCGCCTCTCGCTCCTGTTGGTAGAACGACGACGAGATGATCCCCACGGCGACGAACGCCACGCCCAGGTGGACCAGGTATCCTCCGTAGCGTGACCGTCCGCGGGCAACCAGGCGGCCAAGGGCCAGGGGCACCGGCTCGCCGGTCGAGCGCGCGCGGGCACGAACGCCGCGCCAGTACTCCCACACGACCGTCGAAGCCGCGACCATGGCCGCGGCCAGAGCCACGACGGCCGCTGGCGTTCGAAGCCCGAGGATCACGAGGACCGTTGCAGACCCTCCGGCGGCAGCGAGGGGGACCACGAAGCTGCGCCGCAGCTGTTCCCCGGTCGCCCGGCGCCAGGGCAGCAGGGGCCCGAGCCCCATCAGAATCAGGAGCGCGAGGAGGAGCGGTCCGTTCACCTGCTGGTAGAAGGGCGCGCCCACCGTCGCCTTCACTCCGCTCAACGCCTCCGAGAGGACGGGGAAGATCGTGCCCCAGTAGGTGGCGAACGCGACGCTGACGAACAACACATTATTGAGAAGGAAGCCAGACTCTCGCGACACAACTCCGCCGAAGCGGTCCTCACTTCGCAGCGCCGGCAACCGGCTGATGAGCGCGGTCAGCGACGCGATGACGACGACTGCCAGGAAGGCGAAGAAGAAGGGTCCGATGGACGACTGAGCGAAGGAGTGGACGGAAGAGATGATCCCGCTGCGGACGATGAAGGTGCCCTGGATGGCGAGGCAGAACGTCGCGATGATGAGCGCCATGTTCCAGACCTTCAGCATGCCGCGCCGCTGCTGGACCAAGACGGAGTGGATGTAGGCAGTCAGCGCAAGCCAAGGCATGATTGCCGAGTTCTCCACGGGGTCCCATCCCCAGTAACCGCCCCAACCCAGTACGTGGTAAGCCCACCACGCGCCGAGGAGGTTCCCAGCCCCCAGGAAGGCCCACGCGACGAGGGCGTAGCGCCGCGTTGCCCGCATCCAGTCCGCGTCCGTGCGCCCGGCGAGGAGGGCCGCCATGGCGAAGGCATAGGGGACGGCGACGCTCGCGTAGCCGAGGAGCAGCATCGGCGGGTGAATGAGCATCCCGCCGTCGTAGAGGAGCGGGTTCAGCCCCTGGCCGTCGGGTACCGGTACAGGCAGGCGCTCGAAGGGGTTCGACACAAATGTCAGGATCAGCAGAAAGAATGCCTCGATGGCCATCAGCACGGCGATAGCGTAGCCGATGATGCGCCGCAGACGATCATATGTCGCACGAATGGCGATGAAGGAGAGGATCGCGAGAGCCAGCGCCCAGTAGAGAAGTGAGCCTTGCTGACCACTGTAAAAGGCGGCGACGACGAACTGGAGGGGCATCGCTCGACTTGAGTGCTCCACCACGTACTTGAGGGAGTAATCGTGCGTGACAAACGCAGCCAGAAGCGCCAACGATGCGATCGCCAGCATGCCCGCGACGACATAGGCCCCGTTACGGGCCGCGGCCAGGAGCCGTTCGTCCTGCTCGCGGGCCGCGAGCGCGCCGGCCGTGGCAGCACAGATGGCGGCGACGAGGCCGGCGACGAGCGCGCCAGCTCCCAGATCCGCTCCGGTCATCGGCATTGCCAGCTCACCCCCGAATCGTCTCCTCGTAGATCCACCGCAGTGCCACCGCGAGACCGTAGACGATCACCCCGAGAAACAGAACCTGTCCCTCGGGCCCGGCCCACCATGCCCTGCTCCCCGCCCCCTGCGGCCGGGGGACGCCCAGGCGCCGGCCGAGCATGAACATGCGCACACCGAGCGCCACCTTGACGGCCAGCACCGCGACATACGTGGGCGGAACGGGTGCGCTCGAGAGTCGCTGGACAGCAAGGATCGCACCCGTTGCCACGAAGACGCCGATGCTCAGCCGCAAGGCATCGCGGTACGCGCGCCAGATGGCCGGAGCGGCGTCGGCCGAGCGTGCGGCGGGCGGTGCCAGCGCGAATACGAGCGTACCTCCTATCCAGGTAGCCGCGGCGACCGCGTGGGCAAGTCGAAGGGCCCCGAGCAATATTGGTTCGATCAATGCGCCATCGCCCTCGGTCGTGTCCCTCCGCGCTGGGGTGCGCCCGAGCAACCGGAGGACCCCTCCAGATCGCTCACCCCCAGAGGTCCGGCCGAAAAGGGGCCTGTCATCCTGAGCCCTTCGCTCCGCTCGAGGGTGAACTCCGCGAAGGATCCGTCCCCACCAGGCACGGATTCTTCGGCCTGCGGTCTCAGAATGACACCCTGCCTCGGCGCCACCGGGGCTTCGGGAGGAAGGCGCGAGCGTGCGATAATGGCAGCCAGCGGCCTGGCGATCAGGGGAAAAGGAGCTGATCGGCGCAGGAAGCCCTCCCCCGCCAACGTGCCGCGGCGCAGCGACTCCTCATTGTACCGCCGATGGCATCGTCTCAGCCGCGCGGCTAGGGCGACCTGCGGTAAGCCTGGTGTTTCGCATGCGCAGCCGTTTCGACCATGCCACAGACAGACGCGAGCATCGCGCGTCACGCGAGCCGCCCGCGGGAGGCCGAGTAGTGCAACAGCAGTCACAACCGATCCGCGTCGCGCCATCGAGCATTGTGTTGGGAGCGTTCGCGCTGGTGGCGCTGACTGGGCTTGCGCTCCTCGCGATCGAGGTGATCAACATCCTCGTGACCGTGTTCCTCGCGGTCGTCCTCGGTGAGACTGTTCGTCCCCTGGTGCTGGCGCTCGAACGGCGCGGCGTGCCCCGGTTCATCGCGATCTTCGCCATCTATTTTGCAATCGTCGCGGTGGTCGCGGGCTCGCTCGTGCTGATCCTGCCGCCGCTCACCGCGCAGTTCACCACGCTCACCCGGGAGGCGCCTACGTACATCCAGGCGCTCCGGGAGCTGATGCCGGGAGTGAATCAGGCGCTGACGGATCTGGGTTTGATCAACCAGATTCAAGCCGCCCTCGGTGAACTGGCCGGGCAAGCCACGCCGCTCATCGGCGCCATCGCGATGGTCCCGGTGCAGATCGTCGGTATCATCATCGCGGTGCTCAGCGGATTTGTTCTGGCGGCGTTCTGGATCGGCCTGACCGAGATCGTGGATCGCGACGTCGTGAGCCGACTGCCATCGGACCAGCGCGTGTCCATCCGGACGCTCGGGAGCAGCCTCTCGCTGACGCTTGGCGGATGGCTGCGAGGACAGCTTCTGCTCATGCTGTTCGTAGGCACGTTGTCGTTCATCGGGCTGGTGGTCATCGGCGTCCGCTTCCCGGTGCCGCTTGCCGTCTGGGCCGGCGTCACGGAGATCTTCCCCATCATCGGGCCCTGGATCGGCGCATTCCCAGCCGTCCTGGTGGCGGTTCTACAGAGCCCCCTCCACGGCGGGCTTGTCGCGCTCCTCTACCTGGTCATTCAGCAGATCGAGAACAACCTGCTCGTCCCGAAGGTCATGCAGCGCGCAGTCGGACTGCACCCGTTCGTCGTTCTGGTCGCCCTCCTCATTGGAGGCTCCCTCTTAGGGATCGCGGGGATCATCATCTCGGTGCCCTTCGCGGCAGCGCTGCAGGTGCTCGTGTCGCATACGCTGGTCTCTCGGATGCTCCAGGCGTCCAAGAGCCCCGCCGACGATTCTGCCGCAGGTCCCTGAGGACGCAGCCAGCGAGCCGCTCAGTCCCTGAGCACGGCCGGTGTCACAATGGGGACCGCCTGCCGATCCCGTCCGAATTACCTGGACGAATCCCAGTCGTTCGGGTCTCGGGGCTGCTTGTTGTCGCCTGGGACGCGCGACCGCGCGATGAACCATGTGGCGAACGCGAAAAAGAAGAAGATCGCGCCCCAGAAAACCACGAAGAGCAGGGCGATCAGGATCAGCACGACCCAGATCGAGCCGCCAACACCTTCCATTGCGCGTCCGTCCTTGAGCCCCCGTGACTGCGCTGTCAGCGAGGGTTCGATGGGCATGATCTTCTCAATTGAGCATATCATCTGGAGGTGCAGCGAGGCCGTGTGAGGAGCGCTGGAAGGCGGAGGGCACCGGTCGTCGGTTATGCTGCATGCCGAGGGGCGTTCGCGCGAACCAGCGGTGCGTCCGAACCTCAGGAGACGCTCGACTCTGCGGGTGGGGAAGGCGGGACTCGAACCCGCACGCCTTTCAGCACGTGATCCTAAGTCCTGTCTTACCTGTCTAGCACCGTCTACAGCCGTCTACCGCTGCACACTATCCTATCAAGACCGCGACATATGGATATCATTGGGGTGGGACTTGGCATGGCGGAAATAGATGGAGCCCTGGACACTATTTTCCGTCGTGAGGTGCAAGGCGTCAGTGCCGCGATCTGTACAGGGGAAGGAGATGAGCACTAATGATGCGTGAAAATCGTGAAAAGACTGCCGCAGGCATTCTCGTCTTGATCGCAGTCGTTGTGCTCGCCGCAGGTGCAACAGTTGTGTTAGGCCAAGAGGATAGGCCACCCCCGGCTCCAACGCCACCGTGGGTCAAGTCGGATGGTACTGTTGATATGGAAAAGTTGCCCAACTGTTTCGGTGTCGCTGGCCCGGACGGAGAGCCGGTCCGTCATGCCGATGGCACCAAAGTCTGCATCGATTCTCGCGAGGTATTCGGGCCACCCACCGGTGGACCCGGTCCACACAAGGACCGAAACGGGCCAGACGGTCCCGGTTTTGGTCGCCGTTACGATCCAGTATCAGGACAGTGGTACAAGCCATAACCCGGCAAGCCCAGAACGGTAATCCACAGCATAGTTCAGTCAGCCTGCCCGTCTCCGTCCAGCGCGGGGGCGGGCAGGTTTGTCTACGCGGAGCTACGGCAAAACGTCGTCCCGCCAGTCCGGCCACGTCGGGCCGGGACACGACGTCGCGTACGGCGGCTCCCGGTGCCCAGGCCCGTCCATGCGCCTGCCGAGCTGGCCCTTTTCCGGGTGAGGTGCGATCCCAGCTATTCGGCATCCTCCGACGCAAGAATCCCCCGCAGGCCGTCCGCCTCAGCCTTCTCGAGCGCTCGGGCAAGCCACCCATCGAGCTCCTCGATGTCCGTGGGCACGGTCCGGCCGAGGCAGTAGCCGAAGATGGCGGCGTAGCGCATGGCGACGGTCTCCCGGTGGTCGAAGGTGTCGGAGAGCCGTACGCGGGCATGTGCGTCAAGATCGAGCTCGCCGAGCATCGCGCGTACCTGTTGGTGGAGCACGTCATCGTAGGCATCGGTCTCTGCGCGCCACGCCTGACGGTTGTGGCCGGTATCCTCCCTATACCCAAAAACTGTATGAATCTCCCCGACCTACGTTCCTTCTCGTAGGCGACAGCCAGGAGGCAGATGCGTTCTATAAGACGATGTCGTCCGTCGCAGCGAGCGGCACGATCGCGCGTGTTTCGATTTACGACACGGTCTTGCATGTCGAACCGATCGAGCCGGTACTGCGTAGAGTGAGGCAGATGGCGAAAGACTGTCCCTTTATTCCAGCAGATGGCCCATCCTGAGCGGACCAGAAGTGTACCATCACATGGTCAACCATGAGACGGGCCATGTGCTCGGGCTGGCCGATCCGGGCGCCGGCGAACCGATTGCTTTCCATCTCGCAGCGTCCCCACCCACAGGCCTCGCACCGTTGATCAATCGGTGTGCTACGATGCGGATGCTGCGCCATGACGTGCGAGATTCTCACCGCCGACTATGCCAGCCGAACGGTCGAGTTGCAGTATCGGAAGGCAGCCCTGCGGCGACACATCGTCTCCAGCGTTCCCGAGGCGGAGCGATGCAACCTGAACACGTAGAGAAGCTCATCGAAGAGCACGACGCCTGGATTGCGGAGATCCTGCGCGCGAATCAGGATCTTGACGACCGCATTGCCTCGCCGTCGGAAGTGGATATGCCGGACGCACAGCCTGCTCGAACGTTCAATCTGTCGGAATCAGCGTCTATCCGCCTGACCGAACGAGAGGCGTTCGAGCGCCGGGGCATCTTGAGCCTGCACCACGTGGCGCACGCAGTGCGTCCGTAGGGCAGTGCTCCTCTATCGCATCGTGGTCACGAACCCCCCGACGGCGGACGACTTCACCGCCAGCGAGGTACGCGGGGTTCCTGCACCCGGCGACCCAGAGCTGCAGCGCTTGCACAGCGGTGTCTCCACCTACGCCACCGAGCAGCAGGCACGACGCAAAGCCTTGGACTACCCATGGCTCGGAGCGTACATCGCCACCATCGACATTCCTGAGACCGGTCGCATCCGGTGGGAACGGACCTTCCCGGGGAGCCGAGGCCATAACACTGTCTGGGGTGACCCCCGTGATCTCCTCGGCCTCGTGGTAGCCGTGACCGGCGTCGGGGATGTAGGATAGACATGGAGGCACAGATCAATGGCCGGCTACGAACTCTGGCAGTCTGAGACGCGGAATCTGATGGGCTCCTTCGAGACCGAAGAGGAAGCCGTGAGCCTTCTTCGACGGATGCTCCGGGCACATGGTCCCACTTATGTGCAGCATATTGTCCTGGGATACGAGGACGACGACGGTCATTCCAAGACGCTCGCACGCGGCAAGGAGCTGGTGGATCTGGTCTCTCGCGTGGCATCTACCTAGCAGGGCCCTACGGGTGCGACCACCCGAATACACGAGATCACCACGCTCCCTCCAGCCAGGTCCCCTCACCATCCCACACTCCCGATCCGATCGCGCAGATCCGGCGGCAGCACCTCCACGGTGACCAGATCGTCCAGCCGATGCCGACGGATGGCCGCATTCAGCCGCTGGCAGATCGCCTCTGACCCCGCGAACCACTGCACCTGATCGTACGTCAGGGCACCCGCGTACCAGCGGAGCACCGCGTCGTAGGATCGCCGTCGCTTCGACGACAGCTCCACTTCGATGGCCACCCGGCGCCCGCCCTCGTCGACGAGCAGTCCATCCGGCACATGCGGGACCCCGTCGAGGAGGCGGCCGTCGCGCCGGCCTCGGGCTGCAGCCATCCCGTCCCGCCGGAGCTCCCGCTCGGTCACCCACCGGCCGTCCCGGTGACGCGCGAGCATCCACGCGGCCACATCCACGACTGCGAGCTGGTGGCGGAGTAGGCCCGGGCTCAGCCGCCCGGTGGGAAAGCCGGCCGCCTCTGGGCCGGCGCGGACGATTGCGGCGAGGCGCTCGCGTTGCGTCGGGGTGAGCTTGGCCGGGCGCCCCCCGCACCAGCGTACCCGCAAGCCGTCCACCCCCTGGGTGAGGAACTGGTGCAGCCAGCCGTACACCGTCGAGGGACGGACGCCGATGCCCACGGCAATGGTGGCCACCGGCTCCCCGCGGCCGACTGCGAGCAAGGCGGTCACGCGCTTCACCATGGGCAGATCGCCGGCGCGAAAAGCGCGGCGCAGCACCTCCTCCAACTGCTTGTGGGTCTCCCTGCTCATCCGTATCCTGACCTCGGTCATAGTTGGCTCCTGGGCTCGGGATGTGACACCCAGGCACCAGTGTTCCAGCGGTGGCCTCTTCTACGCTACCCTTCCAAAACGTTTTCTGCAGGTCTGTAGATCATTGGTACGAGTCCATAAAGCATCATGCGAGGGAGGACAATTCCGATGACTGAGCACGGCAATCGCAGAAATCACCGCCGTGGACATGGCGAGGGCTCGATCACCCAGCGCAGCGATGGCAGATGGGAAGGCAGGCTCGATTGCGGCTGGCAGAACGGCCGGCGGCGCTATCGCAGTGTCTATGGGCGGACTCGCAGAGAAACGGCCGAGAAGCTGAATGCCGCGTTGCGCGAGCACCAGGATGGACTACCATCGCCCAGTGGCAGGATGACAGTTGGGCAGTTCCTCACCGACTGGCTGGAGAACGTGGCACGGCACGCCGTGCGGCCGTCGACGTTCAGCAGCTACGAGACGATGATCCGCCGGCACATCGCCCCGGTGCTCGGCCGGAAGGTGCTGAAGTCTCTGCGGCCTGAGGATGTGCAGAGCATGCTGGCGGCGATGCGGACGAGTGGCCTGTCCGCGCGTACGTGCCAATACGTCCGTGCTGTCCTGCGCCGGGCACTCGGGCATGCGCTCCGTCTCGGCCACGTGGCACGGAACGTCGCGGCGCTCGTCGAGGGGCCACGGGTCGAACGGGAAGAGATTCACCCGTTCACCCCCGAGGAAGTCCGGCAACTGCTTGACGGACTACTCGATGATCGCCTGTCGGCCCTGTACGTCCTGGCCGTGTCGCTCGGTCTCCGGAAGGGTGAGCTCCTCGCCTTGAAATGGGCCGACTTGGACTTCGAACGCGGTACCCTATCTGTACAGCGGATCGTGCAGCGGATCCGGGGCGAGCTTGTGGTGGCCGACGTGAAGACCCAGCGATCCCGCCGTACCGTGTCGTTGCCGTCATTCGTTATGGACGCCCTGCGTGTGCATCGGGGCCGACAGATCCTCGAACGCGAGTTGGCCGGTCGCCTGTGGCAGGGGAGCGACTGGGTGTTCACGACGGAGCTCGGCGGGATGGTTGGGACAAGCACTGTCAATCACCACTTCGGGGACACCCTGCGCCGGCTCGGCATGCGCCACCAGCGCTTTCATGATTTGAGGCACTGCTGTGCGTCCCTGCTGCTGTCTGAGGGCCTGTCGCTACGGGACGTGATGGAGCTCCGGGGCCATTCGGCAATCGCGGTCACGGCCGATGTGTACGGTCACTTGACGGCGGAGCGGCGGCAGGAAGCGGCGCGGCGGATGGATGCGCTCCTTGGCACTTCCGGATGAATGCGAAGCATCTCTGTTTGTACGTCAGTTTGTCCGTCAAGGATGAGATAGGGATAAGAAAGACTGGTGCCGATTGCCGTCGGTACCAGTCTTTTACTGGTCATTCGTGCGTATCTGCTCGTCGGTGGGGAAGGCGGGACTCGAACCCGCACGCCTTTCAGCACGTGATCCTAAGTCACGCTCGTCTGCCAGTTCCGACACTCCCCCGGGCTCTTGACGATACCATCCGATCATCTGGCGCGTCAACGATCCGTTCGGCACGAGCATGAGCACGCCCATTCGCTTCGACATTGCAGCGCACGACCGGCGGAGCCGGGCCCGCGCCGGCGTCCTCACGACACCGCACGGTGTCGTCCACACCCCGGCGCTGTGCCCGGTCGCGACCCAGGCTACCGTCAAGAGCCTCGCGCCCGACGAGCTTCGCGATCTGGGGGCTGAGCTGGTCTTGGTCAACGCCTATCATCTGAACCTCCGGCCCGGTGCCGATCTCGTCGCGAAGCTCGGAGGTCTCCATTCCTTCATGGCCTGGGATGGCCCCCTCATGACCGATAGCGGCGGCTGGCAGGTGTTCAGCCTCGGCTTCGCGCTCGAGCACGGCGTGGGCAAGATCGCTGGGCTGTTTCCCGATGAGGGCGACACCCGGGTGCGCGCCCGAGGCCAGCGGCCCCGCTTGACACGCGTCGACGCGGACGGGGTCACGTTTACGTCCCACATCGATGGGTCACGCCACCGCTTCTCGCCCGAGATCTCGATCGGCGTCCAGGAGCGCCTGGGCGCCGACCTCATCCTTGCATTTGACGAGTGCACCTCTCCTCTGCACGACGAGGGTTACACGGCCGAAGCCCTCACGCGTACGCACCGTTGGGCGCAGAGGTGCCTCGACGCGCGGACGCGGTCCGACCAGGCACTGCTCGGCATCGTCCAGGGAGGCGCATTCGAGGAGCTCCGGAGGGAGAGCGCGGCATTCATCGGCGGGTTGCCGTTCGATGGATTCGCGGTCGGTGGATCCCTCGGACGGTCGAAGGAGGACATGCGCCGCGTGCTGGACTGGACGGTGCCGTTGTTTGCCGAAGACCGGCCGCGGCATCTGCTGGGCATCGGAGAGCCCGAAGATATCTTCGACGCCGTTGAACGCGGCATCGACACCTTCGATTGTGTCAGTCCGACGCGCCTCGCGCGCCACGGCATGCTCTACACGCCCGATGGGCGGATCGCGATCCGCAATGCGCAGTTTCAGCAAGATTTCCGTCCCGTCGACTCGGACTGCCTGTGCTACACGTGCCGACACTTCAGTCGCGCGTACCTGCGCCACTTGTTCGTCGCCGAGGAGCTGCTCGGGTATCGGCTCGCGACGATCCACAACCTTGCCTTCATGCTCGGGCTCCTGGAGCGAATTCGGGACAGCATCCGCCAAGGGGAGCTCGCCGAGATGCGGCGCGGGTTCGCGGCGCGCTGGGGACGAGCGGAGGTTACGATCGGTGGTCAAACACGCGACGCGCCTTGAGCTCGAAGCGCGGGAGCGTACCTGCTGGCGCGACGGAGACACGGGGTCGGAACCCCAGGTCGACGTGGACCTGGATGGCGATCGCTCTCGCGAGCCCATCGCCATCGCCCCGCGCCGTCTCGAGGCAGATCTCCATTTCGTCCATCTCATGCTCGCGGTAGAGTTCCACGGTGAACTCGTGCACGTCGTCGAAGCGACGTACGATGTTCTCGATTGCGCTCGGGAACACGTTCACGCCGCGGACGATGAGCATATCGTCGATTCGGCCGATGACCCCACCGGGGATCCGACGAAAGGTCCGACCACATCCACACGGCTCTCGCGTCAGCCGCACGCGGTCGCCGGTCCGATACCGGATGACGGGATTCGCCCCGCGCCCCAGGTTCGTGATGATGAGCTCTCCCTCGTCGCCGGGCTTCCCCGACGTCGGGTCCAGCACCTCGAAGATGTACTCGCTCTCGAGGAGGTGGACTCCCGCGTGCTCGAGACATTCGAAGCCCCAGGGCCCGACCTCAGTCATGCCCGGATGGTCGAACACCTCCATCCCCCAGGCCTCCTCCAGCTGCGCCCTGGTGCTCGGGATGCTCGCGCCCGGCTCCCCCGCGTGGATGCCCTTCCGGATCGGCGACGCCCGCAGGTCTGCGCCCATGGACCGCGCGGTCTCCGCCATGCGCAGGGCGTACGTCGGCGTGCTCATCAGGACGGTCGCCCCGAGATCGAAGATCTGCTGAATACGCTGCTCGGTTGTCTGCCCGCCACCGGGGATGCGCATCGCCCCGACCAGGCGCGCCCCCTCGAACCCGCTCCAGAAGCCGATGAACGGCCCAAACGAGAATGCCGCGAACAGGCGGTCGCCCGGACCGACAGCCGCTCCTCGGTAGATGTAGCCCCAGCAGCGGAGCCACCAGTCCCAGCTTTCATCGGTATCCACGATCCGAAGGGGCCTCCCCGTGGTGCCGGATGTCTGGTGAAGGCGGACGTAGTGCTCGACCGGCTCCGTAAGGCGGCTTCCGAAGGGCGGATGCGCGGCCTGGTCCGCGATCAGCTCCGCCTTCGTCGTGAACGGGAGTCGACGAAGATCATCGAGCGAGCTGACGTCGGATGCTGACACGACGCCCGCCGAGCGGAGCTTCTGCTGGTAGAAGGCGCCGTGCGCCAGCGCTGCCTCGATGACCCGGCGCGCTCGTGTGAGCTGCCGCTGCTCGAGGATCTCCCGCGGAGCGGTCTCCCCGTCAGCGTCGAAGTACGGGCTGGCCATGACCGAACCTCTGCGTTAGACGTCATGCGGACTTCACCCGAGGCGACATTGTATCCGACGCGCTGAGCGTCCCGGACGCGTAATGAAAACCGCCCGCGCGCTGGTCTGCTGCGCTGACGGAGCGATATTGAGTCACGAGTCGGTCACAGCTGTGTAATTCCGTTGACGACCCTTTTTGTGCGATGCTACGATCCAATGGTTTGCGGACCCGAGCCGAGGGCCGCGATGAGATAAGCCGGTGCCGCGGAGGGATCCCAGGTGGCCGACGATCGGGTCAACGCACTCCAGCGGGTTCGCGAGGAGGTCGGCAGGTGCCGCCTCTGCAAGCTGGGGACGGGCCGTGCCAGCCCGGTGCCGGGCGAGGGAAACCCGGCATCCGCGGTGATGTTCATCGGCGAGGCCCCGGGGTTCTATGAAGACCGGCAGGGCAAACCGTTCGTCGGGCCGGCGGGCCAATTGCTGGACGAGCTGCTGCAGTTCGCCGGTCTCCGCCGAGAGGAGGTCTTCATTACGAATGTCGTCAAGCACCGTCCTCCTGGCAATCGCGACCCCGAGCCCGACGAGCTGGAGGCGTGCGAAGGTCACCTGCGCGCCCAGATGTCCGCGATCTCCCCGCTCGTCATCGTCACCCTCGGCCGCTTCTCGCTGGCCAAGTTCATGCCCAACGTTCGCACGATGCGCGAAGTCCACGGAAGAACTTTTCCCTACCAGGGCATGCTCGTCTGCGCGATGTACCATCCGGCGGCCGCGCTTCACCAGCAACGGCTGCGTGCGACGCTCGAACAGGATTTTCGGGCGCTGCCGATGATCATCGCGCGCGCACGGGCCTCTCGCGCCAACGAACCGGCCAACGGCTCAGGACCGGCCGCTGCGCCCGAGCAATCCGCTGAGCAGATGCCCTTATTCTGAGTTTTCCGCGCTCCGATGAGTCGGGGCGTCACGAGGGGATGAAGAGAAGATCTCTTCAGAGCAGAGAGACGCGTAGCATCCGGACGCGGAAGGGTAATGCCAATGGCAGATCGCGCACATTCAGGGAAAAGGCGCGTCGCTGAACGCAATGGCGCACGCAGGCGCCGGCCCTCGAGCCGCATGCTCGCCGGCGTGCGTCAGTGGCCCCATGTGCCCGACGTGGCAGGCATCGGCATGATCGCGGCCGGTCTCGTCATGGTCTTGGCACTCTTTCAGCCCGAGGGTGCTCTGGGAGCGCCTCTCAGTCGATTCCTGACGCTGACTCTCGGATGGCTCGCGGTCCTGTCGCCGGTCTGGCTGGCGGCTGTCGGCGTGCTCCTGATCTCCCACCGCGTGTCGCCGAGGTCCTGGCCGTGGTCTCGGCTGCTCGCTGCGGCCGGCGCGACGGTGAGTCTCCTGGGCCTCGCCGCGATGGAGGCGGTGCGACGAGAGGGACCGTTCGCCGAGAGTGCAGGAGGGGGCCTATTCGGTCGCGCGGTCGCCGGAACACTGGTGGACTGGACCGGCGCCGCTTCGACTGCGATTCTGCTGGGCTCGATCGGTGTGGCCTCGCTCATCGTCGTTGCTGATCTCCACCCCGCCCAGGTCATCAAGGCCGTTGCATGGGCGGTGCGGGTCGTGCGGCGGGCTGCCGAGGCGGGCGCGACTGGGATCCAGGACGCACAGCTCCGTATCAACACGCATGACGCAGAGGGGAGTGGCGTTCAGGCCCCGCGGCAGGTTCAGGAACCAGACCTCGAAGCGGCCGGCACGAACGTCGAGGCGACCGACGCGGCGCTGCCGTCCGCCGCCGCGGTCGCTTCAGCTCCCGCCCGACGACCGGACGGACCCTGGAAGCCGCCGCCGGTTACGCTCTTCCAGACCCGGAAGGCCAGCGAGCCCGCGAATGGACACCTGCGCGAGCAGGCCCGCGTCATCGAGGAGACGCTGACCAGCTTCAACATTCAAGCGCGAGTGCTGGAGGTGAATCGGGGGCCGGCCGTGACGCAGTTCGGCATTGAGCCGGCCATCGGGGTGCCGGTGAGTCGGGTCACGGCTCGCCTCAACGACCTGGCGCTTCGACTCGGGGCCAGCCCGATACGCATGGAGGCGCCCGTCCCGGGACGCCGGCTCATCGGCATCGAAGTGCCAAACCCGACGGTGTCCGTCGTCACGCTCCGCGAGGTGCTCGATAGTCCCAGCTTCGATCGCTCGAAGTCTCATGTCCCTCTGGCCCTGGGCAAGGACATCGCGGGCAAGGCGAAGGTTGGCGACCTTGCCCGGATGCCTCACCTGCTGATCGCTGGAGCGACCGGCTCGGGCAAGAGCGTGTGCATCAACTCGATCGTCGCGTGCCTGCTCTCCCAGTTCACACCCGACGAGCTCCAGTTGCTCATGATCGACCCCAAAATGGTCGAGCTCGTCGCGTACAACGGCGTGCCGCACCTGCGGATGCCTGTCGTCATCGAGATGGAACGCGTCGTTGGCACCCTCCGATGGGCGACGCAGGAGATGGGGCGTCGCTACCGCCTGTTTGCCGCGCACTCCGCTCGGAATATCGACGGATACAACCGTGCCGTGCGCGACCGACCCGACGAGAAACCTCTTCCGTATCTTGTCCTCATCATCGACGAGCTGGCGGACCTGATGATGATGGCTCCTGAAGAGGTGGAGAAGATGGTGTGCCGCCTTGCGCAGCTCGCCCGCGCGACGGGCATCCATCTCGTCGTGGCCACCCAGCGCCCGTCGGTCGACGTCCTCACGGGGCTGATCAAGGCGAACTTCCCGACGAGGATCGCCTTCGCCGTCACGTCGCAGGTGGACTCGCGCGTCATCCTCGACACGGTCGGCGCCGAGCGACTCCTCGGCCGGGGCGACATGCTCTTTCTCCCGCCGGACGTGAGCAAGCCCATACGTATCCAAGGGGCCTTCGTCTCTGATCCGGAGATTGAGTCGCTCGTGGACTACTGGAGGCGTCTGGGCACGCCCCAGTATGATGATGCCGACGTCGCAGAAGTCGAGCAGCTCGGTCGCGCGCAGGAGCCGGTCACCGACGAGCTGTACGAGCGGGCGGCGAGCCTCGCCCAGGAAAGCGGGCGCGTCTCCGTATCGTTCCTCCAGCGACGGCTCGGTATCGGCTATCCCCGCGCCGCGCGGCTCGTCGACATGCTGGAGGAGCGCGGCGTGCTCTCAACGAACGAGGACGGGCGGTCACGAAAGGTCGCCGTCGACGAGTAGGGGCACGTTGCAACGTGCCCCTCCATCGCTGCGAGGAGCTCCTATCCAGACGTCCGAGCTCAAGCGTCTATCTGTTCTCATCCCCTGCTACAACGAGCGGCACACGATCGAGGAGATCGTCCGCCAGATTCGTGCTGTCGAGACCGGGTTGGACGCAGAGATCATCGTCGTGGACGATGGCTCGACAGACGGGAGCCGTGACGTCATCGAGCATCTTGGGAGGGAGGGACTCGTCAAGCCCGTGTTCCAGCCGGGCAACATGGGCAAAGGCGCTGCCGTCCAGCGCGCGCTCCAGGAGGCCTCGGGCGATGTCATGCTGGTTCAGGATGCCGACCTGGAGTACGATCCGACGGACTACCCGGCACTTCTCCGCCCGATCCTCCGCGGACGCGCGAAGGTTGTCTACGGGTCGCGTTTCCTCGGCGCGCACAAGGCCATGTACTTCTGGCACAGTGTCGGGAACAAGCTCTTGACCCTGATGACCAATATCCTCTATGATACCACGCTCACCGACATGGAGACTGGCTACAAGGTGTTCACTGCCGATGTGGCGCGTCGGATCCGGTTGAGCTCGCCCCGGTGGGGCTTCGACCCGGAGATCACGGCCCGGATCC
>WHTR01000160.1 GCA_009377635.1 Chloroflexota bacterium
ATCTGCCGATGCAGGCGGGTTCTCCATGCAACTCCGACCTCGGCTCGTAACGCTCGGCGGTCGGTCGAGCGCCACGCTCATGGCGGATGCCCGTGCCCCTGACACGTACGAGCTCACGTGCATCCTCACGAGTCTGGACTCAGGGAGCAGCACGGGGGTCGTGCGCCGCCTCTTCGGAATCCCCGCCCCGGCGATATCCGTTCGGCCCTGGCGAGCCTCTCTGATCCACAACCCGCCGCGGCGCCACTCCGGGATCTCCTCGAGCATCGGTTCGGTGGGCCCGCCGGTTCTGATCTGGACGGGATGGCCTTCGGCAACCTGCTCCTCGCAGCGTTGACAACGAAGACCGGCGACTTTGTTGAGGCGATCGAGGCGGTGGGACGCATGCTCCAGGTCCGAGGCCGCGTGCTCCCAGTGACGACGACGAGCACTGACCTCTGCGCCGAGCTTGCCGACGGATCGCTCGTCGAAGGGGAGGCCGAGGTGCGCGCCCCGGGGAAGCCCGCGATCCGCCGGGTGTTCGTCAAGAATCCTCACGCGTCCGTCCTTCCGCAGGCACGGACGGCCCTCGAGGAGGCGGATGTCGTCCTGCTTGGGCCGGGGTGCCTGTATACGAGCGTGCTCGCCTGCGGCGTGGTCCCCGGCGTCGCCGAGGCGATCCGGTCCACCAGGGGGATCACCGTCCTGGTCGCGAACATGACCACGACGCCGGGCCAGACTGACGGCATGCGCCTTGCCGACCATGTCGAGGCAGCGGTCGCCTGCATGGGCGGGGACGCACTCGACTACGTCCTCGTCAACAACAGCCGGCCCTCGCCAGCGATGCTGCACGCGTACGAGGCGCTCAACGTCCGATGGGTCGAGGCAACGGACGCCGATCTGGCGCGCATCGAGCGCCTGGGGACGAAACCGCTCATTCGGAACCTCCTCGAGACCGGTTGGCGAGAGGTGCGCCAGCTCCACAAGCTCGACACCATCCGCCATGATGGGAAGAAGATCCTTGAGGTGCTTGGGCCGCTGACCCGGACCCCTTACTAAACGGAATCCAAAGCGACACCCGCAATATGTCGTACGTGCGGAATGCGGGAGTCACGGAAGAATGAGAATAGCACCCCAGCACCTCAAGCCCCCCAATACGTGCACGGGCCGGTGTGGATTCGGGTCTTGACATTTTGTCACCGTACCAGTATGAACACTGCGAGCTGACCGTGAGGACCGATGGGGAGTCCAGCGATGATGACGATGCAGGAGTTCCGGGAGCTCAAGGGCTGGTACGACCGAGCATTCGCACGATGGTCCCGAATGTCGATCCAGCACCTCAAGGAAGAGCTCGCCACCTACAACCGACGGATCGCTCGCGCCCAGCAGCAGCTCGGCGACGGGGAGGAGAACTGTGCCCCCGTCGTGCAGCGGGCAGCGTTGGTCGAACGCGACCGCGGCATCCGCGTCCGGTGTCTTAAGGAGGAGCGTCGGCTCTTGAGCGCCATCTTGAGCCTCCGGCTCTCAGGGCGCGATCTGGTGTAACGACGTTCCACCCACGAAGCAGGCACCTGCGGGGCGCATCCACTTCGAAGCTCATCGCAATCCAGCGTGAGGCGCCACGCTTGGAGACTCTGCCACCTTCACGGCTACCCCCAGGTCCGTCCCGCGACCTCCACGACGAGTCGGAGCTTTCGCTCCTGGTCTTCGAGGGACATAGCGTTGCCCACAACGGAGCTGGCAAAGCCGCACTGAGGGCTCAGTGCCAGGCGCTCCAGAGGTACGTGTCGGCTGGCCTCGCGGATTTGATCCCCGAGCTCCTCGGGAGTCTCCAGTCGGGGGATCTTCGTGCTCACCAGCCCGAGAACCACCGTCTTGTCCTCGGGCACCCACTCCAGCGGACCAAAGCCTCCGGAGCGGGCATCGTCGTACTCCAGCAGCAATCGCTGAGCTCGAATCCGGCGGAAGACCTGCTCCGCCAACCGATCGTAGCCCCCAGCGACCAGCCACCGGCTGCCCTGATTGCCGCGGCAGAGATGGAACCCGAACGTCACGCCTGGGGTTTCCTCCATGAGGGCGTTGTCCAGGGCGATCCCCTGGTCCAGCCAGCGGTCGACCGTCCAGCCCTGCCCCTCGTAGAAGGCCCGCATCTGGGAATCGAGCAACAGAAGGTAGTGAGGAGCGTCGATCTGAATGTACGTAGCCCCCAGGCGAACGAGCTCCGCCACCTCGTCGCGGAGGAGCCCGACGACGTCACTCAGAAATGCGTCCAGCGTTGGATAGGCATCGACGGATCGTTCCGTCCCCCAGAAGTTCGCCCACATGCTGGGGCTCGGCAGCGTGATCTTCGGATTCCGGCTGGTCCTGGCCCGCAGATAGGTGAACTCCTCGGCGGACAGGTGGCGCTTCCGCCGAAGCTTGCTCACCACACCAAGCGCCTTGGGCCGCTCGACCTCCTGACTGCCGACGCGCTCGTCTCCGTGCCACTCGCCCCACAGAAACGCGTTCAGGTCCCACTCGCCGAACCCGTCGACCGCCTCGGGCAGCAGGCTCTGGAACGAGAGCCGTCGCATCTCCCCGTCGCTCACGGTCTCGAGACCCGCGCGCTCCTGGAGCGCGATGGCCTCGTCGACTGCCCGATCCTCCATGGCCTTGAAGGCCGTGGGAGCGAGACGGCCGGCAGCGAGGTCGGCGCGCGCCTGGAGCAGCTCGCGTGGGCGCAGGAGGCTGCCGACGACATCGGCGTGGGTATGGATCATCCTCTCCTCCCTCGGGATCGTGCCGAAACGCTCC
Organism: Chloroflexota bacterium; assembly: GCA_009377635.1. Taxonomy (GTDB): domain Bacteria; phylum Chloroflexota; class UBA6077; order UBA6077; family SHYK01; genus WHTR01. The sequence goes on from WHTR01000160.1 coordinate 2,773, forward strand.
TGCCACCTTGACGTCCGCCGGAAACGACTGCAGCGTCTCGCGCGGGTAGAATGTGCCGCGCCAGTGGCGGTACTGTCATCCCGAGGTTCCGACGAAGACGGTCATCGCACGAAATCCTCTTCTCAGCCATAATAGGCGATTGTTGGAGGGACTGAGAGGCCATGGAGCTCATGATCGCGGCCGGGGCGTTGATCGTGGGAGCGGCTGGTCTGATCGTCGCGTTCAGGCTGCGCGCTGAGCTCGGCCAGGCCGACGAGCGCATGGCGAAGGCCACACGGGACACCCAGCACGCAGTCGCGACACTGAGGGACGAGCTCCATCGAGTGCGCGGCGACGTCGCTGACCTTCGCGCAACCGTCGAGCGGCCGCCTCCACCGTTGCCCCGCGCCCGCGGGGCTAGCCTGGACGACCTCCGAGAGCGCATCCGCGCCGAGGAGGAGATCGACGAACCCGACGAGAGATCGCGGGGATAGCCTCGCTTCCCAGTATGATTGGGGTGAGCGCCGGAAAACACATGGTTAGACGTTGAGGAGGAGAGCGCGACACATGAGTGAGGTTGCACAATCGACGAGAGAGGGCGCCGACGGCGTCCGCTGGAAGATGCCCTCCGCCTATGACCAGTGGGTCGAGTCCACTGGAGTGCCGATCCACCATGGTTACTACATCGCCGACGCTCGCAACGTGGAGCTTTCGTGGTGGCAGGACCGCGGCTGCAGCGCGGCCTTCCTGCAGCTCGCCGGTCAGGAGGGCGTGTGCGAGACGCGGGTGAGCGAGATCCCGCCCGGCCAGACAACGCCACCGCTCACGTTCGCCATGGACGAGGTCGTGTACGTCCTCGAGGGACGCGGGCTGACGACGCTCTGGAGTGACAGCAGCCCCAAGCACACGTTCGAGTGGCAGAAGCACAGCATGTTCATTCTGCCCCGCAACCACACCTATCAGCTCGCCAGTACGCAGGGCAACACCCCCGCGCGCCTCCTGCACTACAACTATCTGCCCCTGGCGATGATGACGGTTGGCGAGCCGGGCCTCTTCTTCAACCACGTGTTCGCTGGGGCGAAGGACGGCCGGAACGGCGTCCTCTACTCGGAGGCGAAGGAGGTTCGCGACGCCGGAGACGACCTGACGACCGGCATCTTCTGGTACGGCAGCTTCTTCCCCAACATGCGGGCGTGGGACAACCTCGCGCCCTTCCGCGCACGTGGCGCTGGCGGGCACGTCGTGTGGGTCCGTTTTCCACAGTCCCCCGTCACGGCGCACATGTCGGTCTTTCCGGCTCGAACCTACAAGAAGGCCCACCGACACGGGCCCGGATTCGTGATCGTCATCCCCTCAGGCGAGGGCTACTCGCAGATGTGGCCCGAGGGGAAGGAGCGGATCCTCGTTCCCTGGCAGGAAGGAAGTGTCTTCGTCCCTCCGGGTCGCTGGTTTCACCAGCACTTCAACCTCGGCGCCGCGCCGGCCCGCTACCTCGCGCTCCATCCGCCCCAGGGGCTCATGGGCTTCAGCGAGAGGATCGAGGACGTCCAGCGGGACCAGATCGAGTACCCGGACGAGGATCCGTGGGTGCGGCAGCGGTTCGAGGAGGAGCTCGCCACGCGAGGCCTGACGAGCGTCATGCCGGAGCAGGCCTA
>WHTR01000161.1 GCA_009377635.1 Chloroflexota bacterium
CGTCGATCACCGCCGGATCAACCTGGATCTCTGCCGGCGTCCCGGATGCCATGGTCGTGCCGCGGGCGAGGACGTGGACGGGGTCACACAGATCCAGCACGAACGGCATGTTGTGCTCGACGATCAAGAACGTCTTGCCGTACGACCTCAGCTGCCGAATCATCTCCGCCATCCGTTCGACGAGGACGGGGTTGATGCCGCCTGCCGGCTCGTCCAGCAAGATCAGCTTCGGGTCGAGCATCAGGATCTGCGCCAGCTCCACGAGCTTCTGCTGGCCGTAGGACAGGGCGTGGGCCTTCTCGTCGGTGAATGCACGCATCCCGACGAACTCCAGCAGCTCCTCGGCGGCCTTCGCCTCCCGGCCGCTCACGGCAATACGTCCCAGCTGTCCCCAGGAGAACGACCGCTGCGGTGCTACGACGTTTTCGAGCACTGTCATCTCGCGAAAGAGCCGGGTGATCTGGAATGTCCTCCCAAGCCCCCGGTGCGCACGGTCCCAGGAGTGCACTCGCTCGATCCGCTGCCCGTCGAACGTGATCTGCCCCGCATCCGCGTGGATGGTGTCGTCAATCAGGTTGAAGACCGTCGTCTTTCCTGATCCGTTCGGACCGATAAGGCCGGTGATGGATCCTTCGGGCACGGTCAAGGAGCAACCGTCCACGGCCCGGATGCCTCCGAAGCGCTTGCTCAACCCGACTACCTCGAGCAGGGGTCGCCCACCGGTGGGACGGTCGGTCTGTGGCTGGGCACGCTCGGCGAGCGATGGCAGGCTGCCACCCGTCCCGATCCGGGCACCGACGAGCCCTGCTTTGCCGGCCGTACGTCGCCGGCGCAACAACGTCTCGATGGACGGCAGGATGCCGGTCGGCAAGAAGATCACGACCACGACGAGCAGTCCACCGAACAGGAACAGGCGGGTGTTTCCCCCGCCGAAGGTGTTGTTGGCGATCTCGTTGAGCGGCTCTATCAAGAACGCGCCCAGGACGGGGCCCCACAACGTCGCCTTGCCACCGATGAGCAGCGACAGGATGATCTGGACACTGATCAAGATGCTGAACATGCCGCGAGGGTCGATGAACGTGAGGTAGTAGCCGTAGACGGCTCCGGCCATGCCCACGAACACACTGCTCGCGGCGAAACCGATGATCTTCTCCACCGGCAGGTTGATGCCGATCGTTGCCGCCTTGGTCTCGTCCTCTCGGATGGCGATGAGACCCATCCCGAGCTTGGTTCGCCGGATCCACCAGCTCATCAACAGCTGCCCGGCCAGCAGGGCGACAAGTGCATAGTAGAACGGCCAGTTGATGATGTCCCGGTCCCACCCGGGCAGCGGGAGGGTGAGCCCGGCTGTGCCGTTCGTGACGCCGACCCAGTTGACCGCGATCACCTGGGTCAGGAACAAGAACGCGACGGTGATGATGACGAACGAGGGCCCTCTCGAGCGGAGCGCGACAAGCCCGAGGCCGATCGCAACCATCGCGGCTCCCACACCGGCCACCGGGACCCAGAACCATGGTGAGACGGAGTCGAAACGTGTCGCGAGGACACCGACCGTGTAACCGCCAAGTCCGATGAACGCCCCCTGCCCGAGTGAGACGTACCCGGCGAAGCCCATGATGATGTTGAGGCCGCTGGCACCGATGGCGAACACCAGCGACAGGATGACCATGTTCTGGTAGTAGGCGTCGTCGGAGACCAGGGGGAAGGTCAGCAGCAGCAGCGCCGCAACCCCCACCAGTACCCGCCCGATCCAGGCAGGGTCGGAGGGCAGGCGACTCGAGATGTTCACGTGGCCACAGCATCCTCGCGCAGCCGAGATCCCATGAGGCCTTGTGGTCGAACAACCAGGACGGCGAACACGATCGCGTACGGCACCGCGGTCGCCCATGACGGCGAGACGTACGCCGCCGTGAGCGTTTCGGCGACTCCGAATATGACGGCGCCGAGAATGGCGCCGTTCAGGCTTCCCATGCCTCCTAGCACCACGATCGCGAGCAGACGGGCGATCCACTGGTAGTGAGCTCCTGCCACGAACGGATACAGCACGCCCACGATCGCGCCGCCCGCTCCAGCCGCGGCGATGCCGATGGCGAACACGAGGGCGGCGACCGCAGCCACCTTGATCCCGACCAGCTCGGCGCTGGCAGGATTGGTGGCTGCGGCCCTGATTGCGCGCCCCAGCCAGGTCTTGGACAGGATCAGACCCAGGATCAGGAGAACCAGGACCGCCACGAGACCGCCGTACACCTGAGCCTTCGGCATGAACAGGCCCGCGAAGGTGAACGACTCGTTCGCGTAGCCGGGCCTGATGGCTGTCGAGCTGTTTCCCCAGATCGTGCCCATGACCCCTTCGATCACCAGCGCCAGCCCGAAGGTCAACAAGACGGTGGAGGCCATGGGGGCGGTCCGAATGGGGGCGATGACTGTCTTGTACGTGACCCAGCCGATCGCAAAGATGACTGGTGTCGTGACGAGGATTGCCAACAGCGGGTCGATCCCGAGCGCACTCCACAGCGAGTACGTGATGAACGCCGCGAGGATCAAGAACGCGCCGTGTGCAATGTTGATCACCCGCATCACGCCGAAGATCAGCGTCAGGCCTGCGGCGACGAGTGCGTACACACCACCGAGGAGCAGCCCCAGAACCAGGTTCTGGATCAGCTGCATCATTCGCCGGCGCTCCCAGGCTTCCACCCATCGACGATCTTGTCGACACTCGCGATGTCCTCGGGGAGGACGAACTCGACCTGGCCACCCTGCCACTGACCGATCAGGAACTCGCCGATCGGGCTACCGTCGTCGTTCCACTCGAGCTCTCCGAGGATCGTGTCGACACTGTTGTTACGCAGCCACTCGGCCATTCCGGCCTGGTCCTCGACGTCGCCCACCGCGTCGACGGCTGCCTGCAGCACCTGTCCGGCAGCGAACGCGTCAGCGGCATCCTCCGGCGGGAGGCCGCCGAACATCTCCTCGTACTTCGCCACGAACTCGTCGTTACCGGGTGTCTGTGCCTGGGGGGCATGGCTGACCGCGTACAGGATCCCCTCGGTGTTCTCGGTGCCGATCGCCTCGGCGTACTGGTCACCGTGCGACGGCGCACTTGTCTGGTACAGCCATGTGGGCTCGAAGTCGGCCTTGAGCATGGAGCGAACCAGACCGACACCATCCTCGAAGACCGCGCCGTGAACGACGATGTCCGGGGAGGCGGCTTTCATGCCGTTGACGATCGTGTCGAAGTTCTTTGTGTCGATGGCGTACGTCTCCTGGTACACCGTCTCGATCCCAGCATCCTCCAAGATCGCGCGTATCCCATGCACATTGGGTGCGGCGAAGGGGTCGTCGATGGTCGGGTACGCCGCCGTCTGCGGTCGCTCCCCCTCAGGCAGATCAACCAGCCAGTTGGCGAACACCTCGCCCTGCTTGTCAGCGGTGGCCTGCTGGCTGAAGAACGTGTACTCGAAACCCCGGCTGAAGATCTCCGGGGAGCCACCGGCCGGCTCGACGTACAGCATCTGGTTCCGCTCCGCGACGGCAGAGGCGGGAAGGTTCAGCAACGATGAGAAGGTGCCGACGAGCAGATCCACGTCGTCCTGACTGATCAGCGCGTTGTAGTCGGCGACGATGGTGTTCTGGTTGGACGCGTCATCCTTGACCACGAGCTCCACCTCGCGACCGAGCAACCCGCCGTCGTCGTTGACGAGCTCCTGCCAGACTTGGTAGCCCTCCTCCGCGGCCTGACCGGGTTGCGAGAACTCTCCGGTCAGCGGCAGCGACGTACCGACCTTGATCGGAGCGTCCGAGCCCCCTTGGGAGTCTCCTCCACATGCTGCGGCTCCTAGAAGCAAGACACTGATGACCGCCAGCGACGTCGACCGGCGGCTGATCGAGAGCTTCGGCATGGGGATCTCCTGACGGTGACCGCAATCGATTGCGACGTCTAGTCTTGTGAAGGCCAACGCACGATGTCAAGCGTCTGGCGGGAACGCGGGGGCCGCAGTCCCGTCGCCACGTGGCGAACAGGGCGTCCTTCAGATGTCCTAGTAGGCATCGTCCTTGCAAACGACTGCACCCACCTGTCACCGTGAGGAGGCGGACGAGACGACGGCCGTCGTCGGTCGAAACGACGAATCCGGGAGGTGCCATGTCGTCAGCAACGCCGATCGACCGGGTCACGCTCCAAGACGAGGTGGACGTGGTAGTGATCGGTGCCGGGCACAACGGCCTGATCGCTGCCGCCTACCTGGCGGCTGCCGGCATCGAGGTGCTGGTCCTGGAGGCCGCGACGACACCCGGGGGCAACACCATCACCGAGGAGCTGACACTTACCGGGTTCGCCCACGACTCGTGCTCGAGTGCGCACGTACTCATCCAGGCCAACCCCCTGCTCAAGGATG
>WHTR01000162.1 GCA_009377635.1 Chloroflexota bacterium
CGTCGAGGGATTCGTCCTCGAACCCAAGATCGACGGGCTGGCGGTGTCCCTCCTCTACGAAGGCGGCCGCCTCGCCGTCGGCGCCACGCGCGGTGACGGGCTTCGTGGCGAGGAGATCACGGCCAATCTGCGTACGATCCGCTCGATCCCCCTCACCCTGTCCGGTCGTCCGCCGGGCGTCCTCGAGGTGCGGGGAGAGGTGTACCTGTCCGAGAGGGCGTTCGAGCGCATCAACGAGGAGCGGACACGCGACGGACTCCCACTCTTCGCGAACCCTCGGAACGCTGCCGCGGGATCGGTGCGCCAGCTCGACCCCCGCATCACCGCACGGCGCCCCCTCGACTTCATCAGCTATGCCGTCGGCGTCTGGCAGGACGGTGATCTGCCGCGCTCGCACTGGGATCTGCTCGAGCGCCTCGGCGCGAGCGGGTTCAAGGTGAATCCGTGGAACCAACGGTGCCGCGACATGGACGAGGTGGTTGAGCGCTGTCTCTCCTGGGAAGCAGAGCGGCACAAGCTCGGCTACGAGATCGATGGCGTTGTCGTGAAGGTCGACGACCGGTCCCTCCACGATGAGCTGGGCTCCATAGGCCGCGAGCCCCGATGGGCCATCGCCTTTAAGTTCCCGCCTGACCAGGCCACGACGGTCCTACAGGACATCGGCATCAATGTCGGCCGGACCGGCAGCCTCAACCCCTTCGCGATCTTGGAGCCGGTGCAGGTTGGAGGCGTCATCATCAAGCTCGCCACCTTGCACAACGAGGAGGACATCCACCGAAAGGATATCCGGATCGGGGATACCGTCACCGTGCAGCGAGCCGGTGAGGTGATCCCCCAGGTTATTGGTCCAGTGGTCTCGAAGCGCACCGGCCGCGAGGTGCCGTTTCAGATGCCCACGAGCTGTCCGCGCTGCGGGGCGCCGGTCGCGTACCTCGAAGGGGAGGTGATGGCCCGCTGCACTGGCGGGGTGACCTGCCCGGCCCAGCGGTACGAGCTGATCAAACACTTTGTCTCCAGGGCGGCGATGGACATCGACGGCGTGGGCGAGAAGCTGGTGGCTGCACTCATCGAGGCTGGGCTCGTCCAGGATCCTGCGGACCTGTACGGTCTGAGAAAAGAGCAGCTAGTCGAGCTCGAGCGGTTCGGCGATAAGAGCGCGGACAACGTCCTCAGGTCGATCGAGGGGAGCAAGGAGCAGCCGCTCAGCCGCGTCCTGTTCGCCCTCGGCGTCCGATATATCGGAGAGCGAACCGCGCAGAATCTGGCGGGGCGGTTCGCGACGATGGACCGACTCATGGAGGCGACGCGAGAGGAGATCGTCGACACCGAGGGGGTCGGGCCGAAGATCGGGAGCAGCGTGCACGAGTTTTTCCGCTCGGATCGGAATCGTCACCTCGTCGAGAAGCTCCGGTCCGCCGGCGTGAATATGGTGCAGGGGATTCAGGATACACGGGATCTCCCGCTTGCCGACACGAGCTGGGTTCTCACCGGACGGCTCTCGCGCTGGAGCAGGCTCGCTGCAGAGGAGCGGATCCAGGCCCTCGGTGGACACGTAGGCGATGCTGTCACGCGCAAGACCACCTATGTCGTTGTCGGCGAGGACCCCGGCTCCAAGCTTCGGCGCGCCCAGCAGCTGGGGATCCGAATCCTCGACGAGGCGGAGTTCGACGCCATCGTCGGTACCTGACGCGGGCCCTCCCTCCGAGAGGTCATCCTCGATCTTGGGGTCATTGTTCCCGCGTGGCGATTTTCGTGATGCGCACGTCCGTCAGCGGCACGGATTCCTCCCCCGTGGCCGACGTGGTCACCGCCACGGACGCGATCTGGTCGACGACCTCCAGGCCACTCGTCACCTTGCCAAAGATCGTGTACGTCTTCGCAAGGGTCACGTTCTCGCCATGCACGATGAAGAACTGGCTGCCGCCCGTGTTCGGTCGCCCGGCGTTGGCCATGGCGACCGTGCCTCGCTCGTAGCTGCCCGCGACCGGCTCGTCAACAATGCTGTAACCGGGACCACCGCGGCCAGTCCCCGTCGGGTCGCCGGTCTGCACCATGAAACCGTTGATGATTCGATGGAACGGCACGCTGTCGTAGACACCTTCCCGCGCGAGGAAGACGAAGTTGTTTACGGTGTTCGGCGCCTCCCGCGGCATGAGCGTGATCTCGATGTCCCCCATGGTGGTCGATATCGTCGCCGTGTGCTGCTTGTTCGTATCGATGCGTATGGAGGGAGGGTTCGACCATTGCTTTGGGCCAGCCCCCCCGCCGATGAGCTGACAGCCGGTTAGGGTCACGAGAGTCATGAGGAGGAGTATAGCGAGGGCTCGGCGCGCACGAGGAAAGGATCGGCGTCCAGCACCCGCGGCCCGGCGCGTGCTCGTGCTGGGGATAGCCGAGCCCGAAGTTGGATGGGGGGTTTGGGTAACCGATGAGCTGGACACAGGCGAACTCTCAGCAGCGGTGGTGCGCGCGTACCGTCCATGCTACGGGAAAGGCCGTTCGCGAGGCCAGCTGAGGCGGACCGAGACCGATTTGAGGCCGGGCTTGCGCGCCGCGAGCCGGGGCCGCATGATTGGTGCGAGGATGAGACAGCCCATCGGCGGGCTCGGTGGAGGATTGTGTGGAGACGGTGCGGCGCTCTCGGGAGAACTGGTTTGACGACACCTTCGTTGCGGCCTGGCTGGTGGATCAGCAGGACCGGACAGTGGAGCGCCTCCGCCAATTCGCGATCATCAGGTCGCTCATTCCCCGGTCAACGCACGAGCCGTTCCGCTATCTGAACATCGGCGCTGGGGACGGTTGGCTCGACGAACTATTGCTATCTCGCTTCACGAGCGCCGCGGCGACCCTCGTCGACGGCTCAGCGCTCATGGTCGACCGCGCGCGAGCACGCCTAGCGTCGTATGGTGGTCGCGTCCACGTCGTGCAGACGAACCTGGCCAGCCCTGAGTGGGGCGAGCCAGTTGGCGAAGACTTTGACTTGGCCGTCTCGACGATCGCGATTCACAATCTGCGAGAGGCCGCCCGGATCCGAACGCTGTACGCAGAGGTGTTCCGCACATTGGCCCCGAAGGCGCTATTTCTGAATCTGGACTATGCGCGGCCGGTCAGTCCTGTGTTGGCGCCGCTCTCCCGGTGGGCGCATGCTGATCCAGAGCATCCCTTCCTGACTCACGCCAGCGGCGGCGGTGGATCGGCGGGTACAGTTGAGGAGCAGCTCGTCTGGTTGCGGGAGGCCGGTTTCGCGCCCGTGGACTGCCTATGGAAGGAGTTCCAGGTTGCGCTTTTCGGGGGGGCCAAGGGCGCGCTCCGGGTACCGGACGCTCGGTGACCTCCCCGAGCTTGGGAGAGATCGCGCGATGCGAGTGCTGTCGTTTGTAGCTCCGCGAGCAGATCGGCTCGTACTGGTGTTGCTCCTCGCCCCGATCCTGCTGGTTTCAGCGGGCTGCATGCGGATGGGGGGCATGCCGAATCTCGGAAACGCGTTCGGGCAGGGCGAGCCCCAGGGGCTCGATCCTTCGAGTGGGCCCGAGCGGGCTCTCCAGACGAGTCCGGACACGCAGCACGTGACCACAGAGATCCTGCCGCCGGAGGAGCTCAACGCCCTCTACGACGCGATCCTCTCCAACTATGTCGATCGCGTGGACCATCGCATGTTGCTCGAGGGCGCGCTCCGCGGCGTGCATGCGGGGGCGGTGGAGGAAGGCCTTCTGCCGATGGAGGCGGCGGTGCTGGATACCATGCCTCTGCAGTTCTCCCCCGACCCACAGCGGGATTTCGCTCAGTTCGGTGACCGGTACGACACCTTCCTGAACAAGCTGGTTCCCCGAGTGGGCGCTACGCACATCGGACAGGCGGCGGCGCGTGGCATGTTGGAGGCCCTGAACGATCCGTTGACGACCTACGTGGATCGAGAAACGGTTGTGGCACAGGAGGCGACCGAGAACGTCGGCATCGGCGTGGTGTTGGCCGTGTCGGAGGATGGCGACCGGCCGATCATCCGCGAGGTGTTCCCCGGCAGTCCCGCTGAGAGCGCGGGGCTGCGCCCGGGCGATACGATCGTCGGCATTGACGGAAGGTCGACGGAATCCACCCCGCTCAATGACGCGGTCAATCGAGTGAGTGGTCCAGAGGGGAGCTCCGTGACGCTCCGAGTCCAGTCTGTGGGGCAGGGCGAGCCACGAGACGTACGGGTCGTTCGTGC
>WHTR01000163.1 GCA_009377635.1 Chloroflexota bacterium
ATCCGGAATCGGTTCTCTTCGAGCTGCAGCTTGAGGCCGTGCTTGCCGATCTCCGCCTCGTACTCCGCTCGAATCGCCGGGTCCTCTCCGCCGTACTCGATCTGGTCGACTCGTCGCTCGGCCCAGTAGTCCTGGTCTTGCTGACCGGGCGAACGGTACTCGGGATGGCCACCGAGGCGGAGGGCGAGGTACCGGGCGGGCGTCGGGCCCGCATTGAAGTGCTGATGATACATGTCGTCCGCTGGAGATAGAATCGACCCGTCCTTCCAGTTGACGCGCTGGCGCTTCTTGTCGCCCTCAAACCAGAGGAGCGAGTAGCCGTCGCCGCCGATGATGATCACGTGCGCGCCCGCGCCGTGCCGGTGGCCCTTCTTGTACGTGGCGATCGGGAACTCCGAAACGTGGGCCGTGAGGGAGTTCTCGGAGAGGGTGAACTTCATGTTGAATCCGGGGCCCCGCTCCGGGTACTCCTCGAGCTGGAACGTTCGCACGTCCGGGACGAAGTTCGTCTTCCAGAACAGTCGCTTCAGCCGCTTACCGGGGTCGGTGAAGTACTCCTCCTCGCCGGCGAAGCGCTCAGCGAACTGCCAGTCGCAGTTGTAGATGAACTCGGCGCTGCGGAAGAGCTCGAAGTGCTTGGGCTGACGGGTGACGGCGAGGAGGCGGGCCGGCTCGGTGCCGCTCGCGTTGAAATGTTGGTACCACATGTTGAGCGGCGGGGCGAACAGGCTGCCGGGCTTCCACTCGACGGTCCGCTTGGATGAGTCCTTGCCCCAGACCGTGGTCGCGCCCCGGCCCGCCAACACAAAGATGAGGGCCTCGTAGATGTGGTGCTCGGGGTTGAGCTGCCCGCCCGGTGGGATCTCCACGACGAAGGCATCGTCCTCATACTGATTGGCCAGGTTCACGTACGCCCCGTTACCTCCCTTCCGCGCCCACGGGCCTAGCTCAAGGGTGTAGAGGCTCTCGATATGGTAGGACCGGTAGACGGGCACTCCCTCGCGCTGCTGCCATTCTTCGTAGGGCGACACGCGCGTCGGCGTGCCCGATCGGGTGAATCCGTTTCCTTCTGCCACTGGAGTTTTCCTCCCTCTGTTCTGGCCTCGGCTCTCGCTCGTCAGGCTCGCACCGGAGATGGGGTCGCGTGACCAGCTACGCCCGAACGGGATCGCGCCGGTCCTCGGCCCGGTTCCGCGGCCTGCCGACATACTCTTTCAGCCAACCCACAACCTTTGTGTCGATGACGGCGTGGTCGGGATCCCGAACAACCCCGAGGGGATCCTGACCCTGCTCCACTCGCTCGATCTCACGCTTGAGCACCTGACGGAACAGCACGACCCCCCGATCGGACGTCGCAAGGCGCTCGACCGTCCGATCCGGGATGGCGCCCTGCGTCTCCCAGGCCATGTAGTCCTGCGCGGCGACGTCGGCCATGGTGAACCGAGCGTCGGGATACAGGGCGTCGGCCGGAACCTTGTGGGGCTTCGACTCGACGACGGGGATATCATCCTCGTCCTGTTCGGGCTCGCCGTCCCGGGCGAGCTGGACACTGACGGTGTAGTGCATTGTGTGCGTGTCGTCGATGGGGGCACGGATCTGCGTCCCCTGGTGTCGGAGGATGTTGGGGAAGATGAGCGGGTGCTCGTCCAGGAGTCCGTTCCGGTACACCCGCTTCTTCATGATCCCGTACGGGACCTCGTAGAACTCGAGCGACGCCACGTCGTCCGTTCGGCCTCGGGTCGTGTCCCTCGGCTGCCCGGTGTCGGCGTTGGTGCCCGCGTCCTGGTGCAGGATCTGGAGGTGCGCCGGATCCATCGAGTTTTCCATCGCCTGGAGCCAGTTGCAGTCGATCCGCCGCACGGTAATCCGCCTCCTAAGCTCCTTGTCCGCCCAGGCGTCATATCGGGGGATCTCGGGCGCCGGGAGCGGACCCATGTACGCCCAGTAGAGCCCGACGAACGCGCGCACCGGGTACGCCTTGTGCTTCACCGTGAGGTGAAACATGCTTCCAGCCGGCTCGGCCGGGCACTCGAGACAGTTACCGGCCGTGTCGTACAGCCACCCGTGGTAGGCGCAGGCGATCCCGCGCTCCTCCACGCGCCCATAGAGCAGCGAGGCGCCCCGGTGCGCGCAGTGGTCCGCGATCAACCCGACGTTGCCGCTCTTGTCCCGAAACAGGATCAAGTCCTCGCCCAGAACACGCACGAATCGCGTCGGGTTCTCGTCCGAGAGCTCCCGCGCAGTCGCGACCGGCATCCAGTAGCGCCGCAGCAGCTCGCCCGCCGGCGCGCCGCGGCCGACGCGCGTTAACCGCTCGTTCTCTTCTTTCGTCAGCATGACCACCTCTTTCCCCCCTGCACTGAGAACCTGTTCCTGGGTTCCTCATTGTTGCCGCTCCCGTGGCGGCCGTCAAGTCGAAGCCCGATCGTGCAGTATCATCTCGAACGACCTCGTGGAGGAGACCTCGACGCATGCCCGGGCGGCGATGGTGGCCCACTCCGATTCGACTTCAGTCTCGGTTCGGCATGAAAGGGAGTCCCATGCCAGACCACCAGCACGGTGTCGACTTCGACCAGAAAACCCAGCTCGACCAGGTCGCCCCCTGGATCCTCGACGGCGAGCGGCTCTACGCCGTGTACGACTGCAAGAGCGCGGCGACGGGGTTCATCGCGATTACTAGCAAGCGGCTCATCTTTTACGACAAGGCGTTCATGCGAAAGCGGAAGGCCCTTACCAGCGTTCCGTTCAGCAAGATCACGTCTGTCAGCAGCGTGGACGAAGGACGAAGCCTGTTCGGCGCAACCAGCGAGCTGGTCGTCAAGGCTGGACCAGACACATACAAGTTTGAGTTCCGAGGCGGGACGAAGGCCCAGCGCGCCTACCAGCTCATCATGGGGGCGCTCCTCTGGGGCGAGCCCAGTTTGGGAGGGGCTTCCTGACGGCGCGCATTGGCCCAGCGCGGCAGGAGCCATGCAAGATCGAGCGTGCCGGGCGCGAAGAGGGCGTCCACCTCGAATGGCCGCGGGTGGTTCAACTGCGGCATGCCTCGCGGACTGCTCTGCTGATGGGTTTGTGCTACGCTGTTCGACGCGGCGAAACCAGAAGCGAAAGGGGACCTCCGTTGGCAGACAGACTCACGATCGCTGACCTTCAGCACATGAAGAGCGACGGCAAGAAGATCGCCGCCGCCGTGGTCTACGAGTACCAGATGACCAAGATCTGTGAGAAAGCTGGGGTGGACCTCCTGTCAGTAGGCGACAGCCTCGGCAGGAATGTCCTCGGGCAGGCGGACGTGGATGAGTGCACCGTCGACGATATGATCCCGTTTGCGCGGGCGGTCGTGCGGGGGCGCGAGCGCGCCGTGGTGAGCGTGGACATGCCTACGACCCCGTCCAGGGGCGGCGTGGCGGAAGTGGCCAAGGCGGCCCGCCGATTCAAGGAAGAAGCTGGCGTCGAGATGACGAAGGTCGACATCCGTACCCGGGAGGAGGAGCTCTTCGACGAGGTGCCCGCGGTGATCGATGCCGGCCTCGCCGTCTACCCACAGATCGGGTTCCCCACCCAGGGAGCAAGTCGGGGAATCCATGGTGGACCGGAGGTCCTCGACCACGTGATGAAGTGGGCGCACAGGATCCAGGATGCCGGTGCAGCGCTCATCGACCTGACCAACGTGCCGCCTGATATCTACGAGCAGGTTTGCAAGAGCCTGCGCATCCCAGTGATCGGCGGACAGGCCCCGCCGCAGGCAGACGGGAAGATCCAGGTGGCCGTCAGCGGCCTTGGCTACTTCGCCGAACAGATCGATCGCGCCGACGGGCGCCCCAACATGGCGAAGTTCGCGTACGACGTCATGAAGGGCGTCATCGACGACATCCACGCGGGGAAGTGGGGCACTGGGCAGTAGGCTGTATTCGTTCGAACGGGCTGTGTACTCTATCCCGCTCGGCGGCGCGCCCGCACACCGCCGGATGACACCCGTTATCGCCTCCGTGGCCTGGCGAGCCGAACGCCCTTCAGGTGCCGTGAACGCCCGCGGCGGATGGCCGCTCCCTGAACTCGAGGCGCGTGATGTATG
>WHTR01000164.1 GCA_009377635.1 Chloroflexota bacterium
CGCATCGGGCGACATAACTACTCCTCAGAGCGTGTGAACAGCTGCCATTCTGACCTGATTATGCTCCCTGGCAACCCCCGCTTGGCGCTATGATAGGTGGGTCCCTGGATATGTCCGCGGAGGTGATGCGTGCAGGAACTCGCAGAGCGGGCGCTCAACGTTGCGCAGGTCCGGGGCGCGGAGTTCGCGGACGTCCGGCTGGAGGAGCGCCGAACTCAGTCCATCTCGAGCAAGAATGGGGTAATGGACGGGCTACTCGAGGAGGAGAGCCAGGGTTTCGGCGTCCGTGTCCTCGTCGATGGGGCCTGGGGCTTCGCCGCGAGTGCCTTCGTGGGTCCCGAAGAGGTGGACCGCATCTCGTCAATGGCCGTCTTGATTGCGCGTGCCAGCGCTCTGGCCAAGCGGGAGGAGGTCGAGCTGGGCCAGCACGTCGTTTCCCGAGGAAGCTACCGAACGCCCTACGAGAAGGACCCGTTCGCAGTCTCCATCGAGGACAAGATCGTGCTGCTGTTGCAGGCGGACGCAGCGATGCGCGGGGTCCCGGGAGTGAAGGTCGCCGAAGGCGCCATCGAGTGTGTACGTGTCCACAAAACATATGCCAGCACCGAAGGAAGCCTCCTCGATCAGGAGATCGTGGAAACGGGCGGCGGGATTGTGGCGCGTGCGGTCGGCGACGGCGACGTGCAGCAGCGGTCCTACCCGAACAGCTTTGGCCGCCACCAGGGAACGGCCGGGTGGGAGTTCGTCGAGCAGATGGGCCTTGTCGAAAACGCGCCGAGAATCGCGGAACAGGTCGTGACACTCCTCGGCGCGCCGCAGTGCCCGGCAGGCGCCATGACCGTGATCATCGACCCGACGCAGATGGCGCTTCAGGTGCACGAGTCGTGCGGCCATGCCGTGGAGCTGGATCGCGTGCTCGGGATGGAGGCTGCTTATGCCGGAACCAGCTTCCTCACTCCGGACCGCGCCGGCATGCAGTACGGCTCTGAGCACGTCACGATCGTGGCAGACGCGACGACGCCAGCCGGTCTCGGCACGTTCGGTTGGGATGACGAGGGTGTCCCTGCGACGATGACGCCACTGATTCAGGAAGGCCGGTTCGTCGGCTATCTCTCCTCTCGTGAGACGGCGGCGCGATTCGGGAGGCCCAGCAACGGGACGATGCGCGCGCAGGACTGGAGCCGCATCCCGCTGATCCGTATGACGAACATCAACCTGCTCCCCGGACCCTGGCGGCTGGAAGACCTCATCGCCGACACCGACCGCGGGCTCTTTCTCGAAACCAATCGGAGCTGGAGCATTGACGACAAACGAGTGAATTTTCAGTTCGGGACGGAGATCGCCTGGGAGATCGTGGGCGGAAAGCTGGGCCGAATGGTGAAGAACCCGACCTACGCGGGCATCACCGCTGACTTCTGGAACTCGTGTGACGCCGTCTGCCGCGACTGGCGTGTGTGGGGTACGACAAACTGCGGGAAGGGCCAGCCGCCACAGATGATGCACGTCGGCCACGGCACAGCCACTGCTCGATTCCGGAACGTCCGGGTGGGCATCGTGTGACGGCGATGACACGGCGATAGGAGGCCGGAAATTCAGAATGCGTGGGGAGGAGTGGCTCCGACGGATTGCAGAGCGCGTGCTCGCGGCGGCACGGGCAAATGACGCCGAAGTCGTGATCAGCGCAGGCGAGCACGCGCTGACCCGCTTCGCGGGCTCCGCCATCCACCAGAATGTCCTCGAGGTGGGCGTCGAGGTGCGCGTTCGCGCGGCCGTGGGAAGGCGAACTGGTGTCGCGATCACCGACCGGCTGGATGACCAGTCCCTGCAAGATGTTGGCCGCCGGGCCGTCGAGAGCGCGCGCTTCGCTCCGGAGGACCCAGACTTCCTCGGTCTGCCGGCGCCACAGGCCGTCAAGAGGGTGTCGGCGCATGCCCCGGCAACGGCGGCATACTCGCCGGAGCGTCGCGCGCGCGATGTGAACGCGATCTGCCGCCAGGCGATCGACCGGGGACTGAACGCGTCGGGCGCCTGGAGCACAGGCGAGCTGGAGCGCGCCGTCGCGAGCTCGTGCGGCGTGTGGGCATACGACGCGAGGACGAGCGCATCCCTCAAGACGGTTATGATGGGCGAAAACAGCTCCGGTTACGCGGAGCGAACGGCCGTCGACGCGACATCCATCGATCTAGAATCAGCCGGGCGCGAGGCAATCGACCGCGCACTCCGAAGCCGGGACCCGATCCACCTCGATCCGGGCAGCTATCCAGTGGTGCTTGAGCCGTACGCAGTTGGGACGATGATCGACTACCTCGCGTACATCGGGCTCGGCGCGCTCCCCGTCCAGGAGGGGCGGAGCTTCATGAACGGCCACTTTGGCGAGCGCATCGTGGGGGAGAATATTTCCCTCTGGGACGACGGGCTCGATCCGTCTGGGGTACCGATGGCCTTCGACTGGGAGGGGGTGCCCAAGAAGCGGGTGAGCTTCTTCGATCGCGGTATCGCGCGGGGGGTGGTCTACGATTCGTACACGGCTGGCCGTGAGGGCACGGAATCGACAGGGCACGCGCTGCCCGCGCCCAACGTCTACGGTCCGCTGCCACTTAACGTGTTCATGGCGCCTGGCGAGGCGGATAGCGCGGCGCTCCTCGACGGAATGCATCAGGGGATCTGGGTGACGCGCTTTCACTACGTCAACGTCGTCCACCCGACCAAGGCGATCCTGACCGGTATGACTCGGGATGGCACCTTCCTCGTCGAGCGAGGGGAGGTGACTCGGCCAATTCACAACCTCCGCTTCACGCAGAGCGTCCTTGAGGCCCTCGCGAATGTCGAGGCGATCGGCCGCGACCCGATGCTCTTACAGGATGAGCTGGGTGGGACGAGCGTTCCGCCCTTGCGTCTCGGTCAGTTCCAGTTCACGAGCGCGACCGAGTTCTAGCTGTAGGGGTCTTGATTGGACGTGGCCGCACGTGCCCAGCTCAGATCTCTTGAGCAGCGCCTCGGCGTTCGCTTCCGAGATCGGTCACTGCTCGGCATCGCGCTGACGCACAGATCCGTCCTCAATGAGCAACCGGAGTCGGGGCTTCACGACAACGAGCGGCTGGAGTTTCTGGGCGACGCGGTCCTCGGGGCGGTCGTCGGGGAGCAGCTCTACCGGATGTTTCCAGAGGCCCCGGAGGGCTCCCTTACGATCCTGCGGGCGGAGCTGGTGCAGCGGCTGGCGCTGGCAGAGTGGGCTCGCCGGTTCGACCTCGGTCCGAGTCTTCTTCTCGGACGAGGCGAGGAACAGCGCGGCGGGCGCGAGCGCGCCAGCCTGCTCGCGAGCACGTTCGAGGCGGTGATCGGTGCCATCCACATGGACCGGGGGTACGACGCGGTGCGCCGAGTCGTGGAGCCCCTCGTCGCTGACGCACTCGCCGGAGCGGACGCCGGCCGTATCGTTCCGCCGTCCCGCGCCCGAGACCCCAAGTCCGAGCTGCAGTACCGGATCCAGGCGGGGACCGGGGATCTGCCGACGTACCGAGTGGTCTCTATGGAGGGCCCGGAGCACCGACCGGTGTTTACGGTCGAGGTGCAGGCCGGCGGCAACAGCGCTGTCGGCGTCGGGAGGTCCAAGCAGGACGCCGAGCAGGACGCCGCCCGCCGCGCGCTCGAACTGTTGCCGGAGGCGTGACGTGGCCGCATCTCAACGGCCCGGGCCGGACGCCTCGAGCGGAGCAGCCTGATGTACCTGAAGGAGCTGCATCTCTCCGGGTTCAAAAGCTTTGCCCAATCGGTCCGCCTGGCGCTCGACCCCGGTCTGACTGCCGTCGTGGGACCCAACGGGAGCGGCAAAAGCAACATCGTAGATGCTGTTCGCTGGGTTCTGGGAGAGCACAGCGCGCGGGCGCTTCGCGGGACCCGCAGCGAGGATGTGATCTTCAACGGAACCGCGACGCGACATCCGTCTGGTATGGCGGAGGTGACGCTTGTCCTCGACAATAGCGACGGGCGAGTCGCACTCGATGTGGCCGACGTCGCCATCGCGCGACG
>WHTR01000165.1 GCA_009377635.1 Chloroflexota bacterium
CGGACGCGTCCGAACCCGGTGAGCGTCTTCGGCGGATAAATGCCGAAGCTCCGGGCCTCGTCGAGCTGCGCAGGACCGCCAGGCCGGCGAGCAATGAAAAGGGAGTGAGCCGTGACACCACCGAAAGTGCTCATCTTCGCGCCCTCGGACCCGACCGGGGCGACGCACCGGCAGATGGAGGAGGCCGGCTGCCAGCTCGTCCTCGGGAAGGCCGGCTGGCACGACCCCAAGGGGAACAGTGAGGAGGAGATGTGCGCTCTCGCGGAAGGTGCCAGCGCCCTCGTTGGCACGTCCATCCGGAGCACGCCCGTCTCCCGCCGCATCATGGAGCGCTCGCCGGCGCTCCGCATCGTCGCCAAGTACACGATCGGTGTGGACGACATCGATGTGGACTCGGCGACGGAGCTCGGCATCCTGGTCACCCACAGTCCGACGGAGTCGAATTGGGGCGGTGTCGCTGAGAACACCCTCACCATGCTACTCACCCTGCTGAAACGGGTTCGCGAGCGCGACGAGCATGTCAAGAAGGGCGGCTGGCGGGCCGACGACCTGCAGGGCACTTACCTGGGCACACGCCTGGATGGGCACGCGGGCATTACCGTGGGGCTCGTCGGCCTGGGGCGCATCGGCAGCCGGGTGACCGACCTGCTTCGTCCGTGGCGCGTGCGAGTGCTCGCCTACGATCCGTATGTGCCCCGAGATCGCTTCGCCCTCCTGGGCGTCCAGTCCGTCGACTACGCGACGCTCCTCCACGAATCGGACGTGGTCAGCTTCCACGTTGTCCTCACGCGAGAGACCCGCTACATGCTCGGCGCGGCCGAGCTGGCGAGGATGAAACCGTCTGCGGTCCTCATCAACACGTCCCGGGGCGGAGTCGTCGACCAGGCCGCCCTCATCGATGCCCTCGACCGGGGCACCATCTCCGCCGCTGCTCTGGACGTCTTCGAGGACGAGCCGCTGCCGCAGGAGAGCGCCCTCCGAGAGATGGGGCACAAGGTGCTGCTCTCCCCCCACATGGCGTCATCCAACGTGGGAAGCGGCCTCGGACCCGGCATCACGTGGGCGACAGAATCGGTGCTCTGCGCCCTCAGGGGCGAGGTGCCGGACAACGTGTACAACACAGTGGTCATTCCGCGATGGGTTGACCGCTTCAGCGGGCGCTCGGTCTTAACCAAAAGCTAAACGGAATCCACGGTGAAACCCGCACTGTAGCGTGCTTACGGAATGCGGGTCTCACGGTGGAATGAACATAGTCAGTCACCGAGCACCTGGGCGGCGTTTCGACTCGCCATCTGTTGAATGTCCGTTTCGGCGAAGTCCGCCTCCAGCAGCTTCGTGATGAATGCCGCGAGCCCGTCGTCCACATGCGGGTTGCTTGACTGACCCAGGTCAGTTGAAAGAATCGTCGTGTCCACCCCGATCGTTCGAATGTTGTGGAACATCTGCTCCCAGGACACCTTCCCCGTGTACGCCGTCGTGAAGCACCGCTCGAAGAACACGTTGAACCGGCACAGCGCGCGCTGTTCGTCGAGTGTCAGGCAGGTGGTCGGGAACTCGGGGTGTGTGATCACGATGCGCTGCACCTTGTGCTCGGCGGCAGCCCGCACAACCGCCGGCATTTCAGCCGGAGCGATATGACCGGTGGCCAGGATCATGTCGTGATGGCCGATCAGCTCCAGACACTCGTGCGTGACCTTGGTCACGTTGCCATCTGCGTCCGTGACCTTGAGCCACGGGCCGGCGATCCCCATCGCTCGCATCTCCCGGGCGATGGTCATCCAATAGGGGAGCTTGCTCTCGTCCATCTGGCCGGCGACGTTCTCGAGCTCGTTCGCGGAGTCGACTGTCGGCAGCCACACGACTTTCGCGCCGAGGCGTCCGGCGATATCCACCGCGATCGGGTTCAACCCACCAACTGCGTTGTTCAGGACGACGCTTCCGTGCGCGCGGACCTCCGGGAAGAGCTCGCGGACCAGCGCAGCGCGGTCAGCCGTGCACGTGTAATGGTTTTTGATGACGAAGCCGGCCATCCCGGATTCCCGGACGCGTTGGGCCAGCTGCACGTCGTCGAACTTCCGTGGAAGGACATCTGGTCCGCTATGAACGTGCATGTCGTATGCGCCCGCGAGTAGGCCTCGCGCCGTGTCCTGATCAATCATGGCTCCCCCCAGCTCAGAAGCGGAATAGGGTCCCACGCGGGCAAGGATACACCTTCCCGCTGATATAATGGCGAAGGTCAGCCGGAGCGGTCGACGCACAGCGGCAGGCCAATGGAGGGAGTACGGAGCCCATGAGTCCATCGATTAATGTAAGTGACCGAGCAGCCACCGAGATGAAGGGGCTCATTGAGGAGCAATCGGAGCCGGATTTGGCGGTTCGCGTGTTCGTCCAGGGCGCGTGTGGCTGTGGGGCAGCCCACTACGGCATGGGCCTCGAGAACGAGATCGTGGAAGGCGAGAGCGTCATCGAGACGAAGGGCGTCAGGCTTGTCGTCGACGCAGACTCGGCAACCCACCTCGAAGGGGCCCTCATCGACTATCGGGACGAGCTCATGAATCGGGGCTTCGTCATCGAGAATCCGAATCGGCCGACTGGCGGCTGCGGCTGCGGCCACTAGGGGCGCGACGAACCACCGGGTCAGCTAACGTCTACTCCTCGGCCGAGGCGCGGCAGGACACCCGCCGCACCGATGGGCTATCCGAGCTGCACGACGATGCGAGTCGTCCAGCCAAAGACGGCCGGCACGAACTCGAGCTGGACCGGCTGCTGATTGGCAGCCATCTCAAAGTACAGCACGGCGGTGGTGTCCTCCCCCGGCGCGACGCTCGTCTGTCGCAGCGGATCGTCGCTGGGAATGTTTGGCGCCGGCGCGTACTCGAGGCCTCCACTGTCGACGAGTCGGAAGTATCCGGGCGCAATCGGAAGGTGCAGGCCCCCACGATTGGCGACCGTGACGTCGAATTGGACGAACCGGTTGCCCGGAGTGGGGTTCGTGAACCGGTCGGGTGGATCGGCTGGATTGTTCATGCTCGGCACGGTGAGCTGGTAGTCGCCGCCTTGAATCGGCTGTCCGAGCAGACCGGCTACCTGATCCGGTCTGGGGCCGCACGCCGCCAAGGCCACGAGCGCCAGACTCGCGGCAGCCGCGATTCGGATGAACGCGAAGCCTCTCACAACCGTAGTCCTCCCGCCGCGTGATGCGGCTCCTATTGTGACACGTCAAGACAGCGCCTTGACATCCTTGGGACCTCCTGGCCGCGCCGCGCCCGGCGCATCCCGGCTCGCCGACCACGTGCTGCGAAGCCTGGTCGACGACGAGTTCGACGTCGCGTTCATCCGCGGGTTCCGGCCAGAGATCTCGCTGGAAGATGCCTTTGGCGTCGTCCCCCGGACGCTGCTACGCCCTCGGCCAGGCCATCCGCCAGGCCGTCGAACGCTGGGATTCGAACGCGCGGGTCGCGATCATGGCGTCTGGTAGCCTGAGCCACCAGATCATCGACGAGGACCTGGACCACGCGGTCATCGACGCCATGGCCGAGGGCAACGTCAACGTCCACTGCTCGCTGTCTCGCGAGCGGCTGAACCGTGCGCCCGGGACGCCAGAGATCCTCAACTGAGTGACCGTCGCTGGGGCAATAGAACCGACGGGCATGACGCTGATCGACTACGTCCCATGCTACCGATCCGTCGCCGGAACAGGCCACGGCGTGACGTTCGGCTACTGGCGATAGCAATCCGCCTCTAGTCCGCCTTGATGCGCGCAAAGACCTTCTTCGGGTTGTCGTTGAAGATCTTCAGCTTGTCCTCCATCGAAAGGAACTCGATGCGGTCGATGACCGGCACGAGATCATCGGAGGGTCGGCCGGTGTCCGGGCGCTTCGCTCCCCCCGAACCGGGCGCCTCAGTGCCGAAGACCATCTGATCGACGCCCTTCTGCTTGATCGCCG
>WHTR01000166.1 GCA_009377635.1 Chloroflexota bacterium
CCCTACCGGACGCGCAGTCATGCGCAACTGACGAAAGACTTCCGCCCCGATGCACTAGTACACCGGTCCCACAAGAGCGGCCTCGTTCCCGGCCTTGCGGAGCGCCTCCGCGATGACCGGGCTGTACTTGGAGGCGCCTCCCGATCGGCTGAGGTCGCCGCGCCGTGCGGACTCTGCCGACAGCAGCCAGTACTCCGATGGCAGCTCGTGGTACTCGTTCTCCTCGGGGTCGCGAAAGACGTTCATCGGCTCCTCACCACGCTGCACCTTCTCGAGGTTCTCCATGAGGAGTTTGCGGTACAGGATGACGCCCTTATCCGAGAGGCTGAGCTTCTCCTGGGTCCGGTCGGCCACATCGCCCTGAGTGATCCACATCATAATGTCTTGGCCACCGTTGTTGTCGAGCAGCGGCCAAGGGAGCTCGCCCGATTGCCCGACCTGCGGGAGCGGCACATTGTAGTGCGGGATCTCCTCTTGCGGCGGGAGATCGACACCATCGGGAATCCGATGCGGGAAGAACCACCAGTGATACGTGTTGTGATCGTCGATCGGGATCCGGTACTGGAACCCAGTGGTCTTCAGGATATTGGGAAAGACGATCGGGTGACCCACGGTCCAGTACGGATGGTTTTCGTCCGTGTCATCCATGATGCGTCGCTTGACGATTCCGTAGTCGAAAACGTCGAAGCCGATCAGCGTGTGTCGCTGCGGAACGCCATTCCGTGAGAATCCCTGCCGCTTGAGCTCCGGGTGGCCGAGGCGCCGCAAGGCGTAGTTTGAGAAGTGCGTGTGGAGCCACTCCACGTGGACCGGGTCGAGTGAGTTCTCCATGATCTGCAGGTAATTGCAGGGGATCACACAGCTCCCGATGTCGTAGTAGACGTCGTCCCACATGAAGAGATCCCAGCTCGGAACGAGGGGGGCGGGTTGCGGGCCGAGGTAGGCGAAGATCATCCCCTTCCGCTCGATCACCGGGTATCCGGGAATCTGGACGCGGTCCTTGAACGTGTCGCTGCCCTCCGCCTCGTCATAGGGCATCTCGATGCATTGACCCGTCTCGTCGTAGCGCCAGCCGTGGTACGGACACCGCAGGCCATGGTCGCAGGGGATGCCAAAGACCAGGTGCACGCGACGGTGCGCACAGCGGTTGCCCACGAGCCCGAGCGTGCCGCTCTCGTCCCGATACAGCACCAAGTCCTCTCCGAGGAGGCGGATCGCACGAACGGGCTCATCCTTGAGCTGAATGCTCGCCGCGATGGGCTGCCAGTACCGGCGCATGAGTTCGCCCATCGGCGTTCCGGGCCCGACCTTCGTCAGCAGCTCGTTCTCTTCCGCAGTTAACATCAGTCCCCCCAACCGCGAGTCTCACTCGCTGGGATTATGCGACCGGATTTTAACGCCATACCGCCGACCTCGGCTCGGACCGCACCAAGAACGCCACAGACTCAGCGCGAGCGCGCTATCGTCAGTCATTCACGAATACCCTACTCGCGCGCCGGTCCGACTTCACGGCACTCAGCAGCTTTCCGTGCCGGACCTCGGGATCGCCGAGAATGCCATAGACGACGGCCGCAATCCGCGCGTCGGCTTGGCGGAGCATTTGCAGCTCTGAAAAGCTGAGCGCGTTCCCCCTCGCTAGCTCATCAGTGACTTCTCGCAGATCGCTGTGAACCTCGTACAGCCTGCTGTCGATCATCCCTGCGTTCCTCCCTTTCCGGCCATGCGGCCGATAGCTGATCCCACTATCGCGCGGTCGTTGCCTAGCCTCTCACGACGTCAGCGTCTCCTGCAATACGACCTATAGAACATGTGATCTAACGGAGAATACTCGGTATGATTCTCCGCCGTCAAGCCCCACGCCCCTCCGCCTCTTCGACGGCCAGCAATGCCGGAACACGGTTCCGCACACACACCACGGAGCAAAACACGCCAGAATTGTCGGCGCGCGGAATTGGACACTACACCGACCCTGCGATACATGAGTCGCCATACGGCGAGCACAGCAGCCAGCGTGAACGATGGAACGATTTGCTCAGGAGCTCGCCTCGCCGTACCATTGGTTCAGTCTCGGCTGGGTGTGCACCGGGCTCAGAACTCGGAACTGAGGGTAGGGAGGGGCGATGCGTGTCCAAGCGCACGTGCGGGCCGCCGGTCTCATCGTCGCGCTGCTGCTTATGAGCTGTACGTCAAGCGCACAGCCCGCATCCCCGAGTACGCAGTCCTCAGGGTCCAATCCTCCAGCCGCCCCGAAGCGCATCTCCATCGCCATACTCGGCGAGCTGCCCGCCTTCTGGGACGACATCAATCCGGCCGGTGGCACCGTGCCGGGCATCGGCCAGTTCGAGGGCCTGGCGAGCTCCGGATTGACGGTCGCGGACCAGCAGGAGGCGCGCTATCCGCAGCTCGCTGAGGCCGTGCCGAGCACGGAAAACGGGCTGTGGCAGGTCTTCCCGGACGGGCGCATGGAGACGACGTGGCGCATCCGGGAGGGTGCCCGCTGGCACGACGGACAGCCCTTCACATCGGAGGACCTCGCCTTTACTGCCACGGTTGGACAGGACGACGAGATGACTGTTTTCCGGAACGGAGCGTGCGATCTCGTCGAGAGCGTCGAGACGCCCGATGCTCGCACGGTCACCGTTGCATGGAAGCGCCCCTACATCCGGGCCGATACGATGTTCAGCGTGGGGAGCGCCGGGTTTGCCCCGCCATTGCCGAAGCACATCCTCGAGGAGCCATTCACTCAGAACAAGGCCACGTTCACGGAGCTGGCGTTCTGGACGACCGAGTTCGTGGGCAGCGGCGCATTCAAACTTCGCGAGTGGGCGGCCGGCAGCCACGTTCTGCTTGATGCGTTCCCCGACTACGTGCTAGGCCGCCCGAAGATCGACCAGATCGAGGTGCGATTCATTCCCGATCCGAGCACCCTGCTGGCCAACGTGCTGGCAGGGATCATCGATCTGACCTTCTCACGGTCAGTCAGCATCGAGCAGGCTGTGCCCGTGCGCGACCAGTGGCTGGACGGCAAGATGATCGCGCACATCGATGGGTGGACGATGATGTATCCCCAGCTTCGGTCCCCCACCCCTTCATCCCTCGGAGACCCGCAGTTTCGCCGGGCGCTCATCTCGACGATCGACCGCCAACAGCTCGCCGACACCTTGACTGCGGGGCTGGCACCGATCGCGGACAGCATCATCGCGCCAGTCCAGCCAGAATACCGTTCCGTCGAGCCGAGCATCGTACGGTACTCCTACGATCCGAACCGTGCCGCCCAGCTCCTGGAGGGGATGGGTCTCACCAAGGGAGCGGACGGCACGTACCATGACGCCGCCAATCAACGGATCTCCGTTGAGATCCGCACGACGACGAACGACGCAAACCAGAAGGCGACGCTCGCCGTCGCGGACTACCTCCAGCGCGCCGGCATCGGGGCGGAACCAGTCGTGATTCCGGTGGCGAGGCTGCAGGATCGTGAGTACCGCTCGACCTATCCTGGCCTGGAGCTCGTCAACCAGCCGCACGGTGTCGACGGGTTCGAGGACCTCCTCCACAGTTCGGCGGCACCGCTCCCCGAGCGCAACTACCGGGCGCCAAAAAGTAGCCGAAACCGCGGCGCCTACATGAATCCCGAGTACGATGCGCTCATGGAACGGTACAAGACCACGATTCCGCTCCAGGAGAGGATGCAGGTGCTGGGCCAGCTTCTTCACCAGCAGACCGATCTGCAGCTTGTGATGGGGGTGTTCTACACAGCGGACGCGATCATGATGGCCAACCGCCTGACCGACGCGCCGCCGGCCACGACGTGGAACGCGCACGAGTGGGATGTGACCTCGTGAGGGGGACGAGGCTGCTCG
>WHTR01000167.1 GCA_009377635.1 Chloroflexota bacterium
ACCCTGGACATCGCGATCCAAGAGATCGATTCGCGGACCATCGCACAGGCGATCCTCGATGCGCGCTGGCGCGGCGTGCGGGTCCAGATGTTCATCGAGCAGGACTACGTGCGCAGCGAGCTACGCGGCACGCCACCGACGCCGCCCACGCCGCTCCCCGGCGAGACGCCGGCCCAGGCCCTGGAGCGTGTGCAGTGGCTCAAAGACGAGACCAAACCGCTATCGGCAGCCAGCGAAACGGCCCGATCCGAGCGTGGATCGGGCCGAAAATGGCGAATTTGGTACCGCATACCGGAATCGCGGGAAACGTCCGGCGGGTTCCGACTGAGTACGGTTGTTACGGTGGGCTCGGGCCGGCTCCGGTGGCGCCCCACCGGCTTGAGGGTACGAACGAGGGTACAGAGACAGGCTCGACGACGCGGTTACAGCGGCCATGGCCCCTAGCGTGGTGGAAAATGAGGCACCGCCGTGAACCTCGGCGACGGTCGATACGACGTCGGCTCAGGCAGCGTATGTGGTGGGCGGCACTGGAGCCAAGCCAACACCAGTGGTCACTTCGAATCGTGCGACGCGAGCAGGGGATTGCGGCAGCGATGGCGAGGTCAGCGTAAACGACAGCCGATGACGTCTTGGACACCGATGCTCTTCCGCCGGAGGTTCTCTTGATGGGCGGCCGCGCGACCAGACCCGCTACCGCAAGCGGCCGATCCAGACCCACACGAGCGAGGCGCAGCGGACGCCAAGATCCTCGAGTCGACGCCTACATGCCCAACGACGATGCGCCCTGCATACTTGGGAGGGACGCGCCTCTCTGAACGGCGACGTACGAGGAGGTTCATTGATGCAGGCTCTGCGGCTCCGGGATTGGAAGTCGGCACCTGTACTCGAGGAGCTAGAGAAGCCGAAAGCGGGCCCGGGCGAGGTCGTCATCAAGGTCGGCGGTGCAGGCGCGTGCCATACGGACATTCTTGTAATGGACGAGCTGAAGGCGGGAACACAGCCTTGGGCACCTCCTTTCACCCTCGGACATGAGAATGCCGGTTGGGTCAGCGATCTGGGCCAGGGTGTTTCCGAACTCGAGGTCGGTCAGCCAGTGGCTGTGTATGGCTTCTGGGGTTGTGGGCGGTGCGACCGCTGCCAAATCGGCATCGAGACCATGTGTGAGGACCTCTCGTCAGCACCGGTCGTTGGTCGTGGCGGTCTAGGTGTCGACGGGGGGATGGCGGAATACATGCTCATCCCGGCCGCTCGGTTCCTCGTGCCTCTTCCCGATGGTCTCGACCCGCTTGATGCTGCACCGTTGACCGATGCTGGTCTCACCCCGTATCACGCGATCAGGCGCTCCCTTCCCAAGCTGACCCCGGACGCGACCGCCGTGGTAATCGGCGTCGGAGGTCTGGGTCACCTAGCCGTGCAGATCCTCGAGGCGACCACCGCAGCTCGGGTGGTCGCGGTGGATGTGAAAGACACGGCTCTCAAGTTGGCAAGTGACCAAGGGGCGGATCTCTGCCTGGTGTCGGGGGAAGAGACCGCCGCTGAGATACGACGCGCGACCAACGGTCGCGGCGCCGACGTGATTCTCGACTTTGTCGGCGCTGACAGCACCTTGGCTTTGGGAGTTGCTGCGGCCCGGCAGATGGGAGACCTGACGGTGGTCGGGATTGGAGGTGGAACGTTCCCATTCTCTTTCCAGTCGCTCCCCTACGAGGTGAGCATGCAGACCGCTTACTGGGGTACGCGACAAGAACTAATCGAGGTATTGAACATGGCCGCGAGAGGGCTCATCAAATCCAACACCGTCACATTTCCTCTGAGCGGTGCAGCAATGGCCTACCAGGCGTTGAGAGACGGCGAAATCGACGGCCGCGCGGTCGTGATACCCAACGGGTCCTCCGGATGAGACCGCGATCTCACGTTGGTTACGTCCTCGGCGCAAATGCCAGGGGCGGCCGCCGTTTCACACAACCGCATCGAGAGGGGCGGATGCGAGAGCTCGACGGCGTCGCCAACACGCGACTCGCGGAGTCTCCCGAACCCGGGTAAGGGCCTGTAGCCGAATTCACGCGGCGGCCTGACCCGGAGCGAGGCGAGTAGCGGTGAGGCGGGCATCGTGGTCGGGTCACCATCCGCGCCAGCGCGTCCCCGCTGAGCGACCGCGGCCCGCTCGGGTGCGACGTCTGCAATCGCCCGCTCAAGGGCCGCCACCGTGGCAAGCCCCCCGGCGAGCAGCGCTTCTACCGCCACGACGAGCCGTGCGAGGCCTGACCATCCGCCGAGGTGCGCTCCGAGGTCATGGAGGAGCAGGTGGCGATGATGCTGGACGGCGCCCGCCCCAACCGGGAGAGCGCCGCTCGCATTAAGGCGGCGTTGACCGTACCGCCACGCGGGCCCGATCGCCTGACAAGGCGCGGATCGATGCCCGCCTGCGCTCCCTGGCCGTTGAGCTTGTGGCGCCCGACCGCCAGCACCCGCCGGCCGAACTCATGGCCGAGATCGAACCCCTCCAGGCCGAACGGGGAGCCGGGCCAACACCAGTGGCACTTCGAATCGTGCGGCGCGAGCAGTGGATTGCGGCAGCGATGGCGAGGTCAGCGTAGGCGACGAGTCGACCGAAGGCGTCACCGTCAACCAGTCTGGTGCGCTTCGGCGACGACTTCCGCACAAGTGCAAGTCTCGGGTTGATATGGCGTCCCCGGCAGGTGCTGGGGCCGTGCTAACAAACATCCCCATCGTTGGGCGGCGCGACTCGGAATCCGAACCTCGATCGGCCTGATGGCCTCGGGCGACAGGTGAGGTCGAAGGGCGAGACGAGTCGTACTGTCAGCGGACGAAGTGAACGCCCGGAGGTACAGACTGTCGTTGCTGTTTGGTACCGCATACCGGATGCGCGAGATTCCCGTGTCATGCGACCCAGCCTGGGTCGATTGAGCACGTTTGAGTCGCCCTGGATCGCATGGTGCGATTGCATAAGGGTGCTTATAAGGGTGCTCCAGCCTCCCGCCGCCATGGGCTTCCAACCGACCTAATTCAGACGCCGTCGAGCGGCAGCCCAAAGATCGATAACGGCCGCGATGAGATCCGTATCTGAGGGCCGGACCTCGTTGACGGAGACCTCGTCGACACCGGCGATCGCCTCGAGCTCCTCCGCCTGGTCGAGCGGCAGACGCAGGGTGCGCGCTCTGGTCGTCATTGTCGAACTCCCTCCACGATAGATCGGTATAACGATACCGTGGTATCACGGTTCGGACGCGATGCCGGATACGAGGTCAACCAGATCGCCCGTCTGCGCGCCGCGGAACACGAGCCTAGTCCTGCCAACGCCTCGGAAATAGGGGCGGGAGATTCAGAATCGGTTCAGGATTGCGACGTAGGCTAACGGCGACCCGGCACCGCGCCGCGGCTGCCACGCCACACCACTCCAGGGATTGGCCATTGCACCTACTCGTCGTCGAAGATGATCCGCAGCTCGGCGCCCTGCTGCGCCGACTGCTCAGCCGCGACCACCATCTGGTCGAGCTGGCCACGACCGCGGGCGAGGCCCTCGACACGGTGGTGACGACCGACGGGCTGGATCTGATCATCCTCGACGTCGGCCTCCCCGACCGCTCCGGGCTCGAGGTGGCCCGCCGGCTCCAGCGTGTCGGCTCGAAGATGCCGATCCTCATGCTCACCGCACGCGACGCGGTCGACGATCGCGTGGCAGGTCTCGATGCCGGTGCCGATGACTACCTGGTCAAGCCGTTCTCCTACGAGGAGCTAGCCGCGCGGATCCGCGCGCTGGCCCGTCGGAGCAGCGCGGGGACGGAGGGCACGCTTCTCCG
>WHTR01000168.1 GCA_009377635.1 Chloroflexota bacterium
CGACCTTGTAGCCCTCGAGATCGCAGCGAACCATGTGTTCGGGCCGCATAGCCGCCAGAGCGTCGATCTCGTAGCCACGCCCCTTGACAATGAACGTTTCCGGCTGCGTGGGCACCCGCATGCTGGCGTGGCCGAGCGAAGCAAGGACGCCAGTCGCCAGCCCAAGCTCAGCGAGCATGCGATTTGCAATCGCTACCTGGTACTTCACATCCTCGAGTTCGATGCTCATCGCGCATGATCCTCCTTCCGACCAGTGTCGCACAGCTCGTCGTCAGTTCGTACCCGGAACTCTGGGGGCGATGGTCCGGACGCGAACGGCGTGTCCGCGCCGGGGCAGTGCGCTAGCGGATTCAGGTCCTCCCCGTGCGCGCCCGCCGTCCGGATCCCCTGACTTCAGCGTGACCGTTCACACGTTGTTGGGCCCAGGCGCGCATCTGCTGGGACGGCTGCTCCACCAGCGACCGATGGTGCTGTCGAAGCCACTGGCGGAGCGTCTTCTTTCGGCCCTCCGAGCCGATTTCCGGCACAACCGTGCCCTCCCACCAGGATCGCTCGAAGTCTTCGAGTGTACGCCCGGGGAAGTGGAGAATGACCCGGTAGATGTCCTCGATGAAATGCGCGTCCGGTCCGCCGAGGGGAACGAGACCGGCTCGCTCGCCGATGGCCCGCAGCTCGGGGAGCGATTCCGGAGACGTGAAGTACGGCGTGAACAGCTCGTAGCCGAAGAAGCCAAGCTCGGCCGCGAACCGCTTCAGTCGCCGACGGCCCATGCCGACGACCGGTGCGTCGACGTGGGGGACGACAACGTAGCAGCCCATCTCCTTGAGCTGGGAGACTGCCTTCCTAAGAGCCAGGAACTTGCTGGGGAGCACGGTGGGAAAGGGGGGCTGCAGCTTGTATCCGAGGACATGGGTGAACCCAAAAGCGGTGAGCTCGACGCCCCAGATGGGTTGGATGCGGGAGCCGGGATGACTCGCCTTCCAGTCCGTCGCTGACTCGAACGAGCGGCAATCGTCGTGATCAGTGATCCCGATAATGTCGATGTCGCTGTTGTTTTCGAGTTCGTCAAGGAGCTCATTGACCGTCGCCATCCCGTCACTGAAGGTCGAGTGTACGTGCAGGATCGCGCTTCCCACCCCAACCTCCAATGCTATGAGGGGACTGCAGCAGTGTATCGTTTGTGACGCAGGATTGCCAACGGGCGGAGGCGAAGGCTGACCCCCCGGCGTTTGGCGGAGAAGACTGGAGCCAGGGTCGCGATCCCTCGCAGCATCCTCCGTGGGATGCCCGCAGGCCGAAAATGTCGGGGCGACCGGGGGTGAATCGCCCCTCCGCAGTCCTCTGGGATTCAGGGCCTGTGCTAGAATATACTCTTCTCAGGCGTGCAGATATGGATCGTATGGATTGGCGCTGGGGGACGGCATGACGGACGAGCGTAACCTGAACAATCCAACCCCATCTGTGCACACGGGTGGCCTCCGCTCGTACACGCCGATGCAGCTCTTCTTGCTCACGCGCCTGGCCTCGCTCATCCGTCAGCGACGTGAGCTGGTGAACACGCTCGATCCGTCGGACTCCCGCATGAAGCTCCTCAACAAGGCGCTCTATTCCACGTTCCTCGACTGCGCGGAAGAGGGTGTGGGGGACGACGCGAAGAATCTTCTGGCCCAGCAGAACCAGAACGCGAACTGACCGCTGTTCCGGCCCCGGCGCACCGCACCTCTCGCGCCCTTCCGTCTCAGCGAGCATGAGCGAGATGCTGAGCTGCTCCATCACAGACGCGACGCCGGCCGGCGCGCTGAGTCGTGCGGCTGCACGATCCGCGGCTAAGAGAGCTCCCAGAGATGGACGTTCCAAGCAATCAGACCCGTAGCGTCGGCCACCACGGGCCCCAGGCCGCGGAGCTGGGTCACGTGCACGATGGTGCCCAGATCGTAGTAGAGCGAATACGCCGGAAGCTGGTCGCTCAGCAGCCTGGCCATCTCCGCCATCTGCCGGACGCGCTCGTTGCGGTCCAGGGTCACCTGGTACCGGCTGACCAGTCCGTCGTACTCGGCGTTGCTCCAGCCGCCACGGTTGCTCCCGGTCCATCGGTTCTCGGTGCTCGGAATCTCTGCTGACGCGAAGTTGCGCAGTGCGCGGTCGCCAAGACTGGTGCTGAAGGCATAGAACCCGGGGAACGTCGCTCGGGCCTCACCCGATTGTGCGAGCGCAGCCGGGAGCACCGTCTCCTGCACGTCGATGCCCAGTTGGCGCCAACTGCTTGCCACGATCGACCGTTCCTGCTCATACTGGACGGAGGCGTTCGTCTTCAGCTCTGGCGTGAACCTCTCCCCGTCCGGACCGGCAAAAAGGCCGTCTGCTCTCTTGGTGTAGCCGGCCTCGTTCAGCAGCTGCTCAGCTGCGCGGGCACTGTACGGGTATTTGACGACCGCTTGTTCGATAGCTGACGAGTAGTCGAGGCCCGGCGGAAGGACGCTGTCGGCCATGACACCAAGCCCTTCGTACAGCGTGTCGTTGAGTGGCTGCTTGTCGATGGCGTGGGCGAGCGCCTTTCGGACGCGGAGATCCAGAATCGCTTGCGGTGTCGCGAGCTCCGGCCGCAGCTGCGGATAGATGGCCCGCCACAGGTCAGTGGTCAATAGCAGATTGGCGTTGGGCGCTTGCTTCTTCGCCGCGACTCCCTGCTGGATCCCCAGCGCGTTGTCGGTCGCCAGTTGGATCTCCCCGGCCAGCAGGCTCGAGAGGGCCGCGTTGGCATCACTCATGAAGAGCACCTTCACCCGATCGATCTTCGGTCGGCCGAACACGTACCTATCAAAGGCGACACCTTCGAAGAAGGAGCCCGGCTCCCACCGCTCAAGGCGATAGGGCCCCAATCCAATGAACTCCGTCGACCAGTAGGCGTGGTTGATGATTCCCTCCCAGTCAGCTCGCTGATACGGCTCACCGAGGATGTGGGGCGGAAGCGGCGGTAACTCCGGAATGTTGCCCGCCTGGAGCGTCCCCGCCCAGGAGTAGAGCTGCCGCCACTGGATGACGAGGGTTCTGTCGTCGGGGGCGAGAACTTCCTCGATGATTCCAATCGGTGGCGACGTGGCGGTGCCGATCTCTGGCGTCGCGAAAACCTGCCACGAGAAGACGAAGTCGTTCGCGGTTAGGGGTGTGCCGTCGTGCCAGACCAGATCGGGCTTCAGGCGGTACCGGGTCTCCATCCGACCGTCGGGAAAGACCTGCCAGGAATCCGTGTTCAACTGCGGAAGTGCTTCTGCCAGGTAGGGCTGGGGAGCGCCGCGGTCGTCGATGAGGTCGAGCGTGGCGTTGAAGAGCGCGACGGATGTCTTGATGTTCACAAACTGGCTCGTCGTGGCCTTGGCAGCGACTCGGCTTGGCTCGACGCGCACGGCCGCGACCAGGCTCTGCTCGCGCCGGTTCGCCTCGCCGCCGGCGGTCGTTCCCGTCGAGGGGGGCGACGATGTGGGTGCGCATGCGGAGGCGACAATGATGAGCACGAACGGCAGAATGCGCACCGATTTCCTGCCCCGTGCTGCGTTCATTCCTCGACTCCGAGCTCTCTGTGTGCGGCCATCAGGGGATCGATGTTCAGCACCTGATCGACCCGATAGTACCCGATTTCTCAGAACGCCGCTGCGGCTCATGCTCGATATAGCCCGACAGCACGCTCGCACCACAGCTAGACTCGACTTGCGCCATTATGCCGTAGCCAGGAGTGCCTGGGTCCAGGCGGCGCGGG
>WHTR01000169.1 GCA_009377635.1 Chloroflexota bacterium
GAATCTCCTCACGGCGGCTGGGCTCGGTATCTCGACATGCGTCGGGATCGGCGGCGATCCAGTGATCGGCAGCACGTTCACTGACGTCCTCGATCTGTACCGCAACGACGCGGATACACACGCGCTCATTCTGATCGGTGAGATCGGTGGCTCCGACGAGGAGACGGCAGCGGAGATGATCGGCCGGGGTTATCCGAAGCCCGTTGTCGCGTTCATCTCGGGACGGTCCGCACCGCCCGGCAAGCGCATGGGGCACGCGGGCGCGATCATCTCGGGGAGCGCCGGCACGCCGCAGAGCAAGGTGCAGGCCTTCGAGCGGGTCGGCGTGCCTGTTGGGGAGACGCTCGACCAGGTGGTGGACGAAGTTAGGCGTGCGCTGGCGACCGCCGGCGCGCTGGCGTCTCGGGTCGCTGTGCCGCGGAGGCCTGAGGCCTGATGGCGAATCGCGTGGAGCTGGCGAAGGCGTTCGACCCGAAGGAGCTGGAAGCGCGCATCTACGCGCGCTGGGTGGAGGCGGGTTACTTTGCGCCCGACCCGGACCCCGGTCGACCAGCGTTCTGCATCATTATGCCGCCGCCAAATGTGACCGGCGACCTGCATCTCGGCCATGCTCTGGTGGCCGCGATCCAGGACCTGATCGTTCGCTGGCACCGGATGCGCGGCGACGCGACGCTCTGGCTTCCGGGCCGCGACCACGCGGGGATCGCCGGTCAGGTTGTGGTGGAGCGCGAGCTTGCTGCCGAGGGCAAGACCCGGCACGACCTGGGGCGGGAGGCGTTCCTCGACCGCGTGTGGCAATGGATGGACCGGTACGGCGCCGTGATCACCCAGCAGCACCGGCGGCTGGGCGTGTCGGTGGACTGGGACCGCGAGCGATTTACCATGGACCCCGGTCCCTCGCTTGCCGTGCGAACGGCGTTCGTTCGCCTCTTCGAGAAAGGGCTCATCTACAAGGGAGAGCGGATCACGAACTGGTGCCCGCGCTGCTCCACGGCGCTGTCTGACCTCGAGGTGGTCCATGAGGAGGAGGTAGGCACCCTCACGTTCGTGAACTACCTGCTCGTCCCGATCCCTGATCAAAAAGAACCGGCCTCCATTCAAATCGCCACGACTCGCCCCGAGACGATCCTGGCCGACACCGGCATCGCGGTACATCCCGACGATGCTCGGTATGCCAAGCTCATTGGGCGAACGGCGCGTGTCCCTTCGGTGAACCGGCCGGTTCCGATCGTCGCGGACGGGGCGGTGCAGCCCGAGTTCGGGACCGGCGCGGTAAAGATCACGCCGGGCCACGACCCGACCGACTTCGATATCGGGCAGCGGCACAACCTTCCCACGGTCCTCGTCATCGGGCGCGACGGCCGGATGTCCGCCGACGCCGGGCCCCGATATGCCGGGATGTGGGTCACGGAGGCCCGAGAGGCATTCGTCGAGGAGCTGCGCTCCCTCGGCCTCCTCGTGAAGCAGGATACCCATCCACACCAGGTGGGACACTGCGTCCGCTGCGCGACCATTGTCGAGCCGCTGGTCTCTGATCAGTGGTATGTGCGGATCGCGCCCCTCGCGGCGCCCGCTCTAGAAGCGGTGCGCGATGGACGCATTCGCATCATCCCTGAGCGGTTCACCAAGGTCTACGTCAACTGGCTGGAACACATTAGGGACTGGTGCATCTCGCGGCAGCTCTGGTGGGGCCACCGGATCCCGGTGTGGACATGCGCGGACGGCCACGTGTTCGCCAGCGTGGACGAGCATCCGATGCGCTGTCCAACATGCGGCTCGGCCGATCTGGAGCAGGATCCCGACGTCCTCGACACGTGGTTCTCCTCTGGGCTCTGGCCGTTCTCAACGCTCGGCTGGCCGCAGGACACGGACGACATCCGGCGGTTCTACCCGACGACCGTCATGGAAACCGGGTACGACATCCTCTTCTTTTGGGTCGCCCGGATGATCATGATGGGCCTCGAGATGACGGGCGACGTCCCGTTCCGTGATGTCTACCTCCACGGCCTCATCCGCGTCGGCCGAGAGAAGATGAGCAAGACGAAGGGGAACGTGCTGAACCCGCTCGATCTCATCGAGGAGTACGGCACCGATGCCCTGCGCCTCTCGCTGGTCAGCGGGACGACACCCGGGAACGACACGCAGGTTTCGGCGGAGAGGCTTGAGGCCAACCGCAACCTCGTGAACAAGCTCTGGAACGCCGGCCGCTTCGTCATCGGCAACGTGGAGAGCTGGCCGCTGCGAGACTTTCGCGGTCCGCTCCCGGTGGCGCCCGGCGCCCGCTCGGAGGCGGACCGCTGGATCGTCAGCCGTGTCAATGACGTGACTGCGCACGCAACGCGGCTGTTGGAGGAGTTCCAGTTCGGCGAGGCGGCGCGCACCGTTCACGAGTTCCTCTGGGGCCAGTTTTGCGACTGGTACGTGGAGATCGCCAAGATCGAGCTCCGTGAGGCCAGCACCGAGGAGGAGCGCCGCGGGATTCGGACGAATCTGGCGTGGGTCTTCGAGCACACCCTCCGACTGCTTCACCCCATGATACCCTTCGTCACCGAGGAGCTGTGGCAGGTGCTTACATCCTTCTCGAGGAGCGACGGCATCGAGCGTCCAACATCCGTTGTGGTGGCCCCGTGGCCAGTCGCGTCGACCGAGCGGGACAGCGCGGCCGAGAAGCGCATGGATAGCGTATTCGAGATCGTGCGCGGCATTCGCAACCTCCGTGCTGAGTACCGCGTTGACCCCGGCCGCTGGGCGCCGGCGGTGATTGTGGCGGAGACTGACCCCGACTTCTATCGGCGCATGGCACTGGTGATCGGCCAGCTTCCTGGCTGCCGGCTTCGACCGATTGAGGTCGTCGACCGACTGGATCGGCCGATGGAGCAGGCCGCGGCAGTGGTCGTGCCTGGCGTCACGGTCCACGTTCCCCTGGCCGGAATCGTCGACGTCACTCGGGAGCGCGAGCGACTGGTGCGCGAGCGAGCGGATGCGCTGGCCGAGATTGAACGGGCCGAGACGCTGCTCAGCCGTCCGGGCTTTGTGGAGAAGGCCCCCTCCGAGGTCGTAATGCGTGAGCGGGAGAAGCTGCTCGCCGTACGGGACCGTCTGGTCAAGCTGGACGAGCGGCTGGCGAGCTTTGGCGCCTAGGTGGACGTGGAGGTCTGAATGCGAGCCTCGCCCGCCGTTCTCTTCCGCGCCCCTGCGTTCCGGATCGCGGGTCGCATCGCCGCTCCTGCCCCGGCGCCCACAATGGTTGCGCTCAGCACGCTGTGGGTTGGATTCGCCCTCGCACCCGAATTGCACACCGCGTGGCGTGGTCCGGCGATCCTGGTTCTGGCGATGTTCGCGGGAGCGAGCGCCGAGCTCGTGGCTCAGTACATTGGGCGAGGCCCGCAGAGTCGTGCGGTGCTCGGAATGCTCTGGCCCCTTCCAGCCGGGGCGGTCATCGCGCTGGCTGAGTGGCTGTCGTCGATCGGCCCGCGTCCGTGGATCGCGACGCCTCTTGCCGCGCTCGCCATTGTAGCCGTCATCTGCCTCCAGTGGGGGGAAGTCAGGGGCGGAACCGTCGTACGCGCTGGGGCCCACACTGTGAACACGGGCTTCGGATTCGCCCTCGCCTTCGGCGCCTATGCCGTGGCGCTCTCGATGCCCGTCGCCCCTGGGATTCTGCTGCTGGCCATCGCAACGTTCGGCGTCGCGCTCGTGGTCCTGCGGGGGCCCGGGGCCGGGCCGCGAGAGGTGCTCCTCCT
>WHTR01000016.1 GCA_009377635.1 Chloroflexota bacterium
GCGACACTGGGAGGACTACACGGACGTCTGGCACACGGGGCCAGGGACGCTGGCGGGGGAGTACCTGCGGACCTTCTGGCAGCCAGTCTACCGGGCGCAGGATCTGGCGCCGGGCCAGGCGGTGCCCATTGAGCTCATGTCAGAGCGACTGACCCTCTATCGGGGCCAGAGCGGCGTGCCCTATGTCGTAGACTTCCGCTGTGCCCATCGGAGGACGCAGCTATCCACCGGCTGGGTGGAAGGCGACAGCCTACGCTGTCGCTACCACGGCTGGAAATACGACGGGACGGGGCAGTGCGTGGAACAGCCTGGGGAGCTAGAGAGCTTTGCAGCCAAGGTGCGGATCGCCAGCTACCCCACGCAGGAATACCTGGGGCTGATCTTCGCATATCTTGCGCAGGGGGAGCCCCCGCCGATGCAGCGCCACCCGGACTTTGAGGGGCCGGGGATCCTGGACCTGGAGGAGCCGGAGTATTGGCCCTGCAACTACTTCAATCGGATCGACAACGCCTGTGACATCGCCCACGTCCTCTACACCCACTACGAGGCCCTCCAACGGGCAGAGCGCAACGGGACGCCCGGTGGCATTGATTCTTATGCCGGCCGAACGTTCTGGTCCCAGGAAACGTCCTACGGCATTCGGACAGCTGTCCAGCATCCGGGAGAGCCGCCTCGCTATTTCCGTTTCCAGATGCCAAATGCCAATCAAAACAGCGATGCTGTTGCCCTCCACCGGACCGGTGTGGATTCCAGCTCCAAGGCAGGCGGAAAGCGCATCTCCTGGCGCGTCCCAGTGAACGACGAACTGACGGCAAGTTTCAGCGTGAACCTACTCAACACTACTGAAGAGGAGGTGGAGGCCTATCGACAACTCCGGCAACGGATCCACCAGCTCGCCGAGGGTAGCACACCTCCGCACGTGGCCGACGCCATCCTCGCAGGCAGGATGCGGGAGGAGGACCTACCACCGGAGACGCCCCGGGCCTTCCTCTTTTCCGTGGAAGATTACGTGACCCAGGTGGGGCAAGGACAGCCCGAAAAACGCGGCCCGGATCGGTTGGGCCGCATTGACGAGGGTGTGATCTTCCTCAGGAGCATTTGGCAGCGCGAGCTGAAGGCATTCGCTGAGGGGGAGCCCGTGAAGCACTGGACGCCGCACGACCTGCTGAACGGCGAAGTCGACTGAACCGCCTCCACGCTCGAAGGAGAGCTCCTCGTCATACGGGTTAGCCAGGCAAGGGAACAGTCGGACAACGGGGAAAGCAAGAATGACCCAAACACTCAACAGGTCATGGTTCAATATTTTCCTTGCCGCGGCGAGCCTCGCCATCGTTGCGGCTGCCTGCACCGGCCCTGGTCAGTCGCCCGGATCTGGGGCGTCCACCGGAGAAGACCAGCGCCAGCGTGGGGGGGCCCTGCGGTTCGGTCACGCCAACAATTTCCCCACCATGAACCCGCACGTCAAGACCTTCTCGGACGCGGAGCGGGTCCGCGCCGGGATATACGAGGCTCTTCTGCGCCATGACCCAGCTACCGGTGAACTTCTTCCCGCACTAGCGACAGAGTGGGATATCTCCGATGACTTGCGCGTGTACACGTTCAAGCTCCGGGACGGAGTGAAGTTCCATAACGGGAAAACGATGAACGCGGAGGACGTTGCGTACTCAGTGAACTACGCCCGCGACCAGAATAACGGTGCGTACGGCTTCGGCCGCGTTCAGCTGGTCGCAGGGGTGGAAACCCCGGACCCACTGACCATACGTGTGACGTTGTCGGAGCCTTCCGCGGGGTTCATCGCGGGGTTGGCCGACTCGGTCAAGGCCTTCCCAGTAACGCCGGTAGACGCGGTCGCGCCTGGCGGGGCCGAGATGAGCGAGGCGCCGCCGGGGACGGGTCCATTCAAGTTCGTAGAATGGCAGCCGAATCAGCGCCTCGTGCTTGAGCGTTTCGATAATTACTGGGACCAGGTGCCCTACGTCGACCGGCTGGTGTTCACCCCAATCCCTGAACCGGAGGTGAGAATGTCCGCGTTGCGCGCGGGCGACGTGGATGTCATCGAACGGGTCGCGCCAGTCTGGGCCGAGCGGATCATCTCCGGCCAGGTGCGCAACATCGGGATTCAAGGGGCTGACTACGCCGCTTGGTGGGCAATCGGTATTAACGTGCATGATCCCATCCTGGCGGATACCCGCGTACGGCGGGCGATGGCCCTCGCAGTGAACCGCCAAGAAATTATCGACGGAGCATTCCTGGGCCGCGGCCAGCCGACCAACCAACAGTTCCCCGTCGGGCACAAGTGGTATGTAAAGGAGTACCCCGTGCCGCAACCGGACCCAGAGCGGGCCCGGCAGCTCGTCCAGGAAACCGGGGTCGGGAGCTCGACCATTCGGATCATGACGGAGAACCAGTGGGAACGAGAGGTCTCGATTCTCGAGCAGCAACTTGAAGACGTTGGGTTCAATATCGAGCAAGTATCCTATGACCGGGCTGCCACTGCGGAGAGGAAGTTCACTGGCAATTACCAGATGGAATGGACCGGCGGCGGCATGCAATTGGACCCGACCGAAACGTACTCAACTCAGGTCCAGTGCGAACCGCCGGACCGGCGGTCGAACAACTTCAGCGGCTACTGTGACGAGACGGTGGAAGACCTGCTGGAGAAGATGCAGGGTACCATTGACGATGGCGAGCTCTATGGGCTGCTCAAGGAGGTTGTTGGGCGCTCGTTCGTCGACGGAGCCCCGTACGTCCCCGTCGCGTTCACGCAGCGGTTCATGGCCTTTCGGGAAGACCGAGTCCAGGGTCCGCTGTACGGACCGACCGGAGACTGGTTTTACCACGGTGGCGGCTTCACCCACGTCTGGTTGGCGGAATAGGGTAGAAATCCAATGAGCGGGTCGTCAGACGCGCCCACCACACCGACACGGGATGTGACAAGACGGCGTCGGAGGCGTGCCTCGGGCCGTTGCCTGCTACCACTGCGCCGCCGCAGCCGGTGTGGCCTTGTCTCGCATCGCAGCCGAATCGGGTAGCTCGTGCGGCAGGTGCTTCGACAGGGTCCAGGAAACCGCCATGCTTAACTACGCCGCCAGCCGTCTACTCCAGGTGATCCCCGTTATGGTCATCGTAACGCTGATTGTGTTTCTTCTTATGTCTCTGGTCCCTGGCGATCCCGTCCTGGTCCTGGCAGGCTTCGGTCCGGAGGACCGGCAGGGCATCTCTCAGGAGCAGTATGATGCGCTCGTAAACCGTTTGGGCTTGGACCAACCGATCCATGTCCGCTACTTCCAGTGGCTCGGCAACATCTTCCGTGGTGACTGGGGAATCTCTCTCACCAGTCAGCGACCGGTTCTGACGGAACTCCTCTCACGCTATCCGGCGACCATCTACTTGGCGGCGTCGGCGATGCTGGTAACGCTGTTCATGGCTATTCCTCTGTCCATCCTCGCCGCACGGTTCCAGAACAAGATACCGGACTACAGCGCCATGAGCTTCGCCGTGCTCGGGTTGTCCATCCCGAATTTCTGGCTCGGTCTCATCTTGATTCTCGTGTTCAGCCTGCACCTCGGCTGGCTGCCCAGCATTGGGTATGCGGACCCATTCGACCAGCCATTAGAATTCCTACGCCACATTATCCTCCCGGCGGTCGTGTTGGGCGCGGCGTCGGCAGCGCAGCTCACTCGGTACCTTCGGTCCGGCATGTTGGAACAACTAGGTGAGGACTATATCCGGATGGCTTACGCCAAGGGGCTCCCGGAGCTCCTCATTATGTTCAAGTACGCTTTCCGCAACTCGTTGATCGCGGCCATCACCGTCATCGGGCTGGAAATCGGGCAGTTGTTGGGCGGGTCGACCATCGTGGAGGTGCTCTTCGGCTGGCCAGGCGTAGCCAAGATGCTGCTGGACGGGATTTATAGCCGGGACTTCCCCTTAATCCAGGGGGCCGTCCTTGTGCTGGCCGCCACCTATGTCCTGGTGAACCTCCTTGTCGACCTGCTCTATCGATGGATCGATCCACGGGTCAGGTTCTCATGAGGCGGGGCGACTTGCTGCTGCCAACCATGGAGAGGATGACATCAGCGCAGTAGAAGCCGTGGCGGCTCGACGCGCCGCCACGGGGGCCAGCGGCTGGGCGAGAGCCTTCGGAGTCCTGGCGCGCAACCGCCTCGCGCTGGTAGGCGTCGGGCTTGTTAGTCTATTCGTGTTCACGGCGGGCCTAGCTCCTTGGTTGAGTCCCTATGAACCGGATCGGATCACCATCACCGTCGCGATGCAGCCTCCCAGCCTGGATCACTGGATGGGCACCGACCATCTGGGGAGGGATATTCTGTCCCGGGTCATCCATGGTGCGCGCATCGCGTTTGTGGTCAGCGTGGGCGCCGTGCTGCTCGGGGCTACGATAGGGATCCCATTGGGATTTTTGTCGGGCTACGCGCGCGGTTGGGTAGATCACGCAGTGATGCGCCTCATGGATGCGCTGCTCGCCTTCCCCGGTCGCTTGCTGGCTATCGCCTTGGTGGCAGCCATGGGCGGAGGGCTCTTGTCGCTCTGGATTGCCATTTCCGTGAGCTCTCTGCCAAAGTACGCACGAATCGCTCGAGCGGCGATGCTTGAGCAGCGCGAGCGGGACTATGTGTACGCAGGGCAAGTCGTAGGCGAATCGCACACGGTCTTGGTATCTCGCTACATCTTCCCTAACACAGTTGCGCCGCTGACCGTGGCACTCACCATT
This sequence comes from Chloroflexota bacterium, assembly GCA_009377635.1. Taxonomy (GTDB): domain Bacteria; phylum Chloroflexota; class UBA6077; order UBA6077; family SHYK01; genus WHTR01. Next base: position 4,733 of record WHTR01000016.1, read on the forward strand.
GACTTCGCCTCTGCTATTCTCATTGCGTCCTCCCTGAGTTTCCTGGGACTAGGGTTTCCGCCGCCCACACCCGACTGGGGCGCGGACCTGAGCAGCGCGATGGATGGGATGGAGTTCATGCCCTGGGCCGCTATCTTCCCGGGAATGGCCCTCAGCCTGACGATCCTTGGCTTCAACCTGCTCGGCGACGGCATGAGGGACGTCTTTGACCCGCGTCACTATGACCAATAGTCCATGACGGGGTGGTACGAGTGGCACTGCTCGAGGTTCGCGACCTACACGTAACGTTCTCGCTGCTTAGGGGCGAATTATCGGCCGTTCAGGACTGCTCGTTCGACCTCGACACGGGCCAGACTCTCGGTATCGTTGGCGAGACCGGCTCTGGTAAAACCACGACCGCACTGGCAATCCTTCGCCTCGTACCGCAGCCTGGGCGTATTGTTAGTGGCTCCATCACGTTCGACGGTGAGTCGCTACTCACTCAGTCGAGGAGCGCCATGCGTCGGATCCGAGGCCGTGAAATCTCACTAGTGTCGCAGGACCCGATGGCCTCCTTAAATCCAACACTCGCCGCGGGCGAGCAGGTGGGAGAAATGTACCGCTACCACCTGGGCTATAGCAAGCAAGATGCGCGGGACGCAGCGGTGGACATGTTGAGGCGAGTAGGTGTGCCACGGCCAGAGGAGCTGAGTCGACGCTATCCGCACGAGTTGAGTGGAGGTCTGCGACAGCGGGTGGCCATCGCAATGGCTCTGGCCTGCGGGCCCAAGCTCGTCATCGCGGACGAACCAACGAGTGCCCTGGACGTTACTATTCAGGCGCAGCTCTTAGAGCTCATCAAGGAGCTCCAGGGCGACCACGGCCTTGCGACGCTGCTCATTTCCCATGACCTGGGCATTGTTTCCAAGCTGGCGGACACAGTCATGGTCATGTACGCTGGGCGACCGGTGGAGTACTCCAGCGTCAAGGACCTGTTCGACCGGCCTCTGCATCCTTACACAGAGTCCCTCCTGTATGCACGGCCACGCAAAGGATCTCAGGAGTCGCTTCGGCCTATCGCCGGCACAATCCCTAACCTACTGGAGTTGCCCTCGGGGTGCACGTTCCACCCACGGTGTTTCAAAACCCAGGCTCTCTGCACCACCGAGGCACCTGCACTAAAGGAATGGCGGAGGGGGCAGCTCGCCGCGTGCCACTTCCCCGCGGAGCTCAAAGGGATCTCACTTCGTGAGAAGTACACGGACGCAACGGCAGCAGCCAAGCTCGCGGAGCACGGGAACGCGCCAGATGGGAAGGAGCCTCTCCTGCGAGTAAAGAACCTCAGCAAGCAGTTCAACCTCGCTCCGTTGTTTCCAGACCGTCTCATGGGCCGGCTGAGGTCGTTGCATGCTGTTGACGACGTCAGCTTTGTGCTGTCCACCGAGCGGACACTGGGAGTGGTGGGTGAGAGCGGGTGTGGCAAGACTACGCTGGCCAAGCTCATCCTGCGATTGGTTCCTGCAGACGAAGGGGAGGTTTGGTACTCCGGCAGGGACATTTTGCGCTTGCCGAGCGGGCAAGTGCGGGCCCTACGAAAGGAGATCCAGGCGGTCTTTCAGGACCCATTCTCATCGCTCCCGCCTCGCATGACAGTGCGCCAGATCCTGAGCCGGCCGCTGCGGATCCACTTCCAAATGCGGGGGACCGAACTGCAGGATCGTCTTGCCTACCTCTTGACCGCGGTCGGGATGGGGACCGAGCACCTTGACCGGTATCCGCATGAGTTCAGTGGAGGCCAGCGCCAGCGCCTGGCTATCTCCCGCGCCTTGGCCTCTGTACCGAAAGTCATCATTGCGGACGAACCAGTCTCATCGCTCGACGTCTCGGTTCAGGCGCAAGTGCTGAACCTGTTCAGCGAGCTGCGCCATAATTGGGGTTTCAATATGATCTTCGTCTCGCACGATCTGTCAGTGATCTACCAGATCTCTGAGGATGTGCTTGTGATGTATGGCGGCAAAATCATGGAGCACGGTCCCACGGCCGAGGTATTCAAGGACCCGCTCCATCCCTACACGAAGCTGCTGATTGAGGCAGCGCTGGAACCCGATCCTCACACCCCGGTTGCGGCGAACCGGCTGAAGGGCGAGCCCATGACGCCTATCAACCCGGTGGGAGGTTGCAGATTTGCGAGCCGGTGTCCGATAGCAGAGGACATGTGCCGGGACACCACACCCCAGCTAGAGGAGAAGCGCCCGGACCGGCGGGTCGCTTGCCTGAAGGTGTGAAAGAACGTTGTCAACGGCGGAGAGAGAGGCTGAGCGGACTCCTCGGGCCCGCAGTTCCGAGCGGCGCCCTAGCGCGGTTCGGGTGGCAGGGGTGCGTTCGACACCGGGCCGTGGGAGTACTCCGACAGAAGCACGAGGAGCTGTCTGTCTCTCGACGGTTTTCCACAGGAGAGGCCCGCGGCCTGCCTCTCCGTCCTCCGCTGGCATTTTCGACAGCACCGTGGCGGAACGGGCGTTCGCCAGTCCGCGAGCTCGACTCATGGATCGCCACGGCTGGGCGCCGCAGCGCGCTGTCCCCTGCCGAGTTGGAGAGGACGCGGGAGGCCCGGCAGGAACCAGAAGTGCTACTGCCAGTCGCCAAAGGGCCTGGGGTGCCCACGGTATTCCAGCAACCCGAAGATCTCTTGCGAGAACGTTCTCAGGGAGGCGTCGTGGCTGAGCTCGTTGAAATCATCGGCATTACCCACAATCCATATCTGCCGGGCATGATCGCAGGCCCGGATCCCGAGCCGGGTATCTGCCAGGCCGAAGCAGACTACGCCCGCATGCGCCAGAAGATGGCCGATGCGCGGCCAGATGTCCTTGTGGTGATCGCGAGCGATCACTTGAATCAGTGGTTCATGGACAACATGCCACCATTCTTGATCGGGAAGGCTCCACGGACGCACGGCCCGGCCCCGCAAGAAGTACGCACGTTCCGCCTGACGCCCTACGAGGCTGACGTGGATATCGAGGTGGCCAAGGGCCTGCTGCGCGAGAGCTCGCGATTCGGCGTCGACTTCGCCTTCTCGGACGAGTTCTTCATCGACCATGCTTTCACCGTCCCGCTCGGTTTTGTGCGCCCGGAGATGGACATCCCCATTGTACCCATCTTCACGAACGTCATGGCCCCCCCTATCCCCCCCGCGGACCGGTTCTATCAGGTCGGACAGGCAATCCGCCGCATGATCGAGGTGCTCCCGAGCGGCCGGCGCATCGGGATCCTCTCCAGCGGTCATCTTGCCGTCGAGGTCGGCGGCCCCAAATCGTCGAGCTACTCCGCGGATGTCGAGTTCGATGAACGGATGATGAAGTTGATCGCCGCCGGCGATGCCGAGACGGTGGTGAAAGAGGCAACGTGGGAGCGCATGCTGCAGGCGGGTAACGTCACCCCAGGCTTCTCCAACTATGTACTCCTCATGGGGTTGGCGCATGGCCGAGCGCCTGACGCGGTGGGGTTGCATTTCCCGAAGAAGACCGCAGCGGTGCCGTACATGGCGTGGGACTTGACCCAGGGAGATGCTCGATGACCCGCTATCAGGTGGACAAGGTGCTGCGGCAGGTGATCAACGACGACACCGCGCTCGAGGCATTTCAACGGGATGCCGCTGCGTTCCTCGAGGGCCGTGACCTCAGCGACGAGGAGCGCAAGGGCCTGATCGATATCGACTACCCGGCGCTCTACAAGCTTGGCGCTCACCCATTCATCTTGAGCGGATTCACGATGCGCGTCTGGCCGGCGGACCGCCGGGGCCTCCAGGCCGAGTACCAGGAGCGGATTGCACCGCATGGCTATCCGGATTTCGAGACCTAGACCTTGTTGAAACAGTTCCGGTATAGCTCAAGCCTGAAGGCTTGCTCGCAGAGAAAAGCGGCTACGTCGGCGCCAGGGAAAAAGGGGGCACCGCGGGCGCTGTGCTAGAGTAGGTAGGCGCTGGTTGCTCGACGGAGTGCGCGCAGCAGCTGATCACGACCGTGAACATACTCGCGGTCCACGAGGGCTACCATCTTGCAAAGGCAGCGGGCCCCGACGTGGACCTATTCAGTGAGGCGGTTCGCCTTAGCGGCGGACAAAGTCGCGCCGCGGACGGCTGGCTCGATGGCGCCTTTCACGGCCCGGATGCCTGCTGCTGGAGGAGTACTACCAGGCGCTGATCCCCGCCCTGCGCTTGGCTCATGGTGCTGACGCGTCGGTGGCTGGAGCTGCCCCGAGTCAGCAGATGTTCGCGACTTTCTCTGACCGTGCCTGACGAAAAGAAGCCTGGTCATAGCCGCGCGTCGGAGGGGAAATTGTGGCAGAAGCGGCAGTGCGCCACGATCGTCGCTCTTCCTCGAGTGTAGCCTGACCGTCGGAGCCGGAGAAGATGGACGTTGTCCCGTCCCAATCGAGCTCATTCGTCTCCATCGCGGTTGACTGGGCCAGTATCCAGTCGCCTCGTCCAAACACGCCTTGGTGTTCCCAAGCCAATGGGGCCGATTCTCTGTTGGGGTGAGACTAATGCAAGACCTGGCTCGACCGCGACCCCCCCGGATGCGCCGCGGGTGGTTGCTCGTTCTCCTCACGCTTGTTGGATGCACGCCTGCAGCGCCATCCACTCCGGTGGTCGGCGACCATTCTGCTGCTGGAGGCGAGAATGGGGCCGCGGCCAGGACGGTTATCGTCGCGCAGACGGCGACCAGCAAGTTGTACGGGCCGTGGGAGTTCTCCAGCACGGCGAGTGGCGTGGCGGCACTGGCCGAGATTCACACGACCGGCCTCGTCACGTATGACGCAAACGGTAATCGAGAAGGGCGCGTAGCTGCCCGCATCCCGTCGTTCGACGATGGCACGGTCTCCATACTGCCAGATGGCCGAATGCGTACCGTGTGGTCGCTGCGTCCGAACGTCCGCTGGCACGACGGCACGCCGTTCACAGCTGAGGACGTGGTCTTCAGCTGGCGGGTCGCCATCCAGCCGGAGATTTTGTCGTCCATCTCGCCCAACATCTGGCAGGCGGACATCGTCGAGGCCCTAGACCCGCACACCGTCGCCATCACCTACAAGACGCCCTACTTCCGAGCCCTCGACCTCGATCACCGCAACCTCTGGTTGTTCCCCGAGCACATCCTGGCCGAACCCTTCGAGGGTGACAAGGAGGCGTTCCTGGCAATTCCCTACTTCACCACGGAGTACGTCAACCTGGGGCCGTTCAGGCTCGTGGAGTTCGGACTGGGCGAGCAGCAGGTGTTCGAGGCGTTCGACGACTATTTCCTGGGCCGCCCAAAGCTCCATCGGCTCATCATCCGCACGATCACGGACGCCAACACCATGCTGGCGAACCTGAAGGCCGGCGAAGTGCACATGATCTCGGAGAAGACGATCAGCCCCGAGCAAGCCGTGACGCTGCGTGACGAGTGGGCACACACTGGGGAGGGGCAGCTGGTCGCTCGGCAGGACAACTGGGCCTACATCTACGTGCAATTCGACCCACAATTCGCGCGTCCGCTGGAGCTGAGCCGCGATCCGCGCCTGCGCGCGGGCCTGTTGCAGGCTATCGACCGCGATGCAATTCGGGAGTTCACGCACCCTGGCTTCGCCGACACCAGCGGCGATACGTTCGTACCGACGAGCGATCGCCGAGCGCCCATCGTCGGAGAGCCTTTCGCGCGCTATCACTACGATCCCGCCCGCGCCGCCCAGCTGTTCGCTGAGGGCGGCTGGAGCCGCGCAGCGGATGGGCGGTTGATTGGCCAGGATGGCCTCCAGGTGCAGATCGAGACACGCGCCAGCAACCAGACGTGGGCCAAAGAGGTAGCTCTGATCGCCGACTTCTGGCGCCAGGTGGGCATCGACGCCAAGGAGCTGGTGCCATCGCCGGCTCTCTCGCGCGATAGCGAGTGGACCGCCACCGTTCCGGGCGTGGCGATCCGGGCTCGTGCAGCCGCCGACCAAATGCTAGTCTCCTTCGACAGCCGCTTGCAGGCGACCGAGCAGAACCGCTGGCAAGGGGCCAACTACGCGCATTATGCGAGCCCCAGGCTCGACGCGCTCATTGATCGTCTGAAGTCGACCGTCGACGTGCGGGAAAATGGGATGGTGCTGCGAGACGCGGGGGAGCTGCTCGCTGCAGATCTGCCGGCGTTGCCGATCTACTTCCGCACGGCCTTTGCCGCAGTGCGCCAGGGCGTGAAAGCACTGACCGACGACTACACCGGCATCGTCGGACATGGCGACATGGCCCGCAATGCACACTTATGGGAAATAGAGTGACCGATCCGTCTGCCGGCCGCCGCTGGAGCTAACCGGATGGCCGTGATTGGAGGCGTGTTTTTCGGCTACTACTACAACGACGGATCTCGCTGACTTACAAGATGTGGGGTGCTCCGCTCGGCGGCAGGCACAAGATGTTGTGGTCATGGCCACGGAATCAATACAGCGTAGGCACGAACCGTCGTTGCAGTACGAAATCCAAGGCTACGCTACAGAGGGCGCTCATCGCCCCCCGATGTATTCAGGCGATAGCGCGAGTGGGTACCAGGCCGCCGGTCGAGGCCCACCGCTTAATCGGCTGCCCCTGGGAGTGCTTGACTACCTCCCGCTGCCAGATCTTGCGAAGCATGAAGATCCCAGTGTCAAACCGGCCCAGCCGATCGCTGGCACGATCCGCGATCGGACCTTGCCCTACCTCCGTGACGTAGTCCTCAATCCAGAACGTTTCGCGCTGGTTCAGGCTCGGATGCATCTCGCTCAGCTTGAGCTTGCCGGTGAGGATGCCATCGGCCACCTCATTGGGATTAACTTCTGCGGTCACCATGCTCGCCTGGCGGCGCCTGCGCTCCCTTTCTTCCTCAGGGAGGCCTTGGAGATTGAGGACCCCCACAAGGTAGCTCACGCAGGCCTCGTCGTCGACCGGCACTCTCCAGAAGAGGCGCTCTCCCCAAGGACTCGCCTGCGGGTTGTTCGAGGGTGCTCCAGGACGCCCCTCTTGTCCCAACTGGTTGATGTTTGGCATGTGGAAGTGAATGACCTGGACTCGTTCATCGGTCGTCAATATTGCCCTGACACCGTATTCGGTCTCCTCGGCGGTCATTGTTGCAGACAGTGAAGGACCATATCGGCTGGCCAGAGGGTCGAGTCGAGCGACAGAAGCACTGTGCGTAAAGCCCACGTGCATGGGGTCGCACGCATTGTCGATCCGATTGAAGTAGTTGCAGGGCCAGAGCTGAGGAGGGCCGACCGCCAGGTCGTCGGCGTGCTCAAAGTCGGGAAATCGCTTGATTGGCGGTGGTGCTCCTTCACCTAGGTAGGCGAAGATCAGCCCAAGATACTCCTGAGTCGGATAGCTGCGGATCTTGACGTGGGCCGCGGACGCGGGACTCTCCCCTGGTCGCTCCACGCACTGCCCCGAGCCATCATACTTCCACCCATGGTAGAGGCATCGCAGGTCGTCCTCTTCTACCCACCCCGTCGAGAGTTGGGTGCCGCGATGAGCACAACGAAAGGCCAAGACATATGGCGTCCCACTCTCCCCGCGGTAGAGGGTAAAGTGCTCGCTCATGATCTGGATCGGTAGCGACTGACCAGCGGCCAGGTCTTGTGCGCGGCCCATGGGCTGCCAGAACATCCGCAGGTAGCTCCCTGCCGGCGTCCCCGGCCCAGTGTGTACGATATCGACGTGTTGCATTGGTTCCAATTTTTCCTCCCAGCACTTGGAGACTATCCCAAGAAAGCGAATGGAAGCACTTGGCGGTCATGGACCTGGTTGTGCACCTCCCGGAAGGACCAGAAAGCGCCGGTCTTGCTACCCAGGTAGCTCCCACTCATGGACATTCCAGCCCGGATACCGACCGGTCACATTCTGCACGCGTTTCCCGACAAGGATGGGTAGCCCATCGTGGAACATTCCCATAGGCAGCAGGTTCTCGGTCATGTGGTGGACGATGTCTCGAAGGACGGCTGCCCGCTCCGACATCGGGACCGTGCTGTAAAACCGGTCGAGCATCGTATCCCATTGCGCGTTGATGTACCGGCTGTAGTTCGACCCGGTGAAGTTGTTCTCGGGCAGCCGGGCCTGATTGCTGTGGTAGCGTTTCAGGTCGGAAGTCTCGTTCGGCTGACGGGTGTGCTCGAAGGCCGGGAACGTCGCTCGGTACTCAGGGTCGCGAGCGCGTGCCCGTGGGATGATGAACGCGTCCACCGTCACGCCCAGCCTCTGCCAGTAGTCGGCGATGGAGAACATCGACTTCTCGTTGATGTCCGTCTCCACCGCGCGTATCTCCACTTCCAATTTCTGATTGGCGGCATTCCTGAGCATGCCATCTGCGCCCTTCTGGTATCCGAGATCCTGTAGCATTTGAGCCGCCCTGGCCGGTTCGTACGCATACCGCACGATTGCGCCCTCAACGTCGTCGTACTCACGCTGCGTGGGGCTGAAGATCGCGTCTCCAATTGGTGTCTCACCGTGCTGGATCGCATCCACCAACTGCTGCCGGTCTGTCCCATGGATTAACGCCCGACGGAACAGCGCGTTGGCTACGATGGGTGGGTTGGGATCGAGCATTTGCGGGAAGACCACAACCCAGCTTGAGGACGGCGTAAGCACCTGCCCGTCACGCCAGGTGGATTTCAACTGGGCAGCCTGGTCCATCGATATTCCCCGCCCCACCGTGAGCGCTACCTCCCCTGCAAGGACGTTGGCAAGCAGTGCGTTGCCGTCGGGGAAAAATCTGACCTCGATCTCGTCGATCTTCGGTCGGCCGAGCGCGTAGTCTCGGAACGCTTCCAGCAGTATGTGGCTCCCCAGGACGAACTCCTTCACGCGGAATGCCCCAGTGCCCACGAACTCCTGGTTCCAGTAGGGTAGACCGAGCAGGCTGGCCTTATTCTCCAGGTAGGGCTTTTCGAGGATGTGGCGCGGCATGAGCGATTCCTCGAACAGCGCATCGGCGAAGATGAACGGCGACTTCCACCTGATCAAGGCGGTTCGAGGATCCTGCGCCGTGATGGATTCGACCGAGTCGAATGCAGGGTCCCAGCGCAGCGAGAGATCGCGGTCTTGGAAAATGGTCGCGGTGAAGATGATATCGTCGACCGCGAATGGCGTGCCGTCGTGCCAGCGTGCGCCGTCCCGGATCCTGTACGTCGTCTCCATGCGTCCGTCGGGGAACACTATCCAGAGCTCGTTTTCGATGCTCGGCGTGACCTCCAGGAGCTGGGGCCGGCGGACGCCCCGGTCGTCGAGTCGCGTCAAGCCGGCGAGCACGAGCCATTCGACCTCCTCACCTCCCAGCGAGGTCGAGCCACCCGCCTCATTGGCCCGCTGGTTGAGGTTCGCGATCTGGTCCATGATCGCCAAGTGGAGGCGCGTCGGCGTGGACCGAACCTGGCTCTGAGATGGGCTTTCATCGGGCGCGGCGGGGCTGGGTGGGGCCGCGCAGGCAGCTAGCGGCAGCAGCAACGCTACGATTGCGAGGCCTCCTGGCCGCCTCATCTGAACAACTCGGTGCCCCACTTCGCTCGCAGCCGAGCTTGGTACTCAGCGCTCGGTCCGGAGACGGAGGGGAACTCATCCTTCCAGGGGAACGGTCGGGTCGCGTCGATGATCATGCGTGTATTCGAGAAGTCCTTCCGCGCTCGCTGATCGGGAGAGATGCGGGGATCGAGCGGCGTGCTCCAAGCGGACCTGATGATGTCGCACGACTCGGCTGGCTCCGAGCGTGTCCACAGCGCCCAGAGCACGTCGTCCGCGTTGTTCGGGTCGATGTCCTCGTCGACCACAATGATGTATCGACCCAGATAGGCGCCCGCGCGGCAGGAACCCGCCGCCATGGCCGCCTGGCGCGCATGCCCGGCGTACCGCGGCTTGATTGATACGACGAGGCCCCCGTTCGCCGCGGCCGGCAGGTGGCCAACGCCGCACACGTCCGGGATGCCGGCCGCCTCGAGTGCGTCCCACACGAGCGCCGACCCAATGATGTTGTGTGTGAAGAAGTTGGCGCCCGGCGGCCGTCCCGGGCAATAACCAAGAACAATAGGGTCACGGCGATGGTAGACAGCGTCGACCTGCACGTACGTCTCCTTGCGGACCGCGCTCGCGTAGTAGCCGGTGAACTCGCCGAACGGCCCCTCGTCGAGCACCTGGTCCCGGTACACATAGCCCTCTATTGCGATTTCGGACGTGGCAGGGATGGGCAGGCCGGTCACCGGACCCTGGACCACGTCGATTGGCCGTCCCTTCACGGCGCCTGCCCACTCCAGTTCGTTCGTAGTGAGGGGCAGGCCACGGCTCGCAGCCAAGAACAGGATCGGGTCCTCGCCGAACACTGCCACGACCGGCATCGGTTCGGCGTTCGCGAAGTATTTGTCGCGATGGAGCCGCCCATGGTGCCCCGGTGAGATGTACAGTCCAATCTTATCCCGGTCCTGAAGCATCATCCGGTATGTTCCCATATTGATGCTGCCGTCCTCCGGGTCTCGCGTGATGACGAGATCGGCCGTCCCAAGATACCGGCCACCGTCGCGCGCGTGCCATTTCGGCGCCGGGAACTTGTAGAGGTCGATGTCCGCCCCGCGCTGGACATTCTCCATGACCGGGCCGCCTGAAACCTCGTTCACTGGCAGCCGGCTGACCTGCGACTTCGCCCGCTGTCGCCACGCCTGAATGAGCTCCGTGACGGTCAGCCTAGGTTCCAGCCCAAGCAGGATTGCTGACAGTTCCTTGGTCCCAGCGGGGTTGGCTAGTAGCCGATATCCGGCGGGGTAATCCTTGATGTTGTCAAAGACCAGCACCGGCGGGTTGGTGGACTGGTGCGAGACCATGTCTACGATGCCTCCCAGCTCACAGTCCCAGTCCGCCCCACTCAGCCGCCGAACCTGGCCCAGCGCGTCCGCGGTCTCCAACCAGTCCCGTAGGTCGGTGACCTCCTTCGGCGTTCTTGGAGTGGCAGGACGACTCGCCATGGACTGCACCATAATTCGGTTTCCCCTTTCAGCCGGCAGTGCTCACTTTACCGGTTCGCTTTCAGCCAATACATCCATTGGCCTCAATGTGCGTCTAGGTTGGGCTGAGTCTCGCCCTGTCCGAAGAGACGATCGTACTCACCCTGGTGCCCACCATGATACATGTCCTCTGGGACCTTACTTGCTCACACGTTCACCCGACCCGGCTCGGTCTCATGCGCATCACGGGCCTTGGGGTGCAGGAGTCGCTGGCACGGCGATCGTCCATCCGCTTGGACGTCGGAGCTTCAGGTTCGGGGCCTTGGCTCCAACCACTACTGGTGCCCGGACCCGTGCTTCCGAGCGCAAGGACAACGGTGACAAGGTAAGCCAGCAGCGAGCAAGCGTTCAATGGTACCGAATCTTCTACATGACCTCTACTCCTTCAGGCCCAACACTTGCGGGAAAAGCTGCTGAACGAGCGCAGTGGCAGGCATGGAAAGGCCAAGCTCATGGCCGAGTTCCAGCGCCGGGACCAGCCCCTTCCAGAACAAGTGCGCCATGCCTTCAGGCATGGTGCTGTCGGTGCCAGCGATCTGGCGCTGCTGCTCCCACTGCTCAGCGAATGCGTTTCGCGCGTTGGTGACCCGCACGACTTCTTGAAACGCCTGGATGTCCACGCCCGCGCGCTCGGCAAGCCGCATTCCTTCGTGGGCGGCGAGGCGGTTGAGGCAGATGATCACTTGCTGCGCCAGTTTCGTGGCCGCCCCCAAGCCTACACCGCCGACATGGATAATCTGTGCACCAGAGGTCGAGAACAGCGGCCGGCACTTCTCGACATCAGCCGCTTCGCCCCCAACCATGTAGCAGAGGGTACCTGCCGCGGCGCCAGTTGAGCCCCCGGAGAGCGCGGCGTCCACGATGCGGACGCCGCGCGGCTCCGCGGCGAGGGCGAGAACTTGCGGGGTCCGCGGGTGGATTGTGCTATGGATGGCGATGATCATGCCCGGCTGAGTGTCGGTCAGGAGTCCGTCCGGCGCGAGCACCACCTCTTCAACCTGAGCGTCGTCCACGACCGAAATCTCGACGATCTCCGCGTGTCGCGCAATCTCGCGCGGCGCGCCAGCCGTCTTGGCCCCGAGCGCCTCGAGCTCGCGCATCGGCTCTTCGCGCACGTCGTAGACCATGAGGTCGAAGCCGCCGCGCAGAGCGTTCGTGGCGATGGGCTTTCCCATATTGCCCAGACCGATGTAGCCGGTCTTCATTGGCCTCCCCCTGGCAGCGGATGCCCGAGTGGTTCATGTCGCGTCCAGGTCTTGAGCGGCCGCCCATCCGCGAGGGCGCGCAGCTCGCGCTGCCAGACGCTACGGATCAAGACGATCCCGGCGTCCATCCGGCCGAGGCGCTCGCTCGGGTGGTGCACGCGCGGCCCCTGGCCGACCTGGGCCACGTAGTCCTCCACGCTCGTCAGCGTCTTGAGATTGGCCTGGTCACACTCCCGAACCTCAGCCATCCGCATCCGCGAGCCCAGCACGAGGCTCCCCATCGTCTCAGGCGACTGCGGGGCGGCGCGCTGGGTCGCTTCGAGGGTGCGGCGACGCTCGAGGTACGCCGCGCCAACCTCACCCGTGAGCGACACGTGGTCGATTGGGAAGCTGACACAGCTCTCGTTATCGACCGGCACGCGAAAGAGCAACCGCGCGATGATGGCGGGCGCCTCGGTGTTGAACGGGTCACGCAGCCGGGTATCGCTCTGGATGAACTGGTTGATGTTGGGCATGTGGAAGTGGAGCGTGGAACGGAGGGCGCCATCCACGAAGAGTGATGTCAGGACCCCGAATTCAGTCTCTTCCGCCGTCACGTCCGCGAGCGGCTGCGGGCGACCGATAGCAGTCCGCGATTCGCGGTGCGCGAAGCTCAGGTGCGCAGCATCGGCCGCGTTATCGATCCGATTGAAATAGCTGCACGGCCAATACTCGGGCGGGTACACGTCCAGCACACCGGGCGCATCGAACTCCGGATAGCGCGGTAAAACCGGAGGCTCGCCCGGCCCGAAGTAGGCAAAGATGAGACCGAGATATTCCTGCACCGGGTAGCTGGCCAGCTTGATCCGCTTGGCGAACGATGGGTCTTCTCCGGGCTGCTCGACGCACTGCCCTGACCCATCATAGCGCCACCCGTGATAGAAGCAGCGCAGGCTGTCGCCTTCGACCCATCCGGTATTGAGCTGCGAGGCGCGGTGGGCACAGCGCAGTGGCAGCAGGTGCGCAGCGCCGCCCTCCCCACGATATAGGGTGAACTCCTCTCGGAGGATGCGCAGCGGTACAGCAGCACCCTGTGGGAGGTCCTCAGCGCGGAAGACCGGGTGCCAGAACCGGCGCAGGTACTGACCGGCCAGTGCTTCCGGCCCGACAGGCGTGGGGTCGATATAGGCAGTGGGAGTCACCGGTCCTCCTCGGCAGTGAAGCTGCACTGAGCGTACACCATAGGCCAGTAGGGCACAAACGCATCTCGCTGGGTAGGATTGGGTTAGGATACAGTAAAGAGCTGGCGCGGTGGCCGAATGGTCCATGGCTGTCCACGAGTGGTGGAATTTACCGACCGATACTTTTCGCTTCGCTTACGCTACTGACGTCCCCGGCCGAAGCTGTTTGGCCTGCGCCGCACAATCGCATCTCCATGAAGTCATCCTGATTGCAAGTCGCCGAGCGCCCGCAAGATCTTCTCCGGTGTAAAGGGCGTCGAGTACAGGCGGACGCCCAGGGCGTCGCAAATAGCATTGGCGATGGCCGGCGCAGCGCAGGGGATCGATGTCTGGGCGATGCCCTTCGCGCCGAACGGCCCGGGGCCGTCCCCATTCTCGACGAGGAAGGTCTCGAACGCCTCGGGAATGTCGCTGAGCAACGGCAGCCGGTACTGGAAGGCATCGGCGTTCAGTAGCTGCCCCTCGCCATAGACAACCTCCTCGGAGAGCGCCGCGCCGAAGCCCATGACCGCCCCGCCCTCGATTTGTCCGCGAGCCGAATGGTAGTGCATGACACGCCCCGCGTCCGCGACTGCGGCATACTGCAAGACGCGGACGTCGCCGGTCGCGCGATCGACCTCGACCTCCGCCGCAGCCACGCCCGGTGACCAATGATCGTGGCTCCCGAATGAGACGTCTTCGACGGCGCCTCGATCGTAGACACCGACTCCCCGGATCGCGCCATCGGCCGGCACAGTGCGCGCTAGCTCCGCGAGCGAAACGGATGCCTGCCCGGAGCGGACCACACGCCCGTCTTGGAAGCTCCAGTCGTCGGCATGCCCGCCGTGGGTGGCCGCGGCGGCATGCAAGATCTCCTGTTTGAGGCGCTCGCAGGCGTTGGCGACCGCCGTCCCCATCTGCACGGTCGTTCGCTGAGAGCTCGTGCCGGAGAAGGGGAGCTGATTCGCCGTGTCTGGCTCGCCCACACGGATATGATCCTGAGGGAGGCCAAGCGCCGTGGCAGCAACCACGCGGATCACGGTGTGAGCGCCCTCTCCGACATCCGGCGCATTATGGGCGATCAGTACGGTGCCGTCGGCCTCCAGCGTGGCCATGGCCGTTGCCGTTCCAATGGATGAGCCCCGACGGAGGGAGACCGCAATCCCGCGGCCGCGAGGATTGCGGTCGGGTTTCGCGCTTCCCGCTTCGAGTGCGCCTCCCGTGTCGGAACCTGGACTGCCTGACGCCTCGCTTTCCCAGCCGATGGCGCGCATCGCGCGGCTGATGAGGTCCGCGAAGTCTGTATCCAGTGGTGGGCTCTGAGCAGGGCCCTCGATCCCATTGCGCTTCCACCGCTCGACGGGCAGCCGCTCTCCACGCTGCATGAGATTGCGGACTCGGAACGCGACAGGCTCCATGCCGATGGAGCGGGCGGCGTGGTCCATCAGGCAGTCCAGCGCGAAGGCTGTCTGGTTCTTTCCGGTGTTGCGGAACATGGCGGCCGGGACCTTGTTGGTGTAGGCGGTCCGAGCCCGCACGCGGCAGTTCGGCACCCGGTACCCGCCCCACGAGGCATTCACGGCATTGCCGGTCGCGATGCGCGCGCCGGTGAAATACGCGCCCGTGTCGATGTCCAGCTCCACGTCCAGACCGGTGATGGTCCCGTCCGCCCTGAGGCCGAGCGTCGCGCGATAGGTCATAGCATGGCGGGCGGTGACCCGAAAGCTCTCCTCCTCGGAGGCGATGAACTTCACGGGCCGTCCGACGCGACGGGAGAGAGCAGCCGCCACCAGCAGCTCGGGCGTCATGTGCTTGGACCCGAAGTTCCCGCCAATATAGGGCACTCGCACGCGGACTTGCTCCCGGTCCATCCCAAACAGCTTCGATGCGATGTCCACGACGTCGAAGGGATTGTTGCTCGGCACCCAATAGTCGATAGCCGCCTCGGTGGCGCGGACGAGGGCGGACATCGCCGGCTCGATGGGGTGATGGTAGATTGTCGGCGAGGTGAAGGCCGCACGAAAAACATGATCCGACCCGGCCACCGCGCTATCGACGTCCCCCCACTCCAAGCTTTGACTGAGGGCCAGGTTCGTCCCCGTCTGCTCGTGGACGAGGGGCGCGTCCACGGCCATGGCCTCGTCGAAGGAGAACGCCGGCGCCAGGATCTCGTAGTCAAACTCGATTGCGTCGGCGGCCCACCGCGCAGTGCGAAGGTCCGTTGCTACCACCATGCCGAGAAGATCGCCGTCGAAGCGGGCCTTGTCGGTCGCGATGAAATGGTTATCGGTCGGTGCGTCGAACACCGCGCCCTTGCCTACTCGGTCCAGATGGACCGGGTACTCGTGGAGGTTGTCACGGTGGAGGACTGCCAGCACACCGGGCACGCGCTCGGCCGCGGCAGAGTCGATGGCAAGGATGCGCGCATGCGAGTACGGGCTCCGAAGGGCGGCAGCGTAGGCGGTGCCGGCCGGTTCCGGCAGATCCTCGACGTACGTCGCAGCGCCGGTCACCTTGTCCCGCGCATCCACGCGTGGCGCATCCGACCGCGGGGTCGCCGGCCGGCGAGGCCGATCCTGATCTCGCACCATTGGCTTATACTCCCGATGAGGGTTTGGCTGCGCTCCTCTGCTCGCCTCACCCCTCCCATAGTGGTCAGGGGCCGAGGTCATGACGAGCGGTGCGTGAGCAACCGCGCCATGTCGACCTGCACGCCATTCCGCGCACACTCGTCAGTGAACGTGCGGAGGATCTCCGGGTCCTCGTTCTCATACTCGATCTGATTGCCGCCGTCTTTAACGTCAACGTCCTGCCCCTCGGCATCGCGGAAGAGCCGGAACTTGCCACTGCCCCAGCGAATGGCTAGGTACCGCGCCGGTGTCGGCCCGGTGTTGAAGTGCTGGTGAAACCACATGCGCGGCGGCACGAGTACCGATCCGGGCCGCCAGTCGACGCGGGTGACCGGTACCCCCTCCTTCCAGAGGAGGGTGTAGCCCTGCCCGCTGAGAATGATGACGTTCGCGCCCGGGCCGTGTCGGTGCGCCTTCTTGTAGGTCCCAATGGGGAACTCCGAGACGTGGCCAATGAGGGAAGCGTTTCCAAGCTCGAAATGCATATTGCGTCCGCCGCCCCGATTCGGCTGATTCCGCAGCTCGAAACCCGCGACGTCCGCGACGAAATTGGTCTCCCAGGTGCGCTGGGCGATGAAGTGGCCCCGGTCGCTGAAGTGCCCGTCAACCCCACCAAACCGGTCCGTAAAGCGGAAGGGATCGCCGAAGACGAACTCGAGGTTATGGAACAGGTTCATGATGAGAGGAGCGTTCGTCACGGCATAGTAGCGCACAGGCTCATCGCCAGACAGGTTGAAGTGCTGGTGCCAGGCGTTGATCGGTACCGAGAAGAGGCTGTTCGTCTGCCATTCGAAGGTCTGCTTCGACCGATCGTCATACCAGACAGTCGTCGCCCCGCGGCCACGCACGATGTAGATGGTCTCCTCGTACAGATGCCTCTGAGGCTTGAGCTGGCCGCCAGGCGGCAGCTCGCACACATAGGCGTCAGTGTGGGCATCCTCGGAGCCCTCCAGGTGGATGAAGCTGCCCAGCACGCCCATACGCTCCCACGGCTCGACCGGTACCGTGTTCAGGTCGGGGACGTGAAAGCCTCGAACATCCCGGATGCCCTGCTCCTCCATCCATCGGTCGTAGGTCGACGTCACGACCGGCGTGGCCGACACGTTGGTCTCCGTCACTTCCATGCTCGCCATGGGCCCGTCCTCCGTGAATGAAGTTCGGATGAGGTTCCGCGTTCAGAGTGCTGAGAACTACGGTAGATCCCATAGATGCGCATTCCGCGAGTAGGTCCCGTAGGGCGCGCCACCCCCCTCACCGCCCTGGTGATCGCCCAGGGCGTTTACGCCCTTCCGGACCGCGATGTGGTCTGCCGTGCTGAACAGCACGAGGATCGGCAGCTCCACCGCGGCAAAGTCGTGGATCGCCTTCATCGCTTGCATCTGGTCGCCCTCGGCTATGCTCGTCCGATAGGCGTTGAGAAGCTGCTGCATACGGGGATTCTCATATCCATCGCGGTTGCCCACCCAGCGGTTCTCCGCACTGGCCGCCGGCGCCTCGAAGCGCCGCAGGATCCCATCGCCGCCGGCTGCGGAGCTCGCCTCCCATCCGGGATACTGCGCCCGGTAGGCGCGGTCCCGCACGAAGGCCGGCGGCACAACGTGCTCCTCGACCTCGATCCCAATTTGCCGCCAGTAGTCGGCGAAGGCCGAGATCTGTTGCTCGTTGCGGCCGGCCGTCGCCGTGATGGCGTTGCGAAAGGGCCGACCGTCGGCGTTGTTCCGCAGCACCCCATCCGGCCCTGGCGTCCAGCCGACCTCGCGCAGGATCGCCTTCGCCCGCTCCGGGTCGTAAGGGTAGGCACGGAAGGCCCCCTTGGTCTCCTCGTAGAAGACCGACCCCGGGGTGAGCAGCTCCGCCGCCGCCAGCTCCCGCCGGCCCGACTGTAACCCCTCCGAGAGGGTCTCCCGGTCAAGGGCATGATAGAGCGCGGCGCGCACCCGCGGGTCCAGGTTCGCCGGCTCCATCTGGTAGGCTGGCCGCCACTGCGAGCCCAGAAACCGCTGTCCGATATTCTTCAGGTAGACGGCCCCCTCGCCGGACGCCCCCCAGCGGTCCGTGAGCTGGAAGCCCAGCTCGGGATGGATCGTGCTTTCCATGAGGAGGTCCACGTCCCCCGTGAGCAGGTTCGTGAAGAGCGTCTGCTCATCAGAGAAGATCCGTACGCGGACGGTATCCATCCTCGGCCGTCCAAGGAAGTACCGCTCATAGGCCTCGAAGACGATCTCTCCGGCTGGGTCGAATGCCGTCAGGCGAAATGGCCCGAGGTGGACGTACTCGGATGTCCAATAGGGGAGGTTGATGATTTCCTCTGCGTTGTCTGTCGCCAGATAGCGCTCGTAGGGCTCTTCCAACAGATGCCGCGGGAGCGGCCAGAAGGCCCGGATGCCGAGCGACGCGCCCTGGTAGTAGGGACCCTTGTAGTAAACGACGAACGTGTGGTCGTCCGTCGCCTCCGCCGACTCCATCTGTCGGATCGCCGTGGGGTGCGGGTTCGGCAAGCCCGAATCACTGTTCACTCGGTAGGAGAAGGCCAGGTCTTGTGCCGTGAACGGGGCGCCGTCGTGCCACGTCACGTCAGTCCGCAGCGGAAAAGCAACCCGCATGCGCCCGTCGGGCAGCAGCGAGATGGTTCCGTCGTCGAGGGAGGGCACCCGTGTAGCCAAGCGCCCCACAAGGTTGCGGCTCGAGACCTCCGACGTGACAAGCCCATTGGAGTGGACCTCGCTGACGGAGACCCAGCCACCGACGGTGGTTGTCCCACCCATGATGGCCATCGCCTCCACCGCGCTGGTGATCCCGATCGTGACCGCCTTCGTTCGCCCGGGCTGCTCCGTCCCTTGCCGCGCTCCTCCCGGACCGCTAGGGGCTGGAGCACCGCAGGCGATGAGCACGAGGCCGATGATGAGCGCGAGCCTCAATCCGTGACCTCCCATTCGAAGATGTTCCAGGACATGCCCGACTTCTCGGCAACCTCGCCCACCGGTCCCTTCAGACGATTGCTGGCGACCAGCACCTCCACGTTGTAGTAGAGCGGGCCTATGGCCAGAATCTCGGCCATCCGCTGGTGGAGGGCGACGACCGCACGGTGCTGTTCCCCTGGATCGAAGGTTGCGAGCGCCAGGTTGTGGAGTCGGTCGATCTCAGCGTCCATGAAGCTCCCGCGGTTTGCTCCCTGCCAACGCGTATCGGACCGCGGGAGATGTGCGGAGGTGAACACGAAGTTGTCCAGCGTGATGGATCGAGCCGTAGCGTTCACGGCCGGGAAGCTCGCCCGGAGCTCGTGGTCCCGCTGACGGGCCCCTGGGATGACGAAGATGCTTGAGTTGATCCCGGCCATGCGCCAGTTATCGTCAAGGATCGCGGCCTCCTCTTCTCCACCACCGCCCGCGGTGGCCCAGATCTCGACGTCCAGCGTCTGGCCCGATGCGTTGGTCAGGAGCGCGCCTGGCTGGCTTCGGCGCCAGCCCATGTCGGCGAACAGCCCCTGGGCGCGGTTGAGGTCGTACGGGTATTTTGTCACGACGCGGTCGACATCGCGGTACATCCGGTCCGAGGGATTGATAAAGGCGTCGGCTGACGAGCTGAGGCCGTGGGTGAGTACGTCGGCCAGGCCCTGGCGGTCGGTGGCGTGCAGCAGCGCCTGGCGAGCGCGCACGTCCGCCACAGCGCGCTGCCAGTTTGGCACCTCGCGGAACTGGTATGCGAGGAAGCGGAGCTGGCGCTGCCATGTCTTGATGTAGCCCGCTCCCTTCGATACCCACTCGTCGCGCGCTACGGATGCCTCGGGCGCGCGGATGCCGGGCGAGCTCATGAGGTCGACCTCCCCCGCCATCAGATTCGCGAGCTGCGTCCGTGCATCCGGGATGAAGCGAATCTCCACCGTCTCGATCCTCGGTGGGCCAAGGACCCAGTCCGTGTAGGCCCGAGCGACCATGCTGGCACCCGGGATCCATTGTTCCACCCGGAAGGGCCCGGTGCCGACGTAGCCGGAGGTCCACTCCTCCCCGAAGATGAAGCTGGTCTTGTTGGTCCGGTACTTCTGCTCGACACGGTGCCGCGGAAGGGGGGCCATCTGCTGAAAGGTCAGGAGATTTGCGCGGGTGTAGGGCTCCTTCCAATCAATGACAAGGGTCCGGTCGTCCGGCGTCTCAATTCCTGCGATGAGGGTCTCGGGTACGCGGTCCCGAATGGGCATATCCGGGTCGATAGCGACCTCGAACCCGAACGCGAAGTCCTGGGCCGTGAGCGGCGCGCCGTCGTGCCAGCGCGCGTTCTCTCGAAGGCGATACGTGGTGACCATCGTACCATCTGGGTTGACGACCCAGTCACCCGTCTCCTGGGTGGGGATGTCAGTCGCCAGCATCGGGTGGGGCGTGCCATCGAAGTCGTAGTAGGTGAGGAACGAGTTGAAGACCCAGAAGAATTCGTTCAGCCCCGAGCCAGCGGCCAGCTTCGGGTGCAGGTTCTCGGGCTCCGTCGCCCAAGCGATCGTGACGGTCCCGCGTGGTCCCGATGGGCCCTCTGCGGCCG
This sequence comes from Chloroflexota bacterium, assembly GCA_009377635.1. GTDB lineage: Bacteria > Chloroflexota > UBA6077 > UBA6077 > SHYK01 > WHTR01. The sequence continues at coordinate 25,298 of WHTR01000016.1, forward strand.
GACCGCGCGGCTCAGCCGGTTGCGGCCCGGCTGGCCCGGCGGGCCCGCAGGCGGCCAGGAGCAGGGCGGTGAGGAGAAGGAGTCGCGATGGCCTGGCTGGCGCGTCTCGACGTTGCGCGGACATGCTCCACCCCCGTCGCATGGTCCTCTAGGTCTCAACCGCTGGAGGAATCAGCGGCGGCCGAGGCTTGCCGTCGCTCGCCGGAAACTCGAGGCCGCAGAACGGACAATGGCTGGGCGCGTCGGGCTGCTTCACGTAGTCCACGCGCTCGATGTAGTACTCGCCGCCGCAGCGCGGGCATGTAAGATAACTAATCTTGTTCACGGCTGCGCCTCCTTCCCAGGGCTCCCCAGGTAGTCGTCGGGGTGGATGCCGTCCATGAGATCGGTCGCAATGAACGATCTCTGCTCGAACACGGCGGGAGGCGCGGGCTTCGTGCAGTCGATCCCGCCACGCATGCCCGTCCCTTCGCCCGTGGACAACGGTTCAAGGTTCGAGGCATGCAAGTTCGGGACCACACGTTTCAGCAGGTCGTAGGTGGAGCCCTCCCGGCGGAGCGCGCCGATGCCGTCGTCTCCGTGGCCTGTCACGATGGTGGACCAGTGCACCAGTACAAAGGAGTTTGCTGAATCCGCTCGCTCGGGATGCCGTTGTCGAAGCCGGCACAGATGGCACGTTTGGCGTCGCGCCTCATATTCACACGAGTTCCATTTCTTCCATGCCGCGGATATAGACGATCTGGTTCTGTTCGGGGTCGCGAAAAATGTGCTTGGGATCCTTGCCGGCCTGCACATCCTTCACAGCCTTGATCATCATGAGGCGCTGGGCCATGAGCACGTGGTCCTGCTCTCCCAGTCGCTCGTGCCAGCGCTCCGCAATGGGACCCTGGCTTTCATTCACCATCGTGTCTTCGGATCGGAACGTGGCACCGACCGGGAGGATGCCGGGGATGCTGTCGGCGTCGTAGTAGTCCCGACCGTAGTCATCCTTCGCTCTGGGATGGACATTCTCGCCGTCAGGCGGCCAGCTGTACGGTTCTTGGAACTCCTCGGACGGAGCAAATGCCGTCTGCCAACGGATGCAATGTTCGTCGTCGATCGGGACGTACCAGGACAGGTACTTCTTGACGCCGCCCACGCCCGCAGTCTCTTCCTGGACTCGGAGGAAGCCAGCCGGAAAGAAAAAGTAGCTATACATTGTGAAGCACAGCCCGGCCTGCACGTTCGGCAGAATCGACTTCTGCCAGATACCGTATTCTCTCTCCTTCCACTCAAGGGCAGGTTTGGGCATCGCTCGTAGTTTTGCCTTCACCTTGGACCAGTTGTTCTGATGCAGGTACGCGAAATGCACCGTATCAAGGGCACCCTCAACGTTCTGCAGGTAATTGCTGTCGATCGTGTACCAAGACTGCCAGCGGGTGCCGTCCTCACGCACCAGCACCTCATAGCGTGGCAAGAGTGGCTGTTGGTCCGGCGGTCCCATATACGTGAAGATCAGTCCCCCGAGCTCCTGGCATGGATAGGCGAGGTGCTTGACCCTGTCTTTGAAGGTGCTGCCCTCTGGCTCGGCCGGCTGATCGAGACACCGACCTTCCACGTCGTAGAGCCAGCCGTGAAATGGACAGCGGATGCCGCCATCCTCTACCCTGCCGTAGGCGAGCGACGTCAGGCGGTGCGAGCAATGGAGTCCAACCAGTCCCGGGCGACCTTGGTCATCCCGAAAGAGGACGAGATCCTCGCTGAGAATGCGGATCCCCTTGGGCTGACCATCCGGATTGATATCGTTCGACATCGCGATCGGCTGCCAGTAGCGTCGAAACCAATCTCCGCCCGGTGTGCCCGGTCCGGTGCGGCAGATGAGATCGTTCTGATCCTTCGTCAGCATGCTCGGCTGTCCCCCCAAGTCTATGCCTTCGTCTCGTCCACAACTTCCAGGATCGCGGACGCGATTGCCGGGTAGCAACCGCAGCGGCAGATATTCCCCGTCAGCCAATGCGCGATGTCGCCGTAGGAGGGAGTCGGATTCTCCTCGAGGAGAGCCTTTGCCGCCATGAGCTGGCCCGGCGTGCAGTAGCCGCACTGCGCCGCCACGTTTCGGATGAACCCCTCCTGGAGTGGATGTAACTCGTCGCCCCTTGCGAGCCCCTCAACGGTGGTGACCGCCTTGCCGTCCGCCTCGAACGCCAGATAGTTGCACGAACTGATGGGTGCCCCGTCAACAAGCACGGTGCATGCGCCGCATACCTCGGACTCGCATCCCCGCTTCGTGCCGGTCAGGCCGATACGGCTGCGAAGCAGATCGAGTAATACTTCCTCGACCGGGGCATCACCTTGCCAACGGGTACCGTTAACCGTAATCGCAATGTAAGTGGTTTCCCGCGTCCGAGTGCCCCGCTCTGGGTCAATCATGTGCCGTCCCTCTTGCACGCGCGACAACCTGCTCGAGAGCTCGTGTCAGGAGGACGCTCGTGATGTGCACCTTGTACGGCGCCGAGCCCAGCACGTCGCCCACCGGCTCGAGCTTCTCGGTGAGATACGGTTTCGACTCCCGAACCAGGGCGACGGCCTCGGTTATCGTCGAACCGCGCACTTGGTCCTCCAATTCGAGGAGACGCATCGCGTTCGGGCCGACGCAGCCGGCTGCGAGACGGACGCCCTCGAGCTGCCCGTCCTTTATCGATACCGCCGCCGCAACGTTGGCGGTCGGTCGATAGAACCGCTCGATCCGCAGAAACGCCGCACGCCAGCCCTCAGCCAGTGGCGGAACGCGCACCTCTGTGAGCAGTTCACCGGGCTCGAGTGCTGTATCGTAGGTGCCAACGAGGAATTGCTGCAGCGGCAACCGACGTCCGCCGCTTGGTCCCCAAAGCTCGACCGTTGCGTCGTACACGAGCAAGGCCGTACCCGGATCCGCATGAGGATCGGCGAAGCAGAGATTTCCGCCGAGCGTCCCCTGATTGCGCACGCGGATATTGCCAACGTGTCTCTCGGCTTCAGTGAGCGCGGGCAAGCGTATGCGAACCACGGGATCTGTTTCCATTCGACGGTGGGTGACCGCCGTCCCAATCCGCACCTCGCCGTCCTCGACCGAGATCCCGTCGAGCTCGGGGATGCGCTTGATGTTCACCAGGTAGTCCGGTTTGATCAGGCCGTTTCGCATCAGTAGCAGCAGCTCGGCTCCGCCCGCGTAGACGACGGCCTCGTCGCCAAGTCGCGCCAGCTCAGCGCTGGCCTCCGCGACCGTCGTCGGATGGAGAACGCGGAACGGGCTAAGCACGCTGCTCTCCGGTGACGTGCGGCTTCAGCTCAGACGCGATATTCTGCGCGAACTGGCGCACGACTTCAGCGGCTTTGCGTTTTACGACGAACTGCCCCAGCGTTGCGACCTTGCCGAGCACTTCAACATCGGCCTTCACGTCCAGCACCGTATTCTCCGGCCCTGCCTCGCGCAGCGCGACCTGGAGATCGACGCGCTGGGACACCCCGAGCTTCATGTCCTTGCCGCTCGCGTTCAGACCGATTGACTTCTGCGGCTGCACATCTCTGATCCTGACATCGAGATCAAAATGCACCTTGTAGGGCCCGACGTGGTCGTGAAAATGCGCCAGGTAGCTCTCCTGCGGCACTTTTTCCTCCACGCCGACGCAACCAGGCAGGCATACTGCCACGCGCTGGACTTGCCAGATGAAATCCCAGGCCTCGGAAACCGAGGCGGGGACACTCAGCTGCTCGCTGAAATGCACGCCTTACTCCTCAGACAGGGATCTGGGCCCCTGCAAACAGTGTTTGAGCGCAGTTCGCCGCAGGTAGTAGATCGACCGTCGCTCTCAGACTCGTCCTACCCAGATCGCGGGCGGCTCCCCGCCGTCGAGCCTGAAAATCTGATGCCACGACTCGCCCGCATCTGCACTGAAGTACACGCCTGCGTCGCTCGCGGCTCGCGGGTTGTTGGAGCGTGATGGCAGACCAGCGCCAAAGTACACGTGCGATGGCTCTTCGCGATCAACCGCCACCGCCGTTACCCGGGAATCCATCTCCTTGGGGAGTCCGCCGAGCAGCTGTCGCCAGTGCTGGCCACCGTCGTCTGTTCGGAACATCTTGCCGCGAGCCGGGCTCCTGCCCCAGCTTGGCACTGGGCCATGCGCGGTGCCAAGATACATACGCTCCGGGTTGGAGGGATCGAGAGCGAATTCGAGCACGAACTCGCCACATCCCTCCGACGTGAACTCCCAAGTTTCCCCACAGTCACCGCTGCGATACATCCCCCCGCCGCCACTGCCCGCGACTACGACGCCGGGATTCGTTGGATGTGAGATAACCGTGTGAACGTCAAGGTCGAGATTTCGTTTATCGTACCAGCTTTCCCCGCCATCGGGGCTGATCGCTACACCACCAACCTGAACCGCCGCGTAGATCCGGTCATGGTTCTTGGGGTCGACGGAAATGCCCCGAATATGAACTGCCTCGATCACTTTGACCGGATAGAACCACTCACGAGCGCCTCGCGCAGTCCAGATGTCACCGAGCTGCTCCCACTCCCCGTTGTCTGAAAGCGCGAAGACCGTCGCGGGCTCCGTCCCGATGAGCATTCGATCTCCCGCCGAGCAGAGCGATCGAATCTTTCTGGCACCGGGAGGCGTATCAATTTGTTGCCAGGTCAACTGGCTGTCGCGGCTACAGAACAGGCCATTGCCACGGGTGCCGACGTATACCGTCCCGTCGGGACGTTCGAGGAATGCACACGCTTCGACGTTCGGGATCGCGAGCTCGGGGTCGCGCCAAGTCATCCCGCCGTCATTGCTGCGCAGAAGGTTGAGCCCACCGCGATCGTCGCCGACGAGCAATCGAACGTCCTGGCTCATGAGTTGCCTCCTCGCCGATGGTGCAGCATGGTGAGCAGCACGCCAATCATATCGCATTGAAGAAGTGATGTGCTCCATCCGTCCGCGGCGACTCGCATCGGCGGGTGCCCTACGAGACCCTCGCTCCCGAGAGAAGCCCGCTCGCGGCAGTCACCGACGTGTTGCCCTCATCAGGGTTCGAGAATGCGTCAGCGTCGGTATCGCTTCCGCCCGCTTCCAAGACGGCCTGCTGATCGACGAGGCGGATACAGTGAATACCGATTGGGACAGCGACATTGCCCATCGAGGTGACCTCGCTTCCCATAGGAGGCCACGATGGGTGATGATGTCATCCTGTCGTCGGGAGTTTCGAGGTGCTCCGTACAGCGGTGCGGATTCGGAACCGACGCGTCGGCCCACCCCAACCGTCCCCGCGTGCGAGTGCTGCGAGCCTGTCACATAGAGTGCGGGGGAGCCAAAGGTCGTGGTGAATGACAGGCGGCCCGCCTGATTAGATCGCGGTATATCTCATGCGAAAGCGTGATCTGGTGGAGGTGAAGGGTGGCGCTAACCATGGAGTCGCTACGCACGATGGTGCACGAGTTCCTGGGAGTGGAGTTCGACCAGGAGACCCTTGGGCGCCTGCTTCCACTTATCGAACGCCAGCTAGAGCGGATGCGGGAGCTGCAGGCGATAGACCTCGGCCCGGACGAGCCACGGTCGATGCACTACATCAATGACCTGAGGCTTCTGCACTATGAGTGACGTGGCGAGAGCGACCATCCACCAGCTTGCGCCCGCCATTGAGCGGCGCGAGGTCTCCCCGGTCGAGGCGACTCGCGAGGTCCTCGACCGCATCGGGGCGCTGGATCCCCAGTTGCACGCTTTCATTACCGTCTGGCGAGAACAAGCACTTGCTCACGCCAAGAGGGCGGAAGACGAAATCTCGATGGGCCAGTACCGCGGGCGGCTACACGGCATCCCGCTCGGAATCAAGGACAACATCGCGGTCGCCGGCTGGCCGACCACCTGTGGCTCTGCACCGATGACCGACCAGGCGACCGACTATGATGCCGCCGTGGTGGAGCGCTTCCGGGCAGCGGGTGCGGTGATCGTCGGCAAGTGCAACATGCACGAGTGGGCCATGGGTGGCACCTCGTGTGGCGGCCCGTTCGGCGACGTGCATAATCCTTGGGACGTGAGCCGGATTCCAGGGGGCTCCAGCGGAGGATCGGCCGCCGCGGTAAACGCCTCGATGATCTCCGGGTCGGTCGGAACCGATGGCTGGGGCTCCATCCGCGTGCCGGCGGCCTACTGCGGGGTGGTGGGCGTGAAGCCGACCTATGGGCTGGTGAGCCGATTCGGCGAGCTGCCGCCAACCAGCTCGACGACCGATCACCTGGGTCCCATCGCCAAGGACGTGCGTGACGCGGCGCTGATGCTTAACCTGCTGGCTGGCTATGACCCCCGCGATCCGACATCCCTCCACTCTACGCCAGCCGACTACGTCCGGCAGATCGAGGCTGGCGTGGAGGGCCTGCGGATCGGGGTGCCGCGGGAGTTTTTCTTCGATCAAGCGTCCGAGGAGGTGGAGACGGCTGTTAGCTCAGCCATTGACGCGCTGGCGAAGCTTGGGGCGGAGGTGCGAGACGTGCCCACGCCGCCCGTCCACTACATGCCGCTGCTCACCTCTGCGACGGCGAACGAGTCCGCTGGTGCACTTCTCCCCTTCGCGGTCCGCGGGCCACGGTCATTCTTCGACCAGCACATCTGGGATCGCGTGATCACGGGACAGTTCGTGCGGGTCGCGGATGCGCTTAAAGCAGCGCGGGTGCGCAACATGCTGAGGCGCGAGTTCGCTTCACTGATGGACGAAGTGGACCTGCTCGCGATGCCGACGACTCCGACCACCGCTCCACCGATCGCTGGCCACGGCGATACAACTGTCCTCACGGTCGCCTTTAACTACCTGGGGATGCCGGCAGTCTCTGTACCCTGCGGGGTTGCCAACGACGGTCTGCCCGTGGGGGTGATGATGGTTGGTCGGCACTGGGAGGATGCTGTCGTGCTGCGGGCAGCCTACACTGTAGAGCAGGCGACGACAGGGGGGTATTTGACGCCGCCGCTCGCGGAGTCCATCTAGGCCACCGCCGCGGGCGGAAAGCGGTAGCCGCCGGTGGTCGCCTGCTGGGCCGCGTAGGCCATTTGCAGGACGCGGTGGTCTTCCCAGTGCCGCCCGGCGATCATCAATCCGACCGGCAACCCATTGGAGGTAAATCCACAAGGAACGGAGATGGCGGGCATTCCCACGTAGTTGAAGGGCACGGTCAGCACGCTAGTGTATGAGGTGTCACCGCCCGGCTTGCCGCCTGCCAACTCGCCCTTCACGTCGATAGGGAACGCCGGGGTGATATTGGTGGGCAGGGCCAGCACATCGACAGTCTCCATCAGTTGAGCGAACTCGCGGCGCAACAGGTTTCGGATCCGCGAGGCCTTCAACATGTCGACCGACCGCATGAACTGGCCCAGGATGACGCGCTCCCAGATGGACTGGTCCGCGAAGTTCTGTGGCCCCTGAAGTGCGTGCGGGAGCAACGAGGCCGCGCCCTCGGTCGCGCTCGCCGCAGTGATGAACGGCATGTACCGCACCGGCGGTGTCTGGACCTCGTGCACCTCAGCGCCCAGCGCACCAAGCGCGTCGATGGCTGCCGATACCAGTGACCGAACCTCGGGCGCTGCCCGCTCAAAGAAGAAGGACGTCGGGACACCGATGCGGATCCCTTCGACATCGGCGTCGAGCCGTGCCGTGTAGTCTAGAGGCCTCGAGCGCAGGGACGTCGGGTCATTGGGATCATAGCCAGCGATAGTGTTCAGCAGGATCGCCGCCTCATGCACGTCCTTTGCTATCGGCCCGATGTGGTCTGATGTGGAGCTTGAGGGCGGAAGCTCACCAAGGCGACTGACCAGCCCGTAGGTGGGCTTGAAACCGACGACCCCGCAGTAGGACGACGGCGTGCGGATCGACCCGTAGCCATCCGTCCCCACCGAGCCATAGATGAGTGAGGCGCTGACTGCAGCCGCCGAGCCGCCGCTCGATCCGCCAGGCACGCGATCCAGATTCCACGGGTTGTGGGTCGTTCCGTAGAAATGAGTCGAGCAGGTGCCTCCCATCGCCCACTCGTGCAGGGTGGTCTTTCCCACAATGACCGCTCCCGTCTCTCGGAAGCGCTGCACGACGGTTGCGTCGAAGTCGGTGACGCGATCCCGCAGGAGGGCGGAGCCGCAAGTGGTCGGCCATCCGACGACTGCGATGTTGTCCTTGATCCCCAGTGGGATGCCGTGCAGCGGACCACGGTAGCCGCCTTGTATGATCTCCTCTTCGGCCACTCGGGCTTCGGCCATGGCGCGGTCAGCGCCCACCGTGATGAAGCTGTTAATGCGCTTGTCCACTGTCGCCATACGGTCGAGGATCTCTCGCGTCACCTCGACTGGGGAAACCTCACGCCGCTGGATGAGCGGGGCGAGCTGGCCGATAGTCAATGTGGCCATATTGGGCATGGCGTCCGTCCCCTAACTCCGGTGCCACTCGACCACATTCCACGTGATGTGTGGGCGCCTCAGATGTTGTGAACAAATCGATTTCGTGACAATTCTCACGCAGCCGAGTTGATACTAACGACAAGCTATGATAAGTCAGATTCGATAGACTCACAAACTCTCAGGCCGGGTGAGTCGAGGATGGGGGTGAGTCCCGTGATGCTCTTCTTCACCGAGGAAGCCTGTCCGCGAATGCTCAGTGGATAGAAGACAGCATCACCAGTGACTCGCTCGATGATCTGCCCCTCAACCTGCTCGCGCTCGCTTTCGTCGAGTGCTACCGAGAATCGATCTATAAGCGCGTCAACCTCCGCGTTCTCGTAGTAGGTGCGATTCAGCCCAGCGTAGCGGTTCTCTGGGGTGGGAATGGCGGACGAGTGGACGCGTCCGCGCCAGCTTCCAAAGCTGATGAAGTACCCGCTGGTCTCCACCCCCTTGACGTTAGCCTGGAATTCGATGTCGCGAGCAAGCGCCGGGGGCGTGATGAAGATCTCTGCCCTCAGCCCGATGGCCGTCCATAGATCCGCGAGGATCAGCGCCTGGGGCTCTCGCGTGCTGCGCAACTCGAACGCGAACGCTCGGCCGTCGTTGTCGCGCATGGTGCCATCGGTGCCCCTACGCCAGTCGGCTTCCTGCAAGAGTGCCACCGCGCGGGTCGGGTCGTACTCGTAGACCTGCACATGGCGCTGCAGCCGTCGTGCCTTGTCACTCCCTGGATTGAGGAACGTGTCAGCAATCATCTCCCTCGGGATGGACTGGGCGTCGGCCACCGCAGCGCAATCAATAGCATGCGTCATTGCTCGACATCGTTGCCGCGGAATACGTTCTCGAGGATCGGACCATCGGCAACCTCCAACGGCGGTATCGGCCGGCAGGCAGCGATCTTATCGCTCCACGCCTTCTCGGCAGCCTCGCGGTCGAGATCGATGGGGAGACCGACTGAGAGGAGCGCACGGCTCAAGGTGTCCTGGATGTTGACGGCAACGCGGTAGCCCGCTGAGTATCCTTGGATCTGGTCGAAGAGTAGGCACGGGCCACCAAGCTCGTAGTTCATCTCGGCGAGGGTGCCGATCTCGAGGTCCCAATCGGCCCCCCCGACGATCCGGAGTTCGCCGATCTCCTCGCACGCATCCAGGAATTGGCGGAGATCGTCAAACGGCATGATGTCCTCCTCTGTGCTCTCGATCTTGGCGCGACGCTTGCACCAGCGACTGGCTGGCCCCGGGTCCGCCCGATTGGCGGTGCAATGCCACAGGTCGACAGCGGACTTCCTGGTGGCTAGATGGCGGCGTTAACGTGCGGGTTCGCCGCCTCCTCCGGGCCGCCGTACAGCTCATCGATGTATCCACTGTCGTCGATATCTCGCAGAATACTCGTGTCCCAGATCTCGAAGGGGCCGACGACGTTTGCCTTTGTGTTATGAGCAACATCCAGGTTGTACACGTTCCATACCGCAAGTGGATGCGGGAACGGCTTTGGGCTCAGGAGGGCTGCCCACGTGCTCCATAAATGCTCGACCTCGTCAGCGCTCGAAACTTCAATATGACGGGCGATAGTTTGCTCCATGATTTCACACGATTTCTGCTTTTCGGTCTTGAAGAAGTGAATGGCATCAATCATGGATCGTAGGAACGCGTGCGTCGTGTCCTCGTTGGCAGTGATCCACTCCCTATTGGCGCACATCGTGGCATTGTGAATCACGGGGACAGCGGGGACGTCCAGCCTATGGAGCCCCTGCTTCTCGCCCTGCCGGTCGAAGGGCGGGTCAAGGGCTGCGGCAGGGGCATCTCCGCGCGCCACTGCGTCCACTGCGGCCTTGTAGCTGCCGCCATCTCCCCGACCAACTCGGACCCATTCGATGGTGCTCAGGTCCGCCCCGCCGATCTCGAGCGAATGCTTGAGGTTGCCAAACACGCAGGGCGCCGTTGCCGTAATGATCACTTTCTTGCCATTCAGATCTGCGGGCGATCTCACTTCCTGAGTAGCGATCACGCGGTCGTCCCAGTCATTCTGCGCCTGCGCTAGATACACGAACCGCTTATCACCCTTAGCGCGATAGTAGTAGGGCTCGATGTGTAGGCCGCTCAATACATCATACGTTCCGTTCAGGAGTGATGGGGCTCGCTCGTCGTGCCGGATGAATCGCTGACCCGGGATCCGGACTCCGGTAATGTCGATTCGGAGCTCGAAGCCGTGCTGACTGGTCACCTCCGAGTCGCGCCAAACATAGAGCAGAGGCATGTGAGACATTGAGCTACAGAGCATGTTTATCTGAGACTTCACCATTATGTCACACCCTCCCTGTGCAAAAGACATTGCCAAGCACATGGCGACTCATCAGCATTCTCCAGCCGGCAATAGTTGACCCGCAAGTTGAGGGTAGCCGAAGTCGTACACGCGGCTGAACACCTCATTCCCGTCTTCCGTCTCCGGATGCAGCACCGGCTGATCGGCGTCGGCCGCGCGCGCAGGATCGGAAACGACTGGTAGCTCCTCGTACTCGACATCGATGGCATCCAGTGCGTCCTCGGCGATGTAGCGATCCTCGGCAGCGAGGATGTCTCCGACGAACCGGACGCGATCGGTCGCGATGTAGTACGATTCGCCGCCTGCCGGGTAGGTTGAAGCGCGGGCCGGCACTATGAGTGCAGCCACATCGGCTCCCTTGATGACGCCGTGGGCTCCGGGAATCTCCAGCGCCCGCGAGTAGTCGATGCGCGTGATCAGGGCATGGGCAAACGGGCTCCGTAGCATCGCGGCTTCGAGCATGCCGGTTTGTGGAGGTCGTCGACGTGTTGCGCCCGGCCGGTGAGGAAGCGAGTATCCTCGTTTCGGAGCACCGCTCGACCGAGCCAGGAACGACGCGGCGCCGATTGCGACAATGCGCTCCACCCCATCCCGTTGATGACCGGTCTCTCTGAACGGAATCCACGGTGAAACCCGCACGCGCGTGTGCCTCCGGCATGCGGGCCTGACGGTGGAACGAACTTGGTCCCCGTGGGCGACGACAGGTCCGCATCCAGCTCATGACGCGCGGTGCCCCCGCTTCGGCGATCGGAGCGAGTGACACACGATTATAGGGAATGGCAGAACGGAGCGGCGGTCTCGATCTCCAATCGCGCGCAGCCCTGCACTGATCGGAATCCACGGTGAAACCGCTCGGACGTATGCCTGTAGGATGTGGATCTCACGGTGGAACGAAAACAGGGAGGTGGAATCGTCCATGGCGTACGAACGAGACCTGACCCATGCCGAGGCGCGAGCGATCATCGATCGCGCCGTCGCCACGTCGAGAGCGCTGAAGCAGGCGGGCGCGTTCGCCGTGCTCGACGCGGGCGGCAACCTCGTCTCGTTATCTCGGATGGGAGAGGCGCCGCTGAGCTCCGCCTGGGTCGCGCGTGCCAAGGCGTACCTGTCGGCGACGCAGCGGGCGCCGAGCTCAGCCAGCGTGCTGGCCTGGCGTGAGAACCCGCCCCTGTTCGCGGCAGCCCAGCGCGTGATGCGAGATGAGATCTACCCCGAGCCGGGCGCCGTGCCCATAAGGAAGGCGGGCCGGGTCGTCGGGGCCCTGGCGGCTGGGGGCATCGGGCCGTGGACCGAGATCCCGGGGATAGATGCCCCCTTGCTCATGGCCGATGGCGTCCGAGCCAACGCCGAGGATCTGATCATCGCGCGCGCGCTCCAGATCCCCTACGAGAACCAGCACCCGGATACGGAGCGGGCTGTCGGCTCCTGGGTCGACGAGCGGGGCGATGACCTGCCCCATTGCCTGGATGTGGCGCGGCGGTACGCTGACAGTGTGATCCAGTGCGGACGCGATCGTGGGCAGACGCACTTCGCGGTCGCCGTGCTTGACGAGGTAGGGCAGCTCATGCAGGTCGACCGGTTGGACGGCGGTACGATGATGTCGCCCGACGTCGCGGAGGCGAAGGCCAGCACCGTGCTGAACTTCCTGTCGCCCAGTCGCGGAGCGGTTCGCCTGGCTCCGCAGGTGCAGGCCGGCCTGCGTTCGTTCGTGCGCACGAGACTGCATTTCGTGGGAGGCGGCGTCCCGATCGTCCGCGATGGCTACGTAGTGGGTGCGGTCGGCATCAGCCACGGCGGGGGCACGGAGGCAGAGCATGAGCTCGCGTGCCTCGGAATCTCTCAAGTCGAGGGACGACCGATCGTGTTCGACGAGCCCGCGATGGACAGTCATTCTACTCGGCAAGGAGGAGGTGCGGGCGGCTCCGGACGAGCCGGCGAGTGATGACGAGCGTGGAGTCCACGGGCACGCACGGTCCGCAATCGAGCCAGTACTGACGTCATGCGTTTCCGACTGAGCACGTCTGTGAATCGGGTGGAATGTTTCTGCCTATGGCCGGCGATCCTTCGTCGATACGCGAGGGCAATGTGGACCTCATTCTCTGGGAGCTCAATCTGGGAACCACCCCGATCACGCGGTCCTGGCTGGAAGCGTCTCTGTCGCTGAATCTGCGATTCCTCGACCTCGACGAGGCACTGATCGACAGGCTCTGCAGCGAGGTGCACGTCGAGCCGGCGTGCTGCCGAAGCGCTTGGTGCGCGGAGTCGACCGGGACGTCCGAACGGTGGCGATGCCGAAGCTCATCATCTACGCCAGGGCCGATCTGCCCGATGAGATGGCCTATCTGCTCGCGAGAGCCTACGATCTCAACCATGCCGCCTTCCTGGAGACACCCCTGCACACGGCCTACGATCAAGACACGGTTGCGGACGCTCCGATCCCGCTCCATCCCGGCGCCCAACGGTACTACCGGGAGCGTGGCTGCCTCTGACCGTTCAGGACCTCGGTCGGAGCTCTTCAGCGTCTTCCCATGCCACCAGCCGCCAGCCCGTCCCGCAGGAGGTATGCCACCAAGCGCGTGCGGCTCAATTGCCCGAGTGGCCAAACGGAATCTACGGCGAGTCCCGCACGGTCTTGTGCCTACGGAATGCGGGTCTCACAGAGGAACGAAAATAGCTACTCAGAGATGGACGGTGAGGAGCGCGACGACCTGGGGGAGATCCGATATCGCACGCCAGGTCACGCCTCGATCGGGACTGTGGTAGACGCCGCTGTCGGGCCCCTTGCGGGGAAGGTCGCAGCTGAAGAACACGTCGTCCGGCGACTGGGCGTCGATATACATCGAACCGATTCTGCAGCCCAGCTCTTCGGGAAGGCCTCCCCGCAGCTTCTGCCACCTGGACCCCCCGTCCTCCGACCGCCAAACTTCGCCTCTGCCGCCGTTCGCACCGGCTCGGCCGGTCCCCAGATAGAGCCGGTCGCTGTCGCGTGGGTCGATGGCAAACTGGACGACGAACGTGCCACATCCTTCCGAAATGAACTCCCAGCTGTCTCCATAGTCCGTGCTCCGATAGAGCCCGCCACCTCCGGTGCCCGCGTAGACGACGCCCGGACGCTTCGGGTCGGGCTCGATCATGTGCACGTCGAGGTCGAGGTTCCTCCGGTCGTACCAACCGTTTCCGCCGTCTGGGCTGATCGCCACCCCGCCAACCTGGACAGCGGCATAGATGTGATCGGGCACGTGCGGGTCTTGCGACAGGTGTCGCACATGAACGCCGACGTCTGAGCGCGGATATCGCCACTCACGTGCAGCCGAGCAGTCCGCCAGATCTCCGAGCTGCCGCCAGCTCCTCTTCTCCCACCACTCATAGACGCCGACAGGAGATGGCCCGGCCTCAGTGCCCGCGAGGAATCGGTCCGGCGTGACGGAGATGGCACGCACCTTCTGCATCGGTGGCGGCGTCTCGATCTGTTGCCAGGACCGAAGACCGTCTCCGCTCAGCAGCATTCCCCGTCCGCGAGTCCCGACGTAGATGGTTCCGTCATGCGCCCCCTTGACCTCGGATAGCTCGACATCGGGGATAGCCTCTTCTGGTTCGTCCCACGACATTCCGCCGTCGCGACTGCGGAGCACATAGAGACCCAGTTCACTCGCTGCAATCAATGCGGTCTCTGTCATCGTTCCGTCCTCTTCTCTACGGATTCTGACCCGCTCCCATGATACTCCTGCTCTCGTACGGCGTCGTCGGCGGTCGCGGCCCGCGTCGCGCTGTTTCCAGTTCTCCTGTTCGAGCGTCTAGAGTACGCGTTCCGGGCTCGTCGGTACGCGGATGGGCCTCGATCGCAAGCGTCGCCAGGGGACGCCGCTGACTCGGAGACGCTCAATCGTCGATGGACAGCAGCTCGATCGATCGGTGGCCCAGCGTGCGGGAGCCGCTTTCTGTCACGACAAGGCTGGCTCCGTCGATCACCATCTCTTCGCTGTCGCGAGCCATGAGGGCTGGCGAGACGCTGTAGATCATACCGGGCTGCAGGACATAGTCGGTCCGATCGTTCCAGCCGGCGCCCTCGCGGGTCGGGTGCTCGGGCACGTCGATCCCGTAGGAGTGGATGTCCGTCGCGGATGTCGGCCGAAAGCGCGTCGTGCGAGCGGCGTCTTGATAGGCCGCGCCAAGCTCGCTGTGCCTGGCTCCGGGCGTGACGCGCTTCATGACTGCATCGCGCACGGACCGCACGGCCTCGGAGAGCTCGCGCTGGAGCGCGCTCACCGGCCCGAAGCAGATCTGCTGATCGCTGTGGCCGGCATAGCCCCCAGACCTCGCGAGGCCGGTGAGGGTGGCGATGTCGCCCGGCTCGATGATGCGACCCAGACTGAGCTCCTGCACCACGTGCTGGCGGATCGCAACGGGTCCGCAGCTGGCGACGAGGGTCGAACTGAGATCGCCCCCCGCTTCCCACATGGCGCTCATGCCTTCGTGAACCAGCTTGATGCCCAGCACCCCGGGACGCACGCGCTCGCGCACCGCCTGAACGGCCAGGTCGAACAGGCGATTGGCCTCTTCGATCATCGCGATCTCTTCGCCGCTCTTGATCATCCGGACGTTGGTGAAGATGTCGGACACGTCGACAAACCGGGCGGAGGGGAATGCCGACCGCAGCTCTGCGTAGCAGAGATACTGCAGGCCGCCTTGTCCCAGCACATTCGCCAGCCCGAGACCGATGACCCCATTTCCGAGCCGAAGCTCCCGAATCCGCTCCACCAACGCGGACGCGTCGTTGCCCTGGCGCAGATCCTGCACCCAGACCTGTATTGCACGCAGCGCGCCAGTGGGGATGTCCACGAGGTTGCGCCAGTGCAGCGTGACGGTTGGCGGCACAAGCTCTGTCGGCAGCAGGCCGAGGCGCTCACCGAGGATTCCGTTCGTGATGTAGAAGAGATTGCTCGCGCACACCACCGCGCAGTCGACTCTACGCTCCTCCAGTGCCTCGCGTAAGAGCGCATAGCGGCGGTCACGCTCCTGGATCGAGAGATGGCGCATGTAGCTCTGCATGCGCTGCTCCACTCCTGCGACGTGCGGCGCTGCACGCGCCGCGGTGATTCACACTGAGGATTCACCGGCCTTCGGCTCGCCCCGATTGATGAACGTTCGCCGCCGCCCTGAAGGGCGGGCCTGAGAGAAGACCGAGGCCGGGCCTTCAGTGCCGCGACACGATTCATGGGAGGGCAGAGGGCAACCCTGCACATCGGGCTACGTGAGCAACCGATCGTCCACGGGGATGGGCCCCAGGACCTCTGGCTCGCCGTCGCAGACGATGATCTGCTCCTCGAGCTTGACCGCGAGCGGGCTCCCGACCTCACCGAGGTAGCACTCCACGGCCAGGATCTGGTTCGGTCGAAGCACGTCATCGATGGGGGCGCGCCGCGGGTCGAGGTGAGGGTAGCCGGACGAGCCCATGCCGATGCCGTGGGCAACATTGTAGTTGTCGAGCTGTGCACGGAACTGCGCCGGGACAGAGGGCACCGATGCCATCGCGTCGGCAATCGACCTCCCCGCTCGGAGGACGGGAATGACCCCCTGCACGTAGTCGTACGCGCGTCGGTGGAGGTCCCGCTGCTGCCCTGTTGGGCGGTCGCCAACCAGGAACGTGGTCGAGGCGTCACCCCGCAGCCCATTCGGCCCGCGACCGTGCAGATCAATCCCGACGAATTCCCCCTCCCGGAGCTGGTGGTCGGTCGGCCACCGCCGCCAGGGGTTCATGTTCTCGCCCGCACAGACGTTCATCTGGGCGATGTCCTCACCACCGGACTGCAGCCAGGCGACCGTGGCGACCGCCGCGAGGTCCTGCTCGGTGGCGCCTGGCCGCGCGGCGTCCCGAAACGCCGAGAGTGCGGTGACGTACTGACGGGCGATGCGCCGGTAGATCGCGAGCTCGTCGGCGGTCTTCACTGTCCACGCGCGCTCGATGACCTGCTCGGCGTCGACGATCCGGACGCCGAGCGCCACGAGGTCGAGGAGGTCCGGGACCGCCATCGTGTCGATGCCGACGGGCTCATCCTTGAGGCCGAGCTCGGCGAGACAGTCGACCAGCCCACGGGCAGCTGGCCCCGGGGCATCTGTGGAGGCGGGGGCGTCCTCGCGGATGCGACCCAGGGGTGGGCGCACCTGGGGATGCCAGGCCTTGACGTACCCCTCATCCCGCGGCCGGACGAACACGAGTGGATCGCCCGCGACGGGGACGAGCAGCTTCGCCCCGGGCACGTCGAGGTTGAGCACGTAGCGGCGAAGCACGCCGTCACTGAGAACCAGCGCGCCCACGTGCTGGCGCTGCATTTCGGCTTGGACGAGCGCGGTTCGATCGTGCTGGAGGCGCCGGTCATCCCACTCCCTGACCTTCCCGGCCGAGGACGTCGTCATTGTCCGCGCTCGTACAGCTGGAGGGCGTACAGTCCCATCATCCTCTCCTTGTGCGTGGCCGAGCCCGTGTCGAGGGACTCCGGGCACCGGACCGCGGTCGCCGTCAATACGTTCATCGACAGCTCGCTCCGCAGAGCCTCCCTCAACACAGGCCGAACGTACAATGGCGAGCGCGGGGTCGTCAAGGAGGAGTCCGTAAGTGACGATCCGGAGTGTGGTAAGGTTGTGCCAGTAAGCCGCCGGCCGGAGCAGATGGCCATGTTGACCAGAGAGATGAACGAGCTCTTGACCCACGTGGGCCCGGGCACACCCGGTGGCGAGTTCCTGCGTCGCTATTGGCACTCAATGAGCCTCTCCCAGGAGGTGACACCCGGCGGCCAACCGAAGCAGGTCCGCATCATGGGCGAGGACCTTGTCCTGTTCCGCGACCAAGACGGCCGGCCCGGCCTCGTCGGCCTCCACTGCTCGCACCGATGCGTCTCGCTGGCCTATGGCCGCGTCGAGGACGGCGGCATACGCTGCCCGATGCATGGGTGGGTGTACGACGTCGACGGTCGATGCCTCGAGCAACCAGCCGAGCCGGATGAGTCGTTCAAGGACCACATCCGACACCCGGCCTATCCGTGCGAGGAGCTGGGCGGGCTCATCTTCACGTACTGGGTCCGCCTGAAAAGAAGCCGCTGCTGCCGCGATATGAGGTGCTCGTGCGCGAGGACGGAACGCGGCGAATCACATGGTACCCAATCACGGGCGGCTACCTACAGCATGTGGAAGGCGCGCTCGACACCGTCCGCGGTGCATACCTGCACAACGGGTCCTGGTCGACGAACAAGCACGACCTGGCGGCGCTCCCGAAACCGAACATCGACTTCAAGGAGACCGCGTACGGACTGTGGCAGAGAGGCGACAAATCGCACGCTGACATGAGCGAGGCGCCGATCTATACGTACTTCATCATGCCGGCCGGCTTCCTCCGCCTCGGTGCCGACGCAGGCGGCGGCGATACCCAGAAGATCCAGTCGTTCTACCTGCCGGTCGACGACGGCCACTGCGCGCGTTTCGAGGTCACCTTCCAGACGGGAGGCTCAGGCGGGGGCCCCGGGGGCGGGCGGCCGCCGCATGACGGAGAACTGAAGTACCCCAAGGCGTCCGACGACTTCGGGAGGAACTATGATGGTGTCGACTCGATCTCGGGGATCCCACCGACGCCACGAGGGTACTTCCGCGCCCAGGACACGATGGCGACTGAAACACAGGGGTTCCCGGTTGTTGATCGGACGACAGAGCACCTCGGGGCGCACGACTTCATCTTGACGGCCATGCGGATGATGATCCTCATGGGTATCTCCGATGTGCGAAACGGGCTCGACCCGAAACATGTCATCCGAGACCCACAAGAAAACGGGATCGTCTGCATTCGTGGCGAGGACCCGCTCGAGTTCTTCAGGGCCGAGCGAGAAGCGCTGGGTGTTGGGTGAGCCGATATGCGTCTTGACGGCAAAGTCGCCCTTGTCACGGACGTCGATTCCGCCATCGGGGCAGCCATCGCGCGTCGCTTTGTGAGCGAGGGGGCCAGCGTCGTGGGCTGCCCGGCGGGCGGGTCCCAGCGGACCGGACCGGCGGCGGTTCCAGCCAGCATGGTCGCTGACGTCGTTCGGCTCGAGGGGAACGTCTGCTTGCCCGACGATGCACATCGGATCGTGGACGCTGTGGCCGAGCGGTTCGGGCGGCTGGACGTGCTGGTACAGGACGGAGCTGGGGGACGCCTCGTCGGCACCGTGCACGACGTGACGCAGGAGCCCTTCCGGGAAGCGATGGCAGGGGATGTGAGGAGAGAACGTTTGGTGGCAAGAACACGGGATCGGCCGAGCCCCATCCTGACGCGGTCGCAGATTGTGTTGGAGATGGCCTACGAGGTGATTCGCGATCCATCCTGGGCGCACAAGCAGACACGGATCAGCTTCCGTGAGCCGGGCGGTGACAAGCCCTGGGCTGCGTGCTTCTTCGGCAGCGATGCCCCCGCGGCAATCGAAGAGGTCGCGCGGGGCGACGTGCAGGTGGCCATCGTCAATCCGGCCGAGCCGCTGGCTCTGGCGGCACGGGGCAGAGGGCCAGTGACCGAGCCGGTCCCGCTGCGGATCATCACCATCATCCCGTCCGCCGACCAGATGGCCTTCGTCGTGCGTGCTGGGCTCGGGATCCACTCCTTCGAAGAGCTCCGGGACCGGCGGATCGCGCTGCGCTACTCGATGCGCGATCGTCCCGACCACGCGACGCGCCTGTTTGTGCAAGAGGTGTTCAATGCCCTGGACTTCACGATGGAGGACGTCATGAGCTGGGGCGGCGGACTGCGCGAGCAGCCGGGCTTCCCGTCGGACGT
>WHTR01000170.1 GCA_009377635.1 Chloroflexota bacterium
GTGATTCCACGGACATCGCCGTGGAGCCGGGGTTCGGGGCAGAGGGGTCGAAGTCGACGGTGCCTAAGAGCCGGTTTCAGAAAGAGGTTCCCCACCGGTGGCGGCGAAGGGCTCGGCATCCGTCGTCATCATGGAAGGGGATGCCCGTGGCCCGACGACCCTGGGTGGTCAGCGACGAGCTGTGGGAGCTGGTCGAGCCGCTCCTGCCGGCCAGGGAGCGCCGCTTTCGCTACCCCGGCAGAAAGCGCCTGCCCGACCGCGAGTGCCTGTCGGGGATCCTCTACGTGCTCCATACCGGGATCCCCTGGCACGACCTGCCCCCGGAGCTCGGCTTCGGCTCGGGGGTCACCTGCTGGCGCCGGCTCGAGGAGTGGCAGCGGGCCGGCGTCTGGGAGCGGCTTCACCGATTGCTGCTCACCAAGCTGAGGACCGCCGAGCGGATCGACTTCTCCCGGGCGATCGTGGACTCCAGCCAGGTGCAGGCCAAAAAGGGCTCTTCCGATCCGAGTGTGGCGGGGCGGTAGCGAGTAGCGGCTGAGCGGGCGTCAGGAGCCCCCGGCATCGTTGCGGCTGTCCAAGGCTGCGACGAGAAGGAGGCCCCTGACGATGGCTGACGCTACCGGCGTTGCCGAGGCGATGCTCGGCCTGCCCGGCTTCCGGGTGCTCGGTGTCGAGGAGACCGCCGCGGAGGTGGTCATCCAGATCGAGATGAGCGCCGATCTGGTGGGGTGTCCAGGGTGCGGGGTCGTCGCCCGGGCGCACGGCCGCACGGTCGTGGAGTACCGCGATCTGGCCGCCTTCGGGCGGCCTGCACGCCTTGTCTGGGACAAGCGACGCTGGCGCTGCGAGGAGCCCCTGTGCCCGGTGAGCACCTGGAGCGAGTCCTCGGCCTCCTTCTCGGCCCGTTGCCTGCTCACCAACCGCGCCGGCGCCGAGTGCTGTCGCCAGGTCGGCCGCAACGCCCGCCCGGTCACCCAGATGGCCGCCGAGCTCGGTGTCTGCTGGGACACCGTGATGGACGCCGTCCGCGAGCACGGAGAGCCCTTGGTCGATGACCCCGGTCGGGTCGGCGAGGTCAGGGCGCTCGGCGTGGACGAGACGACCTTCTTGTCGGCCACCAAGGATCACGCGACGCTCTTTGCCACCGGCCTGGTCGACCTGCGCCGGCGGGTCGTGATCGACGTCATCGAGGGCAACAGCGCGACGGACCTCGGCCGTTGGCTCGATCGCCAGCCCGAGGCGTGGCTCGGGCAGGTGAGGGTGGTCGCCACCGACCTGGCCGAGTCCTACCGCGCCGGCCTGGATGGCCGCCTCGATCACGCGATCCGGGTGGCCGACCCGTTCCACGTGGTTCGGTTGGGCAACCGCTGCCTGGATCAGGTGCGCCGGCGGGTCCAGAACCAGACGCTCGGCCACCGCGGCAGAAAGCGCGATCCGCTGTATCGGATCCGCAAGCTGATGCTCACGGGCACCGAGCGCCTGGAGGGCCCGGGCCTCGAGCGGATGCTCTTGGGCCTTCGCCTCGGCGATCCCGACAACGAGGTGCTCGGGGCCTGGCTCGCCAAGGAGTCGGTGCGCGACGTCTACCTCGCAGACGATCCGGCCGACGCTGCGCTGCTGATCGACAAGGCGATCGAGGGCTGCGCCCTGGACCCCGTGCCCGAGGTCGGCTCGCTCGGCAGGACGCTCTCCCGGTGGCGCACCGAGATCCTCAACCACCACACCACCGGCGCATCGAACGGCCCCACCGAGGGGCTCAACCTGCTGATCAAGAAGGTCAAGCGCGCCGGCCACGGCTTTCGCTCCTTCGCCAACTACCGGCTACGGATCCTGCTCCACACAGGTGGCGTCAACTGGCCCGCCCAGCGACCCCCGGCGCCGCGCATCCGAACCCGCTCGCCACGCTGAAACCGGAAGGGCCCCATATACGCCGACCCTACGCACGATCCAAGGATGCAGCAGTGACCAGCACGCTCGGCAGAGAACTGCTGTCAACGCAATCACCGCTCGAAAACCACATACGCGCTGGCAACACCCCGCTGCCTTGAATGGAAGCATGATCCGCAGCGAACCAGCACGAACCGCGGGCCGCCGCACCCGATCGCTGGCATCCTCGTCCTCCTCGGCCGTCCCAACAATGGGAATTACGGTCTATGGATGCGGGCAGGACGAGGCCGCGCTGTTCCGAGAGATGGCGCCTCGCCTTGGCGTCGTGCCAACGATCACCGAGGCAGCGGTATCTGAAGCCAACATTGGACTGGCACTCGGGAACCGATGCATCAGCATCGGTCACAAGACGCAAGTCACGAACTCCACGCTTCTTGCGCTCAGCGAAGCCGGCGTAACGTATATCTCCACAAGAAGCGTTGGATGCAACCACATCGATGTGGAATACGCGGAGGCCGTCGGCATCTCCGTCGAAACGGTCGCCTATTCGCCCGACAGCGTGGCGGACTACACGCTGATGCTGATGCTGATGGCGGTGCGACATGCGAAATCCATTGTCAAGAGTACAAACGTTCATGACTACAGATTGACCGATGTACGCGGGAAAGAGCTACGCGACCTGACCATCGGGGTGATTGGAACAGGACGCATCGGCGCCGCGGTGATGGAAAGGCTGCGAGGGTTTGGCTGCCGGATACTCGCCTATGACACTCGGCCCAAGACCTCCGCCGACTACGTGTCTCTCGGTGAACTGCTCCAGCAGAGCGACATCGTGACGCTCCATACGCCACTCACCGCGGATACACACCATCTTCTCAATCGCCACCGTATCGAGCGGATGAGGCACGGCGCGGTCATTGTCAACACCGGACGCGGCGCACTTCTCGATACCGAGGCGCTTGTCTCAGCCTTGGAAGGCGGCAGATTGGGCGGCGCGGCGCTGGACGTCCTCGAGGGAGAGGAAGGGATCTTCTACGCCGACTGCAGCGACAAGCCCATTGAAAGCCGACTGTTGCTGCGGTTGCACAAGCTGCCGAACGTACTGATCAGTCCGCACACCGCCTACTACACGGACCACGCCCTGAGCGACACCGTAGAGCATTCCCTAACCACCTGCCTGAACTTTGCAGGCAGAGATCAGCATGGATAGGTTGAAGGTCGGGATCATCTTCGGCGGCTGTTCCGAAGAACATCCGATCTCCGTCAAATCGGCGCAAGAGGTCGCAAGACACCTCGATATCGCGAAGTACGAACCGTTCTACGTCGGGATCACGACGAGCGGTGCTTGGAAGCTTTGTGACGGGCCTGACGCAGATTGGGAAAACGGAAGTTGCCGTCCGGCCGTGCTGTCGCCGGACACAAGCGTGCGCGGATTGCTCGTGCTGGAGCAGGGGCGCTACGAGACGATCAGCTTGGACGTGGTGCTGCCAGTCCTGCACGGCAAGCTCGGCGAGGACGGCGCGATGCAGGGGTTGTTGGAGCTCTCCGGCATCCCCTACGTGGGCTGCGATGTCCAAAGCTCTGCCCTGTGCATGGACAAGTCCCTGACGTACATCGTCGCCAGAAGCGCGGGGGTCGCAACGCCCGACTTCCGGACCGTCACGGCGAACGAGGACATCGATGCCGACCGGCTCGTCTATCCCGTCTTCGTCAAGCCGGCCCGTTCGGGCTCCTCTTTCGGCGTCAGCAAGGTGTCTCAAAAAGCAGCACTGCTGCGTGCGGTGGAGACCGCAAGGCAGTACGACTCGAAGGTGGTGATCGAAGAGGCGGTCGACGGCAGCGA
>WHTR01000171.1 GCA_009377635.1 Chloroflexota bacterium
AGGAAGCGGTCCGCTTGAAGGAGCGCTTCGGCGGGCGCGTCACGGTGATCACTATGGGCCCGCCGCAGGCAATGGACGCCCTGCGAGAGGCCATCTCCTACGGAGCCGACGTCGCGGTTCTCTGCCAGGACCGGGGATTCGCCGGAGCGGACACGCTGGCCACGTCGTACGTCCTGTGGAAGGCGCTCGTGCGCCTCAACGAGGAGGAGCCCGTCGACATCATGCTCTGCGGCCGGCAGGCGCTGGATGGAGACACCGGCCAGGTGCCGCCGGGCGTCGCCACCCGGATGGACTGGCCACAACTGACATCGGTTCTGAAGATCGATGAGATCGAGCTCGGGCGATTCGTTGTCGTCGAGCGGCTGGTCGAAGGCGGTCGAGAGATCGTCCGTTCGCGGCTGCCGGCGGTTCTCACCTGCACCCGGGACATCAATATTCCACGCTACGCTACGTTTCCGAACATGGTTCGCGCAGCACGGTACAAGCCCGTCGTGTGGGACAAGGCCGCTCTCGGGATCGGTGATGAAGATCCGAACATCGGCCTCCGAGGGTCACCGACCATCGTGAGCAAGGTCTGGGCGCCCCCGCCACGGCAGCGGTCCACGATCCGACGTGTGGACGGGTCGGACGCCGGACGGGCGGCAGAGGAGCTCGCCGACATTCTTCTCGGTTTGAAGGTGCGCGCATGACTGCCCCAGCGGCCACGACAGCAGATCAGACCCCTGCGTTCTCGGAGTACCGCGGCGTCTGGGTATATGTCCAGCACCGTGCCGGAATCGCCGCGCCAGTCTCGTGGCAGCTCCTCGGAGTCGGTCGAGAGCTCGCCCAGCAGATCGGCGTGCCCGTCGGCGCGGTCGTCGTCGGGTCTGATGTCGGCCACCTCTGCCAAGAGGCCATCGCCTGCGGCGCGGACACCGTCTACCTGATCGACAACCCCATCCTGCGCGACTATCGCACACAGCCGTACGCCTCGGCCGTCGCACAGCTCATTCGGAAGTACAGGCCCGAGGTCGTTCTGTACGGCTCGACGGTTCACGGCCGGGACGTGGCGGGCGCCGTTGCCACCGTGGCGAGGACAGGGCTCGCCGCCGACGCGACGCAGCTCGCCATTGAGCAGGACGGCCACCTCCTCCACGCGAGCCGCCCGGATTTCGGCGGGAAGCTCATGTCTACGATCCTGTGCAAGCGGCATCGTCCCCAGATGGCGACGTGTCGGCCGGGGGTGTTCCCGACGCCGGAACCGGACCCGTCCCGGCGAGGCGAGATCATCGAGGAGCCGCTGGGCGTGGCCGAGAACGACGTTCCGACCCGGGTGCTCGAGTTCATCCCCGAGTCGAGGCATGTGGACCTCTCCAACGCGGAGATCATCGTCGCCGGCGGCCGCGGCCTTGGCGGCCCGAAGGCATTCGACATGCTCTTCGAGCTTGCACAGGTCGTCGGGGGCGTCGTGGGCGCCTCCCGAGCGGCGGTCATGGCCGGCTGGATTCCCTATCAGCACCAGGTGGGGCAAACGGGCCAGACGGTACGGCCGCGGATCTACATCGCCTGCGGCATCTCGGGTGCCATCCAACACCTCGTCGGGATGCAAGACTCCGACATCATCATCGCCATCAACAGCGATGCGGAGGCCCCCATCCTCAAGATCGCTGACTACGCGATTGTCGGCGATATGTTCCAGATCGTACCGGCCCTCACACGACGGCTGAGGGAGCGATTGGCCGAGCCCTCAGCCGATGGCCACTCGGGACCCGAACGAGGCACGGAGAGTGCGAACGGTCTCGAACCGCCACCACCGAGATCCCAGAAGGAGGATCGCTCTGGCTGACCGATATGACGTCATCGTGGTAGGGGCCGGCCTCGCCGGAACGGCCGCATCGTACCTCCTGGCAAAGGCCGGATTGAATGTCATCTGCATCGAGCGAGGGGACGAGCCCGGGACGAAGAACGTCATGGGGGGCGTTCTCTACCGACAACCGACCGAGAAAGTGATCCCCGGCTGGTGGCGGGAGGCGCCCGTCGAGCGCCCCATCGTCGAGGAGCGCTTGTGGCTGATCACCCCGGACTCGCTCGTCCAGGCCGGCTTCAAGTCGCTGCGCTATGCCGAGGAGCCATTCAACGCCTTCACCGTGCTTCGTGTGAAGTTCGACAAGTGGTTCGCGGACCAGGCCACCGCGGCCGGTGCGCTGGTTATCACGAACACGGTCGTCGAGGACGTGATTCGCGAGAACGGGCGGATCGTCGGTGTCCGAACCGGACGAGAGGACGGTGACGTGTACGCCAACGTCGTCATCGCGGCGGACGGCGTCAACTCGCTGCTGTCCAAGAAGGCGGGGCTCCACGGCGAGCTCCCGCCGAACCGCGTCGCGTTGGCCGTCAAGGAGATCGTCAACCTGCCCCGCGAGAAAATCGAAGACCGCTTCCTGCTGAACGCGAACGAAGGGGCCACCATCGAGATCTTCGGCGACTCGACGATCGGCATGCTTGGGTACGGGTTCATCTACACAAACCGCGACTCGTTGTCCGTCGGCGTTGGCGCCCTCCTCTCGGACTTCATTCGGAAGGGGGTCAATCCCAACGACCTGATGGAGCGGTTCAAGACGCACCCGATGATCAGACGGCTCCTCGAGGGGGGCGAGTCGAAAGAGTACATGGCCCACCTGATCCCTGAAGGTGGAGCAGCCGCAATGCCGCCCGTCTCCACCGACGGCATGTTGGTCGTGGGCGACGCTGCCGGCATGAGCAACGCCATCTACCGGGAGGGATCGAACCTCGCACTGATCTCGGCCAAGCTTGCGGCTCAGGCCGTGATGGAGGCTCACGAACAGGGAGACTACTCAGTTCGCACCCTCTCCCGCTACAACGCGCTGCTCGACGAGAGCTTCATCATGAAGGACCTCCATCTGTACAGCCGGACGTCGCGCTTTTTCCAGCGGAACAGCGAGTTCCTCGAACTCTATCCCGAGATGCTCGCCGACGCAGCGCACGAGCTGCTCTCCGTCAACAGCGTGCCGAAGCAAGACAAGCAGCGGAAGATCATGCGGCGGCTGCTCGCGCGGCGTAGGCCATGGAAGCTGGTCCGCGACGCCGTGGGCGCCCTTCGATCCTTAACGTAGGCAGGCCCTGGTCTATACTAGAAGGGGTGACCTGCCTCATTGGGGGCAACAGGGGTGACCAGACATGACAGAAAGAATGTGAGCAATGGCAAGCACTGAGACGACGTTTAATCTGCGGGCCCCGGCACACGGCGCGCGGGTTGAAGAGAAGCTCTACAACGTCCGATTCAAGACGGACGAGGACCAGTCGCATCTCATCGTCCTCGACCCGCAGATGTGCGCCCGTTGCACCGACAAGCCGTGCACGATCTTCTGCCCGGTCAACGTCTACACGTGGGAGCTGAAGGACCAGAGGATTAGCGTCGGCTACGAGAAGTGCGTCGAGTGCGGCGCATGTCGCATCGGCTGCCCCTACTTCAACATCGAGTGGCGCTACCCAAAGGGCGGTTTCGGCGTCCAATACAAGAACGGGTAGGCTCGGCCCGCGTCCTACCAGACACGGGTCGCACCGAACCACCGGCTCGCCCAGTAGGACGAGGACAGGCTGGAGACGGTTACGCCCGTCGACGGATCCGCCGCGTGGATGAACTGGTCGCCTCCGATGTAGATCCCGTTGTGCGACAGCCCGGGCATGTACGTGTTTTCGAAGAACACGATGTCGCCGGGCTGCAACT
>WHTR01000172.1 GCA_009377635.1 Chloroflexota bacterium
CTGCTCTCGCGAGGATACATCCGCGGCATTTTGATGCGACGACAATGATACTCCAAAGCGATCCGGATCCGGCTAGCGGCAGCAGGATCGACCGCGTGACCGTCAGCGCCCCCTGGCGCCCCCCCAGAGGAGTACCTGGAGCCGCGGACTGAACCGATAGCCCGCCTCGGAGCAGCGCTCGACCAGCCAGCTCGAACGCTGGGCGAGCGCCGTCGGATCTGCCGCCTCCGGCATGAGGAGCACGCGGTCCCGCGGGAACGCGAAGCGGTCGACGAGGGCGTTCGCCTCATCGATGTCGCCGGGCTCAGCGATGACGAGTTTCATATAGGCGTTGCTCCGCGAGGCGAACCAGGCGAGCGCGGATGGAACCGTTCGGCGCGACGGCTGGTTCTGGGAGTTCGCGAGCTTCGGGGAAACGTTCCATTGCGCGACCAGCCCTCCCAGTTCGGAGGCGGGCACGATTGTGCCGTTCGTCTCGACTTCCAGGCGCAGCCCGACGCCTGCGAGCACCGCCATTGGCGCGACGAGCTCACGCTGCTGGAGCAGCGGTTCCCCGCCGGTGATGACGACCGTTCGGATTCGACCGCCGGAGCCCTCCGCGCGCTTCAGGATGCGCTCGGCCACCTCGCCGGAGGGAACTGGGATGATCTCGGCGATTCGGTCATACTGTGCCCAGTCCCACGTGTATCGCGTGTCGCACCAATGGCACGCGAGGTTGCAGAGCGCGAGCCGGACGAAAACGCTGGGGACACCGCACGTGACACCCTCGCCCTGAATCGACGCAAAGATCTCTGGCTCGCCATTCGGCAACCTGCTGAGCTTCAGCACGCTCCGTCCACTCCCCCGGCGCCAGACCGCCTCGCATTGCAGCCGCTGCTAGCCGGCGCCGCGTGTCGGTCGCGATGGGTCACACATGCAGGTCGGTCGCCGCGTCGGCCGTTCCCGGCGTCACCAGGGCCGGGTCGGGGACGCCTGCCTCGGCGAATCCCTTCGCCCGAAGCAGGCAACTGTCGCACCGGCCGCAGGGCCGCGGCCCTGGCGCGTAGCAGCTCCATGTGTCGTCGAGGGGCGCGCCCAGCGCAAGGGCCAAACGGACGATCTCCGCCTTCGTCTTGTCGAGGAGCGGCGTCTCGATCCGGATCGGTACGCCGTAGTGGGTTCCCAGCTTGCTGCCCAGACGGATCGTCTCCGCCGCCGCGGCGTAGTACGCTGGCCGGCAGTCCGGGTAGCCGCTGTAGTCGATGGCGTTGGCGGCGATGAAGATCGACGCGGTGAGGTCTGATGGGGCAACGCGGTCCGCCTCGATGAGGTGGAGGGCCAGGCTCTCGATGCCGGCCGCGGCCAGCGTCAGCAGAAACGTGTTCCGCAGCGGGACGTAGGTCAGCGGGATGGCGCCGGCCATCTCGAGGGGTGACCGGTTGATGGGTGTCGCATATCGATCGCTCCCCGTCAGCGCCGAATACCACGCGATCTCCCTGAAGAGGGGAACCTCGAACAGGTGGTGGGCGATGTCGAGCGCGCGCGCCACCTGCCGGGCAGCATCGATCTCGCGCCGGTGGGTCTGCCCGTAGTCCACGGTCAGCGCCGTCACCTCGAACCCCTGCTCGCGCGCCAAGGCGGCGGCGGTCGTCGAATCCAGCCCGCCCGAGAGGAGGACCACGGCGAGCTTTCGCATCACATCTGACTCCCACTCCCGCACGCGGAGCATGCCCCGTGCAATTGATGGTAGGTTACAAGATCGTGAGCTGTCACCCTGACCATGTATCCACAGCTCCTGTGGAAGACCCAGTCGAGAACCCGGCGGATAACCATTGCAGAACTGTTACGGCTGCAAGACTTGTGACAATGCGACGGGGGGCTGGCGGTTCCGCGTCGGGGGATTGCGAGATAATTGTGAGACCCGGAGCCCCGACGTGACTCCATTGTGAGATCATTTGTTCTAAAATGCTATCGGGCGACGAGCGGCCGTACCGACACACAGGTCCTCACCCTCGGTGACGGGGCACGCACTGGCGCCGCAGATCGGAGTTGCACGATGAAGGTTGTTCTCCGGAGGGATGTGCCGAATCTGGGAAAGGCGGGGGAGATCAAAGAAGTTGCCGACGGGTACGGTCGCAACTATCTAATTCCCCGGGGACTTGCCGCGCCAGCCACGCGGACGGCGATGGAGAATGTGGAGGCGCGGAAGGCCGCTGAAACTCGGCAGCACTCCCGCCTGCGGTCTGAGCACGAAGCACTGGCGCAGCGCATCGCCGACGCGCCACTCACCGTTCGGGCCCACACTGGCCAGCAGGGGCGTCTCTACGGGTCGATCACATCCGCCGATATTGCAGAGGCGCTGTCCCGCGCCCTGGGTCGGCCGGTGGACAAACGTCAGATCGCTCTGGACGAGCCCATCCGCCAGCTCGGCGACCACTCGGTCCGAATACACGTGGCGCCGAGCGTGACCGCAGACCTGACCGTCGTCGTCCAACCCGAACAAGGCTAGGTGTTGGGGGCAGGGGGAAACATGGTTGTCGAGGCGCTCCTCCCCGAGCGGGAGTTCGAACCGCTCCCTCCCCACAACACGGAAGCAGAGGAGTCCGTCCTGGGGAGCCTCCTCATCGACCCTGAGGCCATCGAGGCCGTCACCGGCTTCCTGCGACCCGAGGACTTCTACCATCCGCGCAACCGCGAGATCTACGCGGCGATGGTGCGCCTGTTGGAGCGGCGCCACCCGACGGATTTCGTCATGGTGTGCGACGAGCTGGAGCGCGCGGGGCAGCTTGAGGCCTGCGGAGGCGTAGCCTACCTCTCCCGCATCCTGACGGTCGTCCCGACCTCGATCCACGTCGAGCACTACGGCCGGGTCGTGGAGCGCACCGCGCTCATGCGGCGGCTCATCGGAGCGGCAGGTCGAATCGCCGCCATCGGCTACGGGGACGCGGCGGACGTGCACGAGGCCCTGGACCGCGCAGAGCAGGCGCTCTTCTCTGTGACCCAGTATCGGGCCTCCCGCGAGTTTCTGCACATCCGCGAGGTGCTCGCCGAGTACTTGGAGCAGGTCCAGCTCGGCCCGGAGGCCGGTGCCGCGGCTGCTGGTGTCCCATCGGGATTCGTCGACCTGGACCGGCTCCTGGGCGGATTTCAGCGATCGGACCTCGTGATCCTCGCCGCCCGCCCCAGCCTGGGAAAGACTGCCCTCGCACTGAACATCGCGCGGAACGCCGGGGTCCGCTTCAACCTCACGACGGCTATCTTCAGCATCGAGATGAGCCGCTGGCAGCTGGCCCAGCGTTTTCTCTCCACCGAGTCCGGTGTCGACTCCAGCCGAGTTCGCGAGGGGCGGCTCACGGACGCCGACATCCGAAAGCTCGGCGAGTCGCTGGAAGCCCTTTCCGCCGCCCCCATCTACATCGACGACACCCCATCCATCGGAATCAACGAGCTGCGGGCCAAGGCGCGGCGCCTGCACGCGGAGCATCCGCTAGACATGGTCATCATCGATTACCTGCAGCTCGTGGGGGGGACCGTCCCCGAGAACCGCGTCCAGATGATCTCTGAAGTGTCCCGCTCCCTGAAGGGGCTGGCACGCGAGCTGCAGGTCCCGGTCCTGGCCCTTTCGCAGCTATCTCGGGCGGTCGAGAGTCGGTCTCCCCACATCCCGATGCTGTCCGACCTCCGGG
>WHTR01000173.1 GCA_009377635.1 Chloroflexota bacterium
CTCGATACCCACGGCACCGGAGGCCTTCGCGCCCGAGCTCGTCAACCGCGCGCTCCAGCGCGCTGTCGTCGACGTCGACCAGCAGGGCGGTTGCGTTGAGTTCGCCCAGGACCTGGCAAGTGGCGAGCCCGATCCCCGCCGCGCCCCCGGTGACGACCACCGCCTCCTGGTCGAACTGCAACTGGTCGAGCATCCTGTGCACCTTCTCCATCGTTTGGAGTGCGAGATCAAGAGAGGTCACCGGACGACCTCGCGCGGCAGGCTCATCCCGGAGGGAACTGCGCCACGATCTCGTCGAGGGTCAAGGACGCGTATTCCTTCTCGTGCGTCAGAACCCAGTCGCTGATCTCGTTGCGAGTCGCGATCCAGACGTCCCCGAGATCCCCGACCTCCGACAGAAACTCGTGGATGATCTCCGTGCGAAATCCATGGCAGATGTACGGATGCATGGCGTAGCCGATCATCTTGGGATCTCCGCGTAGCCCCTCTCGGCGCAGGGCACGGAGTTCATCGCGAAGCATCTCGAGGACCTGGCGCGGTGTGCGCGCGTTGCTCGCGTACGTGTGGTAGTCGCTGACATGGGCATACGGCATTCCAACCATGCGGCGCTCACCGTCTGCGATGACGAAGGGTACGTCGTCGAACTGGAAGTCCGCGTCCCACCGATACCCGAGGTCGAACAGCAACGGCACCGTGTTCGGCGTCGGCCGGTGGCCCGGAGAGATATATCCCGTCGGGGGCTGCCCGAGGACGTTGTTGAACGCCTCGACGGTGGCTTGCAGGGACTTGCGCTCGTCGTCGACGTCGTGCATCACCGCGTACTCGTGGAGGTAGTTTTCACTGGCCATCTCGTGGCCACGCGCTTGGACCTCGCGAGCAAGGTCGGGGCTCTCCTCGACGCGCATGCCGTTGATGACGAACGTAGCCTTAACGCCATGGTCGTCGAACAGGTTCAACAGTCGCCTGACACCCTGCGTCTCGCCATACTGATGGTCATAAATCGCCCACATGTCGCGGTCGTAGCGGGCGCCCGGCGGCAGCGGTCGCTGGCTTGTGCGCTGGTGCGACCTTGAGCTTCCAAGGTCGTCCGGCCAGCGCTCCCAGGGGACGATAAAACCCAAAGCCACCGTCTTGCCGTCCGGCCACATACCCATGTCGCTGTGCCTCCTCATCAAGTCAGATGTTGTTGATCCCGTTGATATGAGATACCACCGCGAGGGTGTCCACTTATATGCACATCTGTTTCAACAAACTATGCTAAGGGTTTCAATAGGGCAAGGCAATAGGCTCACAACATGAGACGCGTGGTAGTACGGCTAGCCGCGTCTACACGTTCACTCGTTCCACTTAGGGTTGTGGGGGCTGCCGGCCTCAGTAGACGAAAGACGAACGAGGCTGGGTCCGCGGCTTAGTCGGCGTAGGCGCCGGCGCCGAGATGCCGGGGATGCTCGGGATCCAGTCCTCTGCCAGCACCTCGTCAGGATCCCCGTACTCGGCAGCCAGTTCGCGGACCTCGGGATCGTCGAGGACCAGGAACTGGCCGTGGTCGATGACCGTGAGCCGCTGCCCGTCCAGCGCGTCGATGAGGAGCGTCGGGAACAGCAGGTGTACGTGCAGGTGGCCCTACGTGATGCCGTTCGCACCCGCCCACCGCTCCTCGGCGCCACGCCAGCGGGCGCCGAAACCCAGATGGATAACGCGCCCGACCGCCGAGTACCCGTTCGACGCGACCGCCGTGCACCTCCAGCTCGATGCTCGGGAACGGCCGCGAGAAGTGGTTCGTGGTGCCCCGCACGATCCCCTCTGCGTCCTCCTGGGGAAGGATCGGCGTGGAAGCATGCGCCATGACATGCCCCCACCAGGGCGTGTCCGCGTAGCCCCGCCGGGTGCCGTCGAAGTAGTCGGCGAACAGCGTGTAGCGAAGCTCGGTCCCCTCCGGATCGGTGAGCGTCACCCGGCCACCCCGTCCGCGCTTGGAGATGGTCGACCACAGCTTGTTGTTGACGAGGACGTGCAGCGGTCGCGGGTACGTCGTGGCCGTAATGGCGAACTGCTCGACCTGCAGCCAGGGAAACGCCTCGTAGCGGTGAGGCGTCTGCGGGATCCCCCCGCCC
Organism: Chloroflexota bacterium; assembly: GCA_009377635.1. Classification (GTDB taxonomy): domain Bacteria; phylum Chloroflexota; class UBA6077; order UBA6077; family SHYK01; genus WHTR01. The sequence continues at coordinate 2,115 of WHTR01000173.1, forward strand.
TTGCCGTGCACCAGCATCCACAACCCGCAGGCCGTAGTGGCTGTCGATGGCATCAGCACGCGGTCACCGGCCGTGGTGCTGCTGTACCCGACGAAGCCCGCGGCCGCCCGCCGCAGCTCCTCGCAGGAGCTCTTCGTTGACGGCCGGCCACTTCTCGCGCGAGTCGTGGCTAAGTTGCTCTGAAATTTCGCCATATAATGGTGAAGTTGAGGTGAGTGACTCGGGACCTGGTGCTGTCAACCGGAGCGCTCCGACATCTGAGACATCCACTGGGCTCTCGACGTCGCCCGACTCCTCTCCACCTGCTCACCCTCTATCAGTGACGAATTCGGCGACAATCGCCGTGAGCCCGAGATTCCGTAGAATAGGCGCACATCCTCGTAGGGCGGCTTCCGCCTATGAACTGCTTCTTACCATCCGAGACGGTATTCGCCCGCACGAGGGTGACCAGGAATAGCATCAGAACGGGTAGATCAGCTATCGCCGTCATCAGATCGGGGACGTGTTCAGCGGGAAAGGATGCGGGCATGCGGACGAGGGCACAGGCGGGGCGACTGCAACTGCCGGCGGTGATGACTGTTGGCCTCATCCTCATCAGCGCATGCGCCGGCGCACCAACCGCCACGGACGAAGTCGGGATCGGTGACAGCGACGACGGCGGCGATTCGACTGCTCCGGGGGACGAGGACGATTCCGCGGACCGCCTCGAAGAACTCTACGCCGAACTCGAAGGCCTCGACCGGGAGGAGAGGCGGGAGCGATTGATCGAGATCGCCCGGGAGGAGGAGCCTCTCGACCTGTACGCATCCACCAACCCTGACGACGCGGAGGCGCTGGCATCACGGTTCAACGAGTTGACGGGCCTGGAGATCAGCCACTACCGCGCTAATGCGAGCGCGATTCGCAATCGGTTGCTTCAAGAGTCAAGCGCAGGGTTTGCCGGCGCCGACGCCGTCGTCATGGATGGCACCGAGATGGCCCTTATCGACGACGAGGGCATGCTGCTCCCGCTGCAGTCGCCCTACCTGGAGGACTTCCCCGACCAGGCCGTGTTCGACAACTGGGCGGCGGGCTCTTCCAACGTCTACATCGCCGTGTGGAATACGGATCGCTTGAGCCTGCAAGACGCGCCGAAGACCTGGGAGGACGTGCTCGCGTTCGATGGTGAGTGGGGCATCGAGATCGGCGACTACGACTGGTTCGCCACATTGGTCAAGGAATACTTCATGGACGAGCTTGGCCTGAGCGAGGAAGAGGCGGTCGATCGCTTCCGCGAGGGTGCACAGAACGCTACTCCGATCGACGGCCACACCCTGCTGGTCGAGATGCTCACCGCGGGCGAGTTCGATGTGGTCAGCTCGGCCTACCACCACCGCGTCAGGACGGTTGTGGAGGAGGGCGCCCCCATCTCGTGGGACGCGCCCGCGCCGGTGGAACCGGTCGTCGTGCGGCCAAGCGGCATAGGGATCGCCAGGGGACCGAGTCCGGGACCGAGGGGAACGACG
>WHTR01000174.1 GCA_009377635.1 Chloroflexota bacterium
ATGCTTCCCTCCACCCTCGACCGCTACGTCCACGCCCAGAGTCCGATTCATCGCCTTGACGCGCGGGTGAAGATCATCGTGACGGTGCTCGTCGTCCTATCTAATGTCGCGATTCCTGACGGCGCCTGGTCCGCTTTGTTGCTGGCGTGGGCATTCGTGCTGCTGGTCAACCACGTGGCATGCCTCGGCCTCACGTACTCGGCCCGCCGCTCATGCTCGTCGCGGTGTCGATCGTCTTTACCATGCCGGGGAGGCCGATCGGTGAATGGGTAGTCGGACCACTTTCCGTGACGGCGACCGACGCCGGCTTCCTGCGCTTCACGAGCATCCTGGCACGAAGCTGGCTCTCGGTCCAGATGGCGATCCTCCTCGTTGCGACGACGCCATTCGCCGTATTGCTGCACGCACTGGAGCACTTGCACCTCCCACGACCGCTGATCGGCACAATCTCGCTCGCCTACCGCTACCTGTCCGTCCTGGCGGATGAAGCGAGTCGACTGCTCCGCGCACGAGCGGCCCGGAGCGCCGGCCGAGGGCCGCGTGGTAGCCGCGCGGCGCTCTGGCACGCAGCGGTTGCCGGTCACATGGTCGGACAGCTCTTGTTGCGCAGCTTTGAGCGGAGTGAGCGCATCTATGGAGCCATGCTGGCACGCGGCTACCGTGGGGAGCCCATGGCGCTGCATCCCCCTACCGTGTCACCTGGCACCTGGGCCGTCGCCGGCGCCACGGTCGTGTATATCGCCCTCCTCCAGACAATCGCCCGGCTCGACGTGCGAGGGCTGGTCTCATAGCATATCTCGCATCATCCGTTCTGGAGAAGCCGTGGATCCTAAAGGAATCGATGCGTCAGTGCCGGGCACAGCCCTGAGGATGCCTCCCACAGATACATCCTCGACGGATGGGGCGCCCGTCCTCGTGGTACGCGACCTCTCCTTTACCTATCCAGACGGACAGCCTGGGCTGCGCGACGTGTCGCTTGCGCTCTTCCCGGGCGAGCGCGTCGCCCTCGTGGGTCCGAACGGCGCCGGCAAGAGCACGCTCATGTTGCACTTGAACGGCATCCTACGGGGCCACGGCGACATCCAGGTGCTGGGGCTGCCGGTCGTGGAGCAGCACTTGCCTTCGATTCGCGCGCAGATCGGTCTGGTCTTCCAGAACCCGGACGACCAGCTCTTCTCGCCGACCGTATTCGAGGACGTTGCGTTTGGGCCACTCCACATGGGGCTCATGGAGGAGGAGGTGTGTGTCCGAGCGGCACGCGCCCTCAACCAGGTCGGCATGGCAGGCTATGCGGAGCGCCTCTCATACCATCTGAGTGTGGGGGAGAAGAAGCGGATCGCGATCGCGACGGTCCTGGCGATGGAGCCGGTGCTCCTGGCGCTCGACGAGCCCACAGCCGGCCTGGACCCTCGCGCCCGACGGACGCTGATCCGGCTGCTTGCGGACCTGCCGGTCTCCGCGCTTGTCGCTACGCACGACATGCGGCTCGTTCAGGAGCTGTTGCCTCGCACGGTGATCATGGACGAGGGACGGATCGTGGCTGACGGGCCCTCGGATATCGTGCTGCGCGATGCGGCGCTGCTCGAGCAGCACGGGCTAGAGGCACCGTAGCTCGGCGGCGGCCCTAACACAGGCGTGATATGATGGCGATGGCGTTCCGTCGTGCGTGGACCGCGAGCCGCCGCTCCGCAGGTCAGGCCGCTTGTCCGCAATCTGGGCCCGCCGTTCACACCGACGGTGATCGGTCGTTTTCGATGCGTTTCGGTATCGCGCTGAACAGCTCGCGAGGAGGGCGACGATGAAGGTGCTCGTTTCCGCCGGTGTGCTGTGTGCAGTGATGCTTGCGGCCTGTGGCCCGGCGGCCCCGTCGGCCCAGAGTCCCGGCTCAGGGAGCTCGGATAGTGCCCGCTCGGGCCCTAGGATTCTCGTCGCCGCGATCAACGAGGACCCCAAGAACATGTGGGATGGCATCAACGGCGGCGGGGGCAGCGGCTCCCGCGAGCTCGGGCACATGGTCAATCAGTATCTCGCGAACATCGGTCCCGACGGGCAGGCGGAGCCTCGCCTCCTCGCGGAGCTGCCGGCTGTGGAGAAGGGCACCTGGAAGGTGCTCGACGACGGCACGATGGAGGTCACGTACCGGATTCGCTCCAACGCGGCCTGGCACGATGGCGCACCCTTCACAGCCGAAGACATCGCCTTCTCCTGGGAGGTGGGCCGTGATCCTGACATTCCCAATGGGAACCGGACGGCAGTCAATCTCATCGAGGGCATCGCAGCGGTCGACTCGCAGACTGCCGTCGCGACCTGGCGGCAAACCTATGCGTTCGCGGATCGTCTGGAGCACCGGGAGTTCTATCCGCTGCCCAAGCACCTCGTCGAGCTCCCGTACCGCGAGAGCAAAGACACGTTGATCGCGCAACCCTACTTCAGTAGCGATTACGTCGGCCTCGGCCCATTCAAGATGGAGCGGTGGGAGTCCGGGTCGTTCCTGGAAGTGGTGGCAAACGACGGCTATTTCCTTGGTCGACCGAAGATCGACCGCATTCGCGTCATGTTCGTCGGCGACGCGAACACGGCCATTGCCAACCTGTTCGCCGGGTCGATCAATGTTTTCCTCCCGACCGGCGGGCCGGATTGGGACCAGCTGGCATCGGTCAGGCAGCAATGGCAGGCGACCGGCACGGGGGACGTGGTGATCGAGCGCGTGCGGTGGCGGTTCATGGAACCGCAGAAGGGCGCGCTCGCCCAGCCCGCCGACCTGCGGGATGTGCGCTTCCGGCAGGCGCTGCTCGTGGCGATGAACCGCGAGGAGCTCACCCAAAGTCTTCAGGGTGAGTACGGTGAGGTGGCCCACAGCTGGGTCTACTCGAGATCGGCCCTGTATCCACAGGTGAGAGACGTCATCCTCGAGTACTCGTTCGACCCGGGGCGAGCCTCCGCATTGCTGGCGGACCTCGGCTGGACCCCCGGGCCGGACGGCGTTCTCCAGAGGGCCGAGCAGCGCCTCGCGCTCCAGATCCGGCCCGGTGAAGGAGCCGGGGAGAAGGAGGCCACCATCATCCAACAGGACTGGGAGGCCATCGGCATCGAGGGCCACCTCGAGGTGCTGTCGGATGCCCTGCTGCGCGACCCGGAGGCCCGCGCGAACTTCACTGGCGTCGCCGTCAACGGGAACCCGATGGGAGGGGTGAGCGCCGTCCGCCGTTTCGCGACCGAGCAGATCCCCGCCCCTGCCAATCGCTGGTCCGGCACGAACCGTGGCGCGTTCTCAAGTCCGGAGTGGGATGATGTTGGCGCGCGGATCCGAACCGCGCTGGACGAGGGCCAGCGTCTCCAGCTCGAGCGTCAATTGCTCAGCGTGTTCTCCGCCGAGCTGCCCGCGCTGCCCATCCAGTACGAGCTTCAGGCGGTTCCCGTTGCGGGATTCCGGGGGTGGGTGCCGATCACGGGGTCGCCGCACACCGGGAATATCATGCACACCACGAACATCCACGAGTGGGAGATATC
>WHTR01000175.1 GCA_009377635.1 Chloroflexota bacterium
GGTCGAGTACCGCACCGACAAGAACGGTAACGTCCATCTCATCATCGGCAAGCGCTCCTTCGAAGACCTCGACCTCGCGGCCAACTACGCAGCCGTGATCGACGAGCTGCTGCGAGCGAAGCCGGCCGCAGCGAAGGGTCGCTACATGAAGAGCATCACGTTGTCGACCACGATGGGTCCCGGCATCCGGATCGACCCGGCCCGAGCTCGCGACGTCGAGGAGCGCCTAGAAGAGATCGCGGCCTCGTCCTGAACCCCGGACTGGGTCGCCGAAGAGGTCGTATCCGACCTCGCGGCCCCCGGCGGCACGGCGGAACATCTCTTCCCGGAGCACCATCCGACCAACTGATCACCTTGATGTCGAGTGGGAGGTCGCGATCGCGTGTTCGAGCGCGTAGAGCACGGATTCGGTGCGATCGTGACCCCAATCTTGACTCACGCGGGCACGGCTGAGTGGACCGCGTGGACAACTGCATCGGGCTGCTCCCAGGGGATCAGGTGACAGGCGCCAGGAACCTCGACGGTGCGGATCTGGGGTGCTGCGCTCGTGAGGCGACCGTGGCACTTCTCCAGCATTTGGACGGTGTCCCTGCCGATCAGGTAAGTCATGGGAACCGACCAGTCCGCGACCTCCTTCCCTATGATGTGGAACAGGCTGAGACCGAACCTGTGCAGCGGCCTCAGCTCCCCACGCAGGCCCTCAGCGTCGCCGAGTAGCAACTCGCGGCGGCCGTCGTCGATTTCGTCCCAGCCGTTGCCCCCGCTGCGGCGTGCAAAGAAATATCGGCCGAGGGCTTCCGCAGCCGCCCGGTCGTGGCCTCGCAACCATTGCAGGTGCAGCTTCAGCACCAGGCGAGGACCAGGGAAACCGTGGAATCCCGGCTCGACGAGAATGGCCGCCCCGACCTGTTCGGGATGGGCTCGAATCAGCTCCATCGCAACATTCGCTCCGCCGCTCCAACCCACGACGATCGCCGGCTCCCCGGCGACGCGTTCGATGAGCTCCGCCGCGTCGCGGGCGTGGACCCGTACGTCCGGGGTGCCGTTCGGAGACCGGCCATGCCCACGGCGGTCGTAGCTGATGATCTGGTGGGTGGTGGCGAGGGCATCCCGTATGTCAGCCCACACCTCCAACACCCCGAGAACGCCATGGATGAGCAGAACCGGCGGACCGTCGCCGCTCACCTGGTAGGTGAGGTCGCTGCCCTCGACCGGAAGGACCCGTAGACCGTCGAGCTCGCCCTCGTCGGAGACTATGTCCTTAGTCGTTTGATCGTCCTTGACCGTCATGATCGTTCCTCCATCGCTCCTCGGTTGAGGGTTCGGTGTGTCTAGCGAGAAGGTAAGGAGCGGGTCGCATGCTCCGCATCGGTCAAATCGGCCAACCTCTGCGCGGGGACTACGTGGTATTGCGTAGCCGCGCCTCTCACCGGTACGTCGCGATCCCGTGGTCGGCGGCATAGCGTGCTGCCTCGGTCCGGTTGGTGAGCCCGATCTTTTGGAAGATGTTTGTCAGATGGCGGGCGACGGTGCGGTCGCTGATAGAGAGCTCCTCGCCGATCTGTCGGTTGGAGTGTCCGTCGGCTACCAGCGCCAGCACCTCGCATTCGCGCCGGGTGAGACCATGGGACGTTTCCGGCCCGGGCCGTTGCACTCCCAACCGCTCATAGGTCTCCTCCGCTTGCGCCATCTCCGCGGCAGTGGACATCTCGTCGCCGAGTGCCCGGTAGGCATCGGCCAACCGGAGATTTATGCCGGCGGCGTTGTGTTGTGCGCCGAGGTCGACCCAACGCTGATAGGCGTCGCGCAGTACATGGAGGGCATCGGCGGCTCGGTCCTGGGCTAGCAACACTGCGCCGCGGGCGGTGGTCGCCATTGCCTTCAGTCCGGAGGTGGAGTACGTCGCTGCCGTCTCAGTGAGCTCGGACTCGGCTTCTGCGGCATCCTCCAGCTGTCCTGCGGCGATCGCGATGGCGACTGCCGCCGCACAAAGCGGGGCCCGTCGCAGCGGGTCTGTGCCCGCCGCCGCGAGAGCCGAGCGGATCGACGTGGCGGCACCGGCGGCGTCGCCATGCTGGAGCTGGAGTAGTGCCCGTCCGGGCTGGGGGTCTCGGCCCCGGGCGCGGGCTTCGTCATACGCAGCGGCGGCGCTCGGGTCGCCGCGCAGACGGCGCACCTCGCCGACGACATACCAAGCCTCCGCGGAGTAGGAAACCTGATTGCCCTCGAACTCCACAGCGACTCGCCGTGCACCACGCTCGGCCTCGTCCCATTCGCCGCGCAGTAGCTGCAGGTGGGCACGGTAAACCCGGCAGATCCCGTCATACCAAAACGCCGCGGTCTGTGAGGCCAACCATCGTTCCGCCAGCTCCGTCCACCGGCTCATCCGGCCAACGTCGGCAACCTCATCACAGGCCCCGATCGTGTAACAGTAGAGTGCGCCCGCGGCCAGGGAGGCGACCTGGCCATCGAGGACACCCACCATCGCCTCGTCGAACAGTGCCAGGCCATCAACCACCTGGCCCAACCTGATCAGAGCGTGGCCCTCGCCATAGAGGCCCGCGGACACGAGGTCGGGGTCGTGGAACCGGCGACCGAGGTCCTGTACCCGGCGAGCTGCGTCAACTGCCGCCGCAGGTTCGCCTACCCAGAGGTTTGCCTGCACCTCGGTGAGGAAGAGGAGGTACCCGTGTCCCGGGTTCTCCGGGACACCCTCCAGGACGCGCCCGGCGCGGCCTGCCCAGCCGTAGGTCTGCGGTTCGTCGCCGCGTGACAGGTGGAGCAGCGCGAGATAGAAGGCGACCTTGGCGGCTTCGTCTGGTTGAGAGTCAGCCCGAAGGGCGTCGAACGCGGCAGCGCCCAGGCGCAGCGCGTCCTCAGAGTGCCCGACCCACCACACGGTGTAGAAGTAGGCCGCGTGGTCATCGGCGGTGAGCTGCTCCGCCGGTACCATCCCAAAGTGCGCTGCAGCAGTGGGCCGGTCTCCTTCCGCGTAAGCATCCCGGGCCCGGGTCAGTGCGTTCCCTTGTCCGTCCATCTGTCGAGTTTCGTCCGCGGAGAGCAGGCTACTAAATCACGTCGATCGATTTCCGTGGTCCCCATGGATACTCAGCAGGCTCTTGGAGGATGGCGGCGAAGACGCTCGTTGTTTAGAAGCGGGCCTCCGGTGGCCGGTTATCGGGCTCGGTCTTCCGGGAACGGGGTCGGGTGGTTCGGTCGAGGCTGTATCCTGTCGGCCGACCCGAGACCGCCGGGGGGCTTGCCCTTAATCATCCGGCGCAGGTGTGAGCGACGGTAGTTGATCGCGCGACCGCCTGTTTCGGGCGGTCGTTTTTCGTTGCAGAAGCTGAAAGAAGAGGAGACCG
>WHTR01000176.1 GCA_009377635.1 Chloroflexota bacterium
GATCCGTAGCGCCAATGATCGCGAGTGAACGGATCCTTCGCTTCGCTCAGGATGACAACAGCGTTTTCGGCCGTGCCGCTAGGGGCGCATCCGCATGCTGTCAATCTGATCCGCCGCCGGCTGCCAATTACCACCCGGTCTACATGAGACGGGCGAGAGCCTCGGCGGCGGCGAGTATCTGCGGAGTCCGTGGCTGTAGCCGCGGGGGCACCTTCTGCGGGTAGCACGGGTTCATCCGGCCGGGGTGCCCGTAGTCTGTCTGGTGGATCTCAGCGTCTCCGTCCGGGAAACCGAAGAGAAAAATGCGCTTGCGCACCGGGTCTGGGGTGCCGTGGGACTCGTGGCCCCGTGGGAGTAGCTCCTCGGTGACGGTGACGCGAATCCGTGTGACTTGGTCAATCGCCGCCATTCTCACTTCCTCAGTTCTTCGCGTTGCGTATTGACGCGCCCCTACGCACGTCCGGGCTCAGCGGACCGCGCCAGCGCGCCCTCGCGTTCGGCCGCGCTCACGAGCAACCGATCGGGGATGAGCATGACGATGATGTTCGCGACAACGATCGTGCCCGCGAGAAAGTAAAACGTGGCCAGCAGCCCATAGGAGTCCGCGAGTACGCCGCCGACTGCCGGGGCAATCGACGAGAACAGCGCCTGCACACCGAACATCACGCCGACGGTCGAGCCCCCCATCTCTTTGGGCACGAGATCCATCGTCCAGGCCTGCAGGGCTGGACGAAGCGCGTAGAGGAAGAAACCCAGCAGCGACAGGACGCCGACGAAGATCCACGTGAAGTCGATGCCAGGAATCTGAATCGCGCTCACGTTTGCGAAGAGGACGACCACCACCGTCGTCGCGAGCATCCCACCGGAGACCACGGGTTTCCGACCGATCCGGTCCGACAGAATCCCCGAGATCGGCGACGCGATGAGACCGGCGAGCTGGACCACGGCCAGGTACACGCCGACGAGCGCCGGGCCCATGCCGAGGCCCATGAGGTAGAAGGGGATGAACGTGCTCAGCCCCTGCTGCGTCATCGTCCGGAGTCCGCCGACGATCGAGAGGAGAATCATGCCCAGGTTGCGCGCGAGCTGCTTGGCGCCCTGCCAGTAGGCCTTTGTCGAGAGCCGCTCGCTAACCGTCGTACGCCGGGATGCGTCCCCGCGCGCCCAGAGAAAGAACAGCGCCGCGAGAACGAGGGTCGGAATGAGGTTCGCCATCATGACGTGTGCGTAGAAGAAGACCGCGACGAGAATGCCCGTGACCAGCGGTCCGAGGAGCTCACCCAGGTTCGCCCCGAGGGCGTGGATGGAGAGAGCGTAGCCACGATTATTCGGGTAGCGCTCGGACAGGTCCGAGATTGCGGCGGGATGCCAGGCGTTGTTCCCGATACCCATGAGGGCCGACGCCGCGAGAACCACCGCGTAGTTTGTCGAAAGCCCGAGCACGAAATACGGGAAGCCGCACCACACAAGGGACAACGCCATGATCAGCCCGCGTCGGCCGACGATGTCCACGAGGGCGCCCCCGGGCAGATTCACGACCGCTGAGGTGACTCCCCGCATGGTGATGAGCACGCCGACCTGGGTGTACGAGAGATCCGCTTGAACTGCCAGGATCGGCAGGATCAGGAAGAAGCTTGAGGGGAACCAGTGCGTGAGCGCATGGCCCAGACCGATGACATAGAGGGGGATGTGGTCGCGGGAGAGCGTGGGCACGTGTCTTACCCGCCCGCGCGGGCCAGCACACCGGCCTCTTCACGGATGATCTCTTCGATTCGGCTGAGGCCCAGAGCCTCCGTGTAGGGGCGCTGCCAGATATTCCGCCCGAAGATGATGCCCGTCGCCCCAGAGCGAATCGAGATCCGGGCCTTGTGGATCACGTCCTCTTCTTCGACCTTCGACCCGCCGGACACCAGTACCGGCGCGCGTCCCGCTGCCCAGATGACGCGTCGCACCGCCTCCGCTTCGTCGAAGGATGCCGCGCTGTACGGCTTGGGCGTGAGTCGGATGTTCTCCGGATCGTTCTCCGGCAGGTTCACCTTCACGAGGTCGGCGCCGAGCTCCTGCGCGACGCGCGCCGCGTACTCGATCGCCCACGAGGTGAGCTGGCCGCCTTTCGACTGCACGTATCTGCCCCGCGGATACGACCACACGATGACGGGCATACCGAGCCGCGTCGCCTCCTGCCGGACCCCGGAGAACTGGATGAAGTCGCGGTCCTGAGACGGCGATCCGACGTAGAGCGTGTACCCGACGGCGTCGGCACCCAGCCGCACGGCGTCCTCTACGGACGCGTTGAGCGGGCTGAAGGCCTCGTCGTCAGAGGGGATCTCGGTCTTGCCATTGAGCTTCAGCACGAGCGGGACACGTCCCGCCCAGCGACCGAAGTACCGTTCGGCCAGGCCGACCTGCAGGACGATCGCGGAGTAGTGGCCTTCCTCGGCCAGCCGGAGCTGAAACTCAGGGTCCGCCGCGTCAGGGTTGTCCCAGAAGTCGCGTGGTCCGTGCTCGAGGCCCTGGTCGAGGGGCAGGAACATCCCGAGTCCGTGGCCGGGCCCGTGGTCATAGAGGAGTCGGTACAATCGCGTCCGCTTCCCCGGCGAGAGATCCAACTGGTCAATCGCCACCCGCGGCATCATGCACCTCTTCGCAAGATCAGCAGAAATTCATTATACGGCGCGCAGCTCCGTACCGGCCGTCAGTAGGTCAACACGCGCGCCGCCCCGGCCACGTCTTCGGCTAGAAAGGCAACCAGCCCGCGAACGCCCGAGATCGCCGGGATGAGATCCGCTCCGCCGACGCCCCAGATGTACAGGGACGAGCTGCAGGCGAACAGACGCACATCGCCGCTGCCGGACAGCTCGTCGAGCGCTGCGTGCACGGGTGATTCCGGGCCGAGCTCCGACGTGTCCGACAGGCCCAGATCCTCCGGCGCGGCGACCGGGCCCGGCGCGAGCTCTCGGGCGACCGATGGCTTGCAGATGGACGGGATACTCTCGTCTCGGAAGAAGACCCGGACCGATGTGCCGGCCCGCACCGCGGCGGCGCACGTGGCCGCAAGCTCGGCCAGGGTGGCGGGGTCCCCCGATGTAGCGACGACGACGAGTCGATCCATCGATCACCGTCAGCACCAGCGGATGTTGAGGCCCGATGTCAGCAGCAAGTCGGCAAGATCCTCCTCGGTCGCACGCGGAAGACGGCGGTCATCTCCCGACCCGCGCTCCACGATCCTGGCGTCGGCCATGACGTGTGCCCCCGCCGCCATCAGCTCGTCGAGGAGCCTTGGCGGACTACCGAGTTGCTCGATCGAGAGCGCGTCGTCGGTGAGAAACACCGTCACATCGTTCTGACGCCGGGCAAGCGCG
>WHTR01000177.1:0-1498 GCA_009377635.1 Chloroflexota bacterium
TTCGCCGACACATGTGGTGCGTCCTCTCAATGCCAGGTCCGTACTGGGGAAGCTTCTACAACTCGCTAGAGAAGAGATTTTTCCCGATGTCGATGCATCCGGGCCGGTCGGCCGTCTGCTCCCAAAGGAGGACAAGCGTTGGCTGAACGACTATGGTTTCGAGCTCTTGCTTCCGTTGACAGGATCCGCGGGTCATCTCCTGGGCATCATCGCAGTCGGTCAGAAGCGGAGTCAGACGTCGTTCTCAGCTCACGATCGCATGCTTCTCGGTACGTTTGCGAGCCAGGCCGCCGTGATGGTCGAGAATCTGGCGCTGCGAGATCCACCGTTCCGATATCTTGGCGGCGCTCGCCGACCACGTGCGCATACGATTGACTGGGATGACGAACCTGGCTCGCTGTGCCCGTCCTGTCACAAGATGTGGCCCCCGCGCCACACGACATGTGAGTGCGGCGCGCCGACAGCCTCCACTGCCGTGCCGCTCCTGATTCGAGGTAAATTCCGAGTTGAGCGTCTCATCGGATCGGGCGGAATGAGTCTCGTGTACCTTGCGACCGATCTCACGCTTGGCCGTCGCGTGGCTATCAAGGCGTTGCCTCGCCTCACACGCGACCGCATCCTGCGCCTCGAGCGCGAGGCGCGTGCAATGGCTGCTATCTCGCCACACCCGAATCTCGCGATGATTCTTGGTACCGAAGACTGGCGGGAAGTGCCGCTCCTGATCGTAGAGTACCTCGAAGGCGGCACCCTCGCGGATCGCCTGCGCCAGGAACAGCCGGCGGTGGACGACGTGATCGATCTCGGTATTGCTCTCGCCGACGCCCTCGACCACGTCCACGTGGCCGGCGTGCTCCACCGAGATATCAAACCCACAAACATTGGATACACCCGTGAAGGTGTGCCTAAGCTGCTGGACTTTGGCGTAGCGATGATGCTGCATCCGACCGCTTCACCCGCGACGTGGGAGTACCCGGTGGTCGACCGTCCCCACCAAGCGGCCAAGAGAACGGATCACGCGAGTACTGCTACGTCGCTGACCACGGTGGACCACGTCGCCGGGACTCTTCTGTATCTCTCACCGGAAGCGTTCGGGCGCTGTCAATGACATTGAGACACCAAGGGTGACGTAATTAGAGTCGCGCGGCGATCGATCAAGCTGACTGTGGAGTGGTCGGCGGCGCCGGAAATCGGGTCGACCTGGAGGTCGTCCGAGGTGACGATGGTCGTTCCTGGGGCATCCTGGCGCGTCGATTGTTTGATAGGCGGGTTGATCCAGACGGCGGTGGGCAGATCCGCTGGCTGTGGCCGTCCGTTCACAAAGCGCTCGGGATGTGCCGCGTAGGCCGTGGCGAGGACCTGCTGTCGATACGTGCGCACCGTGGCGGCGTGGCCGAAGTGTACGACAGCGGGCGTCAGGAAGCCGAGCCCGCTGTGGTGATGCTTGTGGTTGTACCAGCGGAAGAAGGTCTGCCCGAAGGCGCGCCCATCCTCGAGGGAT
>WHTR01000177.1:1508-3342 GCA_009377635.1 Chloroflexota bacterium
GTGGTTGTACCAGCGGAAGAAGGTCTGCCCGAAGGCGCGCCCATCCTCGAGGGATCCGAAGCGCTCGGGAAACTGCGGACAGTATTTGAGCGTTCGGAACTGCGCTTCCGAAAACGGATTATCGTTGGACACGTGCGGCCGGCTGTGGGTTTTCGTCACGCCGAGATCCGCGAGCAGCAACGCCACTGGCTTGCTGCGCATGGCACCGCCGCGGTCCGCGTGGATCGTGAGGTGCCCGGGTTGAATCGCGTGCTTCGCGCAGGTCTCGGCGATCAACCGCTCGGCCAGGGCGGCGGTCTCGCGTGGGGCGAGCATCCAGCCGACCACATAGCGGCTGAAGATGTCGAGGATCACGTAGAGATAGAAGTACGTCCACTTGGCCGGGCCCAGCAGCTTGGTGATGTCCCAGCTCCAGACTTCGTTGGGCCGCGTCGCGAGGAGCTCGGGCGCCGTGTAGTGCGGACGCCGGACCTGATCGCGCCGCTCTTTGACCTCGCCGGCCGCGTCCAACAGCCGGTACATCGTGCGCGGCGAGCAGAGATAGGTCCCCTCGTCCAGCAACGCGGCATGCACCTGCGCGGGAGCCGCGTCGATGAAGCGCTCACTGTGGAGTGTCTCGAGCACGGTCTGTCGTTCGATCGGCCCCAAGGCCCGCGCCGATGTTGGCCGCACCGCCGGCGGGCGCGCGGGTTGCCGGCGCCGATACACGGCTGCGCGGGCGATCCCCAACGCGCTGCACGCCGTCGCCGTACCCATCGTGGGACTCGCCGCCTCGATGGCCTGCATCACTCGGTCTCGTCGGGCTCGAACGGTTTCAACGGGATCCCCAGGAGCTCGGCAACTTTTTTTTGGAAGGCGATGATCGTCTCGGCCCGCTGCAGGCGGCGCTCCAGTCGTCGATTGGCCGTTTCCAGGGCGGCCTTCTCCCGCTCCACTTGCTTCACGCGCGGATCGCTCGACGTCGGTTTCCGTCCCCGTTTCTTCGGCGTCAACCCGTGCGCGCGCTGGCGGCGCCAGGTCACCAGATGGGACGAATAGAGTCCCTCGCGACGCAGGAGGGCGCCGAGCTCGCCGGGGCGCCGACACGCATCGGCTTTCCGCAGGACCTCGAGCTTGTAGGCGGTCGTGAACCGTCGGCGGGGGTGACGGGCCGGCACTTCGGGGTCAGCGGGGGCCGGCGCGCCCGCGCGCTCGATGGTGAGAGACCCTCCGCTACGGGGCGCCTCGCTTCGCTCGTCGCCCCTTCGCTCCGGCTCTCCCACCATCGACTGCCCTGCCAGCATCGAGCGCATCTTGGTCATCAACGTCCTGACACCTCCCCGCCCTCAACACTAATTTCCGGTGCGTGAAGTGTCTCATCTATCTTGGCAGGGAGGGTAGTGCGTTTCCTTGATCGCGCCAGGAAGGTCAACGAGGTCTCGTTGCAGGTGAATCGTGGGCACCTGAACGATTCAGTGTGCTTGGGATCAGCGGAGAGTGAACGTGAGTTCGATCTCGGCCGCGACATTTCCTCGATTTGGATGGATTCAAGGCACTGAACGACTCCCTCGGCCATGCGGCTGGGGATGAGTGCCTCGAACTCATCGGTGAGACGGTATCAACCGTAACCGCAGGGAAGGCGGAGCGATTCCGGTACGGTGGGGACGAAGCGGTAGTCGTGTTTCCGAATGCAACCCTTGCAGAGGCCCACGCCACCGCTGAACGCATTCGGCCGCAATCGAAGAGGCGGGAGCTGACTACGGAGTTACCGCGAGCATCGGCCTCGCCTGCGCGCCAGCAGGCCACATCGATGCACTGCAGTTGATCAACCGTGCTGATACGGCGATGTACGAGT
>WHTR01000178.1 GCA_009377635.1 Chloroflexota bacterium
AGACCTGCCCGGTGCCGCTCGGCGAGGATCGCGGCCGCGCGGATCAACAGGTCGATGCCCTTGAGCTGCTGGATCCGGCCGACGAACAGCACAATGCTCTCGTCACCAAAACCCAGCGTCGCTCGGGCCACCGCCTGCGAGCCCGGACGGAACTGGACGAGGTCGACACCACAGGGAACGATGCTCACCCGATCGCCATTCGCCCCGTAGTACTGCTCAAGGTGGTTGCCGTCGAGGGCAGTCGGGGCGATAAGACAGTCAGAGACGGCAACCGTGAGGCGCTCCGTCCCGAAGCGGACGTCGCTCTCCCACCCCTCGGGGCCAAAGGATACCTGGTTCTTCAGCTCGGCGAGCGTATGGAACATCGCGACCATCGGCACACGCCACACGTTCTTGAAATAGCCCGAAACCCGGCCGGAGAGCCAGTAGTGGCTTTGGACCATGTCGTACGCCGCCTCATCGTCCGCGACGAAGTCGCGCATATTGCAGATGAACTCCGGCAAATGCTCGACGACCCGTTCCTTCGGCAGGTATCGGGCGGGCCCCGCCGGGACGTGAATGACGCGCGCACGCTCAGCGAACGGGATGACCATCGGCCCCTCGGGCCCCTGCCTCCGTGTGTACACGTCGACGTCGACGCCGAGCTCACTCAGGTGCCGGCTCACTTCACGGATGTAGATGTTCATCCCACCCGTCTCCCACGCGCCCGGGGCGGCCAGCGGGCAGGCGTGCACGCTCACCGTGGCGACGCGCAGATGGCCGGGCCGTGCGGTCATTCGGCGGTCCCGCGGGGCGACGCTCGGCAGGAGAGCGGAGTAGGGCCGAGGCGGAGGTTGTTGATCCGGGGATATCGTCGAATCGGCTCACTGCCCCGGTGCCCGAGGCTGTGCGCGGTGCCCCGCCCACAGCGGGCCGGGGCCGCGTACGTCCGACGAAGATGCTTCACCGCTGCTCCGTGAGAGGGAAGGTAGGCCCGGAAGGAGTCGAACCTTCGACATGTCGCTTATAAGGCGACTGCTCTGCCGCTGAGCTACGGGCCCGAGCCAGCCTTCCAGACGAATCCGACGCGGCATTCCCGGACAAAGAGAGTAGGCGTCCACAGCGAGGCGCGTCTATCCGCTAAGTATAGCATCGCCCCCCGATTCCTCCGACGCCGCCGGCTCGGGGTAGACCAGCGATCGATCCTCGCTGTGCAGGAGGCCTCTCGGCCGGTCGCAACGGAAACCGGCTGTATCGTGTACGATAGACGTTGCAGGTCCAGGGCACGCCTGTTTGTCGCGCCCCGGCCTGTGGAGAGCATGGAAGCTGCGTTAGGCTTGGCGGCAGTGTTGCTGCTCGTCGCGGCGAACGGATTCTTCGTCGCGACAGAGTTTGCCCTCGTGTCCGTCAGGCGAACCCGAATTGAACAGTTGGTCGCCGAAGGTCGGGCTGCTGCACGAAGCGCCCTCGACGCCATCAATCACCTCGACACCTACATCGCCGCGACCCAGCTGGGCATTACGATCGCCAGCCTAGCGCTCGGGTGGATCGGCGAGCCTGCCCTGTCACACTTGCTCGAGCCATTAGTCCTAGCTCTCCCCGTCATCCCGCCGGACGCGCGAACGCTCGTGTCCCACAGTCTATCCGCGGCAATCGCCTTTATCGTGATCACGTCGCTGCACATCGTGCTCGGCGAGCTGGCGCCCAAGAGCATCGCGCTGCAGCGGGCGGAGTCAACGGCGATGCTGGTCGCCGTACCCATCCACTGGTTCCTGGCCGTCTTCCGTCTGCCCATTCACGCGCTGAACAGCGTGGGAAACGGCGTCGTCCGGGCACTCGGTTTCCAGCCGGCAGCGGGTCATGCGCTCGTGCAGTCCGCCGAGGAGCTGAAGCTCTCCGTAGCCGCGAGCCGGGAAGCCGGGCTCGTCAGCGACGCTGCCAAGGAGGTGGTCAACCGCGCCTTGGACTTCGCCAAACTGGCCGCGCACCATGTGATGGTTCCCCGGACAGAGATGGTTGCGCTCCCGGCGAACGCGCCCCTCCAGCGAGTCATCGAGGTGATCGAGGAACGCCAGCATTCGCGCTACCCGGTGTTCGACGGGGACGTGGACAACATCATTGGCGTCGTGTCCGCCGCGCGTCTGATGGCTGCGACCAGGACGATGCCCGAGGACGAGTCCCAGCGGTTTGACCTTCGACGCTTTGCAAGCCCGCCCCTGTTCGTGCCGGAAACCACGCCAGCATACGAGCTGCTCGCGCGGATGAGAAGGGAACGGAGTCACATCGCCATCGTCGTCGACGAGTACGGAGTGACGGCGGGGCTCGTCGCGCTGCGGGCTATCGTGGACCGGATCGCCGGCGAGATCCCAGACGAGACAGAGGTCGAGCTGCCCATGGTTCAGCGGATGCCCGATGGCTCCGTCGTCGTCGATGGACTTGCGCTCGTGGCCGACGTCGAGGCCGAGCTGGGCATTGACTTCGACGATACCGATTACGATACACTGGGCGGGTACATTTTTGGGCGACTCGGTCGGCGCCCGACGGTCGACGACACGGTGCTGGTGAACGGAGAACTCTTCGTCGTGGAAGAGCTGGACGGGCTCCGGGTGTCGCGCGTGCGGGTGAGTGCGGTGCCGGTCGCAGAAAGGGTGCCGACGGACGCGTCACGGGCGACCGGTTCGTGACCGGTCCTATACCTCGCGTGCTCGCGCTTCATACCATCCTCTGCTATGATCGCGGTAGTAGTCGCGGGCGATCGAACTTCGCCCCGACGTTCGGGAGGCAGCTGTGAACCTGCGCCACCTCGAGGTCTTCTGCGCAGTGGTCGAGGCGGAGAGCTTCAGCGCTGCCGCCGAGCAGCTCATCATCTCCCAGCCGGCCGTCAGCATGCAGGCACAGGTCGTCGAGCATCATTTCGGTGTTCAGCTGCTCGAGCGCAGGAAGCGGCGCACGGTGCCGACAGAGGCAGGCCGGGCCGTGTACGAGTGGGCCCGCGAGGTGCTGCGGACGGAGGCCGAGACCCGAAAAGTGGTCGACGAGCTGAAGCACGCGGGGAGCGGCCGCATTGTCGTCGGAGCGACGGTGACTGTCGGGAGCTACCTTCTGCCGCCAGTGCTCGGGGGGTTCAAGCGTCAGGAGCCAGACGCTGAGATCGTGGTGCGGATCGGCGAGCGCGACGAGATCTACGCGGATGTGCTCGCCGGCGCCGCGGACTGCGCTGTGCTGATCGCTCACGACATCCCGTCCGGCCTCGAGGTGGAGCTTCTCGGCTACGAAGAGATGGTCTTCATCTGCGCGC
>WHTR01000179.1 GCA_009377635.1 Chloroflexota bacterium
GGCGTATGGGCAATGCGGCGTCGGGGGGAGGAGGTCAGCCGCGCCTCTCTGGGAACGGCGCTGTGGCTGCGACGCTGGTCAGGCTACTACACGAGCCGGTCGGTGCTGAACGTGCTTCGGGCGGTGCCGGATCTCGTGTGGGCGATCGTGTTCGTCGTCGGTGTCGGGCTTGGTCCGTTCCCGGGCGTGCTCGCCCTCGCGGCCCACAGTACCGGCGTTCTCGGAAAGCTGTACGCGGAGCTCTTCGAGACCGTAGACCAGCAGCTCGTGGAGGCCGGCCGCTCCACGGGCGCGAGCCCGCTCGCTGTCCTCCTTTTCATTCAGCTACCCTCGATGCTTCCCGTTCTGCTGAGCTACACGCTCTTTCGATGGGAGTGCAACATGCGCGCCGCGACCCTTCTCGGGTTCGTCGGCGCGGGGGGCGTCGGGTCGCAGCTCATCATCAGCATGAAGCTGTTCCAGTACAGCGAGGTGCTGACGCTGGTCGTGGCGATCCTTGTGCTCGTCGTGCTGGTGGACGTGATCGGGCAGCTCATCCGGGCGCGCGTCCTCGACTCCGGGTCCACATCCTGCAACCCGATGCTTGTCGAGGACTGAGCCAGAGCCTTCTTCTTTGAGCTCGGACCGGTGGGCCTCCGGACCGTGGCCCGTCACCACTCGCGGCTTGGGCCGTCGTCGATGCAGGCCGACGGGTTGATCGTCATCCGGAGGAAGTTCGTGCCGACAGGCAGACTGACGAGGTGGGAAAGCCAGTGGTCGCGGTGCCCATCGGGAATGCCGAATGACGCAGCGATGGGGATGTGAATGAGCGCGTCGTCGGCGCTGATGCCAAAGTTGATCATCCAACCGCCGGGTCCACGGAGGCGACCCGCGCTGTTGGTCCGCTGGATGCGGGAGTCCGGGTCGCCCCGGTACCGGTCGAGCACCACGCTCTCGAACCAGACCTGGACGACGTCGAACTTCCCCGTCTCGACGGCGCGTCGAACGAGGTCCTGAAACGCGGGCTCGCGCGCGGTCTGCATCGCCGCACTTCCTCCTGTCGAACGAGTAGGTTTGCAGTGGTGTCCGAAGACTCTGCAGTGACACGTGAAGCGATCCGGCCGCTCAGCGCATCTCGCCGTTCGTGTTGCTGGCCACGGTCCGGGCTGCTACAGTGTCGAGTGCGAAACAATCGTATACCCGGACGGGTGGCCAGGGAAAGCCGGTGGGAGTCCGGCGCTGTCCCGCAGCGGTAGGTCCTCACCGTCGCCCCAGAGCGAACCTCCGACGCCGCTCGGGCGAGGGTGGCGATGAGCCCGAAGACCTGCCTCCGTCCGCAGCCGCAGCCCTTCGAGCGAGAGGACGCCGGCCCTGTTCACCGTCCACCGTGAGACCCGTGCTCCGCAGGCAGGCTACCGTGCGGGCATGACCGTGGATGCCGCTCCGTGGGTCGCGCTATCCCCTCGTCGCCCGGGCGAGGGGATCTATTTTGTCTGATTTGTCTGACGAGACTCGCACACCCGAGGGATCCGTCTCAGGTGAACTGACAGACCTGTCTGAGGAGGGACGCGTCCGGAAACGCGCCGAGCAGGCCGAGGCCCGTGCTCACCCACAGCGGCGAGCCAAGGGGCTCGTCATTGTCAACACGGGCGAGGGGAAGGGCAAGACCACGGCGGCTCTCGGCGTTCTCTTTCGCGCCTGGGGGCGGGAGATGCGGGTCGTCATGCTTCAGTTCATCAAAGCGAAGACGGCGAACTGGGGCGAAAAGCGTGCGGCTCGGAAGGCCGGCGTCGAGATCATCCCGCTCGGCGCAGGCTTCACATGGATGAGCAAGAATATCGAGCGGGACCGTGCTTTGGCACAGGAAGGCTGGCAGCAGTGCCGGGAGCGGATCGAGAGCGGCGAGTACGACATCGTCATCCTCGATGAGCTGACGTACTGCGTCACGCTTGGTTGGCTGGACGTTCATGAGATCATCGACGTGATCCGGCGCCGGCCGCCCGGCCAGCACGTCATCATCACGGGCCGGGACGCCGCGCCCGAGCTGATCGAGTTCGCGGATCTGGTGACCGAGATGCGTGAGATCAAACATCCGTACCAGTCTGGTGTGAGGGCGCAGCCGGGGATCGAGTTCTGATGTGTTTTTCTGTTTCACGCCGGATCGTGCGGAACCTGGTCACCCGCGCCGACGGGAAGCTCGTCAACGTCGGCCGAAAGACAGGCCAGCTCTTCGTGTGCGCCGCCGGCTGCTGCTGCGGCCACACGGACCGAGGCTTCGCGCCTGTGCAGACTGAACTCTTTCATGCGGAGTGGGAGCGCCGCCGCCTCCGTCCCCACGTGCACCTGTCGATGGGGGGGTGCCTCGGGCCCTGTCCGCTCGCCAACGTCGTCATGCTCCTGTTCGATGGCCATGCCGTCTGGTTCCACTCGTTCAACTCCGACCGACTCGTCTACGCGCTCTTTGATTACATCGAGCTGATGCGGGCTGCGCAGGCCTATCTGCCGCCGCCTCCCGAGCTGGCCGACCTCCAATTCAGTGCATTCAACTGGGAGGCTCATTCCCAACACCCGGCACACGGTCCCGCGGCCGCTGGGGGATTCGTCTTCCTGACGCATGCCGATACGGACTTGCTGGCCCTCTCGAAGGTCGTACCCCGTCTGGGACCGGAGTTCCCGCCGGTTCGCGGCCACGGCATCGCCCACCTCAAGAGTGACGATGACGCACGGGCCTTCGTCGACGCGGTCGTGCCGGGAGCGGACGTTGTCATCCTTCGATTGCTCGGCGGACGCACCAGCTTCGGGGGAGGGTTCGAGCGGGCAGTTGTGCGTGCCCGCGAGGACGAGCAGTGGCTCATCTGTCTCCCCGGTACGGACGCCCTCGACCCGGAGCTGACTGCCGCGTCCAATGTCGGCGCCGCAGTCGCGCTCGAGGCGCTCGCCTATCTGCAGTGCGGCGGCCTCAGAAACGTCGAACAGCTCCTGCGGTTCCTGAGCGACCACCTCCTGACGACCGGCTTCGGATATGACGCACCCGAGCCCCAGCCCCGCCATGGCGTCTACTGGGATACATCGGCGGGCGGAGCGCCGAGGGGGGAGGCGATCGAGGTGGTTGGCACGTGACGGCATCCGCCGAGCCGATTTCGTCGCCTCGCCCGACCATCGGGCTGCTGTTCTACCGCTCGCATCTCCTTTCGGGGAACGCCGACTTCGTCGACGCGATCATCCGCGTGGCCGAGTCGCGCGGCGCGAACGTGCTCGCCGTCTACAC
>WHTR01000017.1:0-3746 GCA_009377635.1 Chloroflexota bacterium
GATCTGCAGAATTATCGCGGAGGCCATATCTGGTTCCGGAGCTCTCCGCGGCTGATCGTCTGAGAACGTTCCGGCCCCACGCCGATGATCTCGGCGGGGATGCCGACGATCTCCTCCACACGACCGACAAAGCGCACAGCCTCGGGTGGCAGCTCGACGAAATCAGCGATGGAGCAGAGGGAGGTGCGCCAGCCGGGGAGCTCTTCGTAGATCGGGCGGCAGCGGGCGAGCTGGCCTGGGTCGGACGGCGGGTACTGCTGCTGCACGCCATCGACCTCGTACGCAACGCAGATGTCGATGGTCGTCATCTCATCGAGGATGTCGAGCCGGGTGAGCGCCATGCTGTCGAACCCGTTGAGCCGCGCCGTGTAGCGAGAGACGACGCCGTCGAACCACCCGCAGCGCCGTGCGCGTCCGGTTGTCGTACCGAACTCATGCGCGTGCTCACGGATGTAGTCGCCGGTCGCGTCCATCAGCTCCGTGGGCATCGGACCGGTCCCGACGCGGGTGGTGTACGCCTTGTATACGCCGATCGCGTGGCTGATCGCGCGTGGGGGGATGCCGGCTCCCTGGCAGAGCCCGGCGACGGTGCACGCGGATGTCGTGACGAAGGGGTAGGTGCCATGGTCCAGGTCGAGCAGCGTCGCGTGGGCGCCCTCGAGGAGGATCGCCGCGTCCCGCTCCACCGCCCCCGCGGTGATGGGCGCGACGTCGCAAATGTAGGGCTGCAGGCGCTCCGCGTAGCTCACGCAATCCGCGATGATCTCCGTCACGGAGATCTGCTCGGGTCGGCCAAGCGACCGCAGGAGCGCGTTCTTCTGCTCCACGGCAGCCGTGACTCGGCGCCGAAACATCTCCGGGTCCCGCAGGTCGCCGACGCGGAGTCCGATCCTGGCCACCTTGTCGCCGTAGGTCGGGCCGATGCCGCGTCCTGTCGTGCCCACCGCATCTGCACCCCGCTGTTCCTCCTCGACCCGGTCCATGAGCAGATGGTAGGGCATGACCAGGTGCGCCCGATCGGAGATTAGCAAGCCGCGCGTGGACACGCCGCGCTGCTCGAGCGCGTCGAGCTCCTGGATGAGGGCCGACGGATTCAGCGCAACCCCGGGCGCGATGATGCAGATCGCATCCGGATTGAAGATGCCGGCGGGTACGAGGTGGAGCGCGAACTCACCCAGCGGGTTCACGACCGTGTGGCCGGCATTGTCCCCGCCCTGCGCACGAATCACCACGTCGGACTTGGACGCGAGGAGATCGATGACTTTTCCTTTCCCCTCGTCACCCCAGTGTCCACCCACAACGGCCGTTACCGGCATCGCTGGCCTCCCACAAAATCGCCCGCGCTCGGATGGCGGCGTGCGCCGCCGGCCGGTGGCGGGACCGCGGAATTGTATACACAGACGGGCCGTGAGGGGAATGGCGGGCACGCGCTCGGTTCGGGTCGCGCGTCACGGGGAGGTGGCGGCCAGCCGCTCCTGATAGTTTCGCTGGAAGTAGTCGATGTACTCGGGCCGCTGCTTCATCGGGCGCCACCAGGACTCGTTGTCCACGTACCAGCGTACGGTCGCCTCCAGCGCTTCGGCGAACTGGCGGGTCGGCTTCCACCCCAGGGCCAGGAGCTTGCTGGAGTCGACCGAGTAACGGCCATCATGGCCCGGCCGGTCCAGAATGTGCCGGACCGGGCAGTCCGGGCGGCCAAGGGCGCCCAGGATGCGCTCGACGACGTCGATGTTGCACTGCTCGTTGCCGCCGCCAATGTTGTAGGCCTGCCCCGGCTCCCCGTTTCGGAGAACGGTGTCGATTCCCGCGCAGTGATCCTCGACATAGAGCCAGTCGCGCACCTGCCGGCCGTCGCCATACACGGGGATCGGCTGGCGGTCCAGCGCCTCGGTCACCACGACCGGGATCAGCTTTTCCGGGTACTGGTACGGCCCGAACGTGTTGGAGCCGCGCGTGATCAAGGCCGGTAAGCCATACGTGACGTGGTACGCGGAGACGAGCAGCTCGCCCCCGGCCTTGCTGGCGGCGTAGGGACTCCGCGGCCGCAGCGGGGCATGTTCAGGCACCGAGTCGGAAAGCACCTCACCGTAGACCTCGTCGGTGCTCACGTGGACGAACCGGGCCACCGAGTCGTGCCGCGCCGCCTCGAGCAGGACGTACGCGCCGATGACGTCCGTCCGGACGAACGGCGATGGGTCGAGGATGGAACGGTCGACATGGCTCTCGGCGGCGAAGTTGACGACGGCATCCGCTCCGCGCATCGCCACCCGTACGGTCTCCGCGTCGGCAATGTCGCCCTGGATGAATCGGTAGCGGGGATGGCCCTCAAAGGCGCGGAGGTTTTCGAGGTTTCCCGCGTAGCTTAGCTTGTCCAATACGACGACCTCGTCGTCGTACCGGCCGATCGTGTAGCGCACGAAGTTGCTGCCGATGAACCCGGCACCGCCCGTGATGAGGATCTTCACGACGCCCTGCCTCTCGCCTTCCTCTTCCGCCAGTGCTTCGCGACGTAGGTGATCACCGTCATGTAGTGATCGATGGACTCGCCGGCGTCGCCCCAGAACCCATTCAGGATGTCGTATTCCATGAGCCCGCGCCGGATGTACTCATTGATGACGTCAGTGATCTCGAGCTCGCCTCGGCCCGACGGGACCAGCGTGCGCACGATGTCGAAGACGCCCGCGTCGTACATGTAGACGCCGGTGACCGCATAGGCCGACGGGGGATCCCGCGGTTTCTCCATGATGCGGACGACGCGATGGTCGTTCAGGACGGCGACGCCGAGGTGCACAAGGTGCCTCCGGTCGTCGATCTCCTTGAGCAGGATGCGCGCGCCTGCCGGCTGGGCGGCGAAGTGCGCCACGAACTCCGAGATATCGTCTTCGATGACGTTGTCGCCGAGCACCAGGACGCAACGGTCACCAGCCACGAAATCCTCCGCCAGGCTCAGAGCCTCCGCGACTCCGCCCTCCCGCTCCTGGTACGCGTAGTGGATCTGCTTCAGACCGAAGTCGCGCCCGTTCCCGAGGAGCCGAAGGAAGTCGCCGGCGTTGTTTCCGCCCGTCACAACCATGATCTCCGCGATCCCCGCCCGCACAAGGGTCTCGATCGGGTGGAAGATCATCGGCTTGTCGTAGACCGGAAGAAGATGCTTGTTCGTGATCCGCGTCAGAGGATACAACCGGCTGCCCGACCCGCCGGCGAGCACGACACCCTTCATCCGCTTGCCGTCTCCTCCCGTCCTGCCTCTGCTGCTCTGCAGAACCGCGACTCTCCTGCCCCGGTGGCAGGGCTATCGGAGCATGGAAAACTCAGTACCGGTAGACGCTCGAATCGACCGTTGCGTTGGTGATGACAACGCCCAGGATTCGGGCGTTCGCGTGATCGAGCTGCGACCTGGCCCGACGGGCGAGATCAGGGCGCGTCCGCTTGGCGTCGATCACGAGGACCACGCCGTCGACGCGTGGGGCCAGCACGGACGCGTCCGCGGCCGCGGTGATCGGTGGTGAGTCGACGAGCACGAGATCCGCGCCGTCCCGCAGCGAAGCGAGGACGCTGTCCAGTCGCGGGGAGCTCAGGATCTCCGCTCGGTTCGGGGGTATAGGGCCGCTCGTGACGATGCGCAGATGGCTCACCGAGGTACGTCGGGGCGACAGGGCATCGGGCTGGTCTTCGAGGAGAGCGGTGGTCACGCCGCCGGCATTTGGAATCGCGAACATGTGGTGGAGAGCCGGCCGGCGAAAGTC
>WHTR01000017.1:3757-43592 GCA_009377635.1 Chloroflexota bacterium
ACACCCAGGTTCACGAGCGTCGCAGACGTGCCCTCGTTCGCCCCCGGGCTCGTCAGCAGGACGACGCGCAGGGGCTGAGCGACGCTGCTGAATCGCATGTTGGCCAGCAGCGTCCGATACGCCTCTGCCGCCGCGCCCCTCGGCTGGGCAACCGCGACGAGGCCGTCGATCCCACCCGCCTGCCCCGCCTTTCGATCGCCAGCCATGAACCCTTCCTCTTCGCATTCGGCCCCACGCAGCCAACGCTCAGGCGCGTTGCCGCGAGGGGAGCATGCGGCGGACGTCGCGCCCGCTTCGGAACTCCGGAGCCGCCATCTAGCGCGTCCCGCTCGGGATCTCGCCGAGCACCGTCAGGCCCAGGACGCGCTCCACATCCCGCTGCGTCCGGATCCTCGCATCCAGGTAGTCCACGAGGAAGGCGAGGAACAAACCACCGAACAACCCGAGTGCGCCTCGAAGACCGAGGTCGAGCGCGAGACTGCCCGTGGTGCTGGCCGGTCGCACGACGGGGAAGTCGATGAGCGTCACCTGCCCGGTCGTCGTGGCAAGCTGAGCCAAATACTTCCCGCTCTGCGTCCGGATCACGTCCCCGATCGCCCCCGCGATGCGACGCGCCTGTTCGGGGTCCGACGACTGCACGCTGACCTCGAGGATGCGATGCGTCTTTTGCGGGCGGATCGTTCCCTGTATCGCCGCCTTGCTGACGGACTCGCCCAGGTAGGCACTCACATCTCCCGCGAACGCGTCGCTCTGAAGGATCTGGCTGAGATCATCCGCCAGGTACTCGGAGGCGAGCCAGCTGTTGAGCTCGCGCGTGTAGACATATGGCGGCACATCTGTCGCGGCCCCACCACCGACGCTGACCACGAGGCGGATGCTCGCCTCGTAGGCGGCTGGGCCTCGGAGCGCGAAGGCTCCGCCCACGACGAGCGTCAGCACCGTCGCCAGCGCGATGATGATCCACCGACGGCGTAGGACGACGAGGTAGTCACGCAACTCCACGGGGCGAACTATACCGGTGTGGATTGGGGGTGGGCAACCGCAGTGCGCTGCCGATGAGCGAGGAGCGCCTGCTCCACGTACGAGACAATGCGCTCCTGAAAGACCCGGGTATCGAACCCCATCGCGTGGCGCCGGATGCCCACGGGGTCGAAGCGCTCTGCATCGAGTGTCTCCAGAGCGGCGATCAGAGCCTCGGTGGTCTGGGGCGAGAAGAGGCGGCCCGTGACCCCATCGACAACCGTGTCGAGCGCGCCACCGCTTGCGTAGGCGACAACCGGCCGGCCGGCTGCCATCGCCTCGACCGGCGCAATACCGAAGTCCTCCTCACCGGGGAACAGAAACGCGCGACACCCGGCCATGGCTGCGAAAACCGTGTCGTCGGACTGGCGTCCCACGAACCGCACGGTCGCACCCGCGAGCGCCTCGAGGCGTCCGCGGTCCCGCCCGTCGCCAACGACCGTGAGGGGAAGGCTCATCCGAGAACACGCCTCGACCGCGAGGTCCACGCGCTTGTACGGAGCCAGGCGCGAAACCACCAGAAGGGAATCGCCGGGCCGTGCCTCCATCTGGATTCTCCGGGTGTCGACCGGGGGCGGGATGAGCTCAGCCTCGCGCCGATAGTACTTCGCGATCCGCGCAACCACGGCCCGGGAGTTCCCGATGAACCGGTCAACCCGTCGCGCGTTGCTGGTGTCCCACTTCCGGAGAAAGTGGATGGCCACTGGGAGAATGCGGCGAACGGCAGCGCCGAGCTGCTCGCGCGCGACGTACTCCTCGTAGTTCCAGGCCCAGCGCATCGGGGTGTGGCAGTAGCAGATGTGCATCGTCTCCGGACGTGTGATCACGCCCTTCGCCCATGCGCTGCTGTCAGAGATCACCAGATCATAGCCGGCAAGGTCGAAGGACTCGAAGGCAGCCGGGTAGAGGAGGAAGCATGCCCGGTGGAACCGCCGTGCCAATGGGATCCGCTGCAGGAACGACGTCCGGATGTCCCACGTCCGATAGCGGTGCGGCATCGCCTCCGGATCGAACAGCGACGTGTAGACGGGCGCATGCGGGTACAGCTCGTGGAGGGCGTCGAGCACGCGCTCGGCACCTCCGTACTGGTTCAGGTAGTCGTGCACGAGCGCTACGCGCAACGCGACAGTCCTTTCTTGAAAATGTCATCCCGAGCGTGAGCGAGGGATCTCTGTTAACCGAGATGCTTCGCCTTCGGCTCAGCATGACAGTTTCATTTGCTCCAGGTGGGCCGAAGGCCCATGAAGCCTCAGAAGGCGCCAGCGCCGGCGAAGACAGCGGGCACCGTTCGCGCAAGGATCTGCAGGTCGAGCACGAGCGACCAGTTCTCAATGTAGTAGAGGTCGAGCATCACCATCTCGTCAAAGCTCAGCTCGCTTCGCCCGCTGACCTGCCAGAGCCCGGTGATGCCAGGCACCGTCTCCAGCCGGCGGCGATGCCACTCCTCATACCGCTCCACCTCCAAGGGGATGGGCGGGCGTGGTCCGACCAGGCTCATCTCCCCCGTGAGCACATTCCAAAGCTGAGGTGTCTCATCGATGCTCATCCGCCGGACGAGCCGGCCGACGCGGGTGAGGCGCGGATCGTCTCTGATCTTGAAAATGGGCCCGTCGGCCTCATTGAGCGCCTCGAGCCGGTCGCGCTGGCTGTCGGCTCCCACGTGCATGGAGCGGAACTTGAAGCAGGTGAACGGAACGCCTCCCTTGCCAAGGCGCGTCTGCCGGAAGAACACGGGTCCCTCGGATTCCAGCCGGATGGCGGCGGCGACGACAACAAAGATCGGGGAGAGGATCACGAGCAGCATGACACTCCCGACGACATCGAGAGCGCGTTTCATGAAGAGGTTCCACCCCACGAGGTTGGACTCATTGAGGCCGAAGAGGGGAATCCCACTGACCGTGTTCAGCCGAACGCTGCTGAGGCGCAGCTCGAAGAGATCAGGCACCAGGCTGAAGCTGACGCCGTCCCTGCGACAGTGATCGAGCGCCCAGAGCACGTGGGCATGCTGTGCAGCCGGCAGGGCGACAACCACGTGGTTTGCCTGCAAGTGATTGATGAGCGTCGGAAGCTGGTCGACGGGCCCGAGTGCCCGGAACCGGCCGAAATCAGCGCGCGCCCGGTTATCCACAAATCCCAGGACCTGATACCCGAGGTGCTTCTCCTGGGCGAGCATCTGCATGACCATGCGGGCGAGGCGGTTGTTCCCGACCACGATTACGCGCTCGACGCCGTGTCCGCGCTCGTACAGCCGCGCCTGAACGAGCCGAATGAGCACGCGGCCGAGAATCGTCAGGCCAACGGCGAGAATCCAGGCATAGACAAAGAGCAGGCGGGATGACGCGGGATAACGGATGATCGAGACAGCGGCAAACACGACCATCGCCGACGTCGCCGTGCTACCGAAGACGAACCAGACCTCCCTCGCGAGGGAGGACCCGCGAGGGAGTGTGTAGCTGCCTCGAAGCTGGTACCCCAGGAGGCAGAGCCCGAGAAACAGCGCATGTACGGGTGCGTAGACGGCGAACTCGACGAAGCTTTCGCCCGGCACGTCGCCGCCGAGCTCAACCACGTAGCGCAAATAGTACGCGAGGAAGAATGCCGCGTTGGTGGTGAGGAGGTCCATGCCGAGCAGCGCGAAAAGCCGGGCGCGCCGGTGGGCCAGCGCACTGACTCGGATGCTCGCCTGGGCAGCACGGGTGGCGGCCGTGTCCCCCGCCGCTGGTTCGAACACACTCATGAGGATCGAGTCACGGTCCGGTACACCGACAGCGTCTCTTCTGCGGTGCGACGCCAGCTAAAGGAAGCGGCGCGCTGCGGCCCCTGTGATGCGAGGAGGGCTCGGAAGCGCTCATCTTCGATACCACGTTGGATCCCCTCAGCCATCGACCCCGCATCCGTCGGGTCCACGAGAATCCCGGTCGCTCCCACGACCTCCGGGAGAGAGGATCGATTCGAGGTTACGACGGGCGTCCCACACGCGAGCGCTTCGAGGACCGGGAGCCCGAAGCCTTCGTGCTGGCTCGGGTAGACGAACAGACTGGCGGCATTATACCAGAGGGCCATTTCGTGCTCCGGGACGTAACCGACGAACCGGACGTCCTCCTCGAGTCGAAGCTCGCTCACCCGGCGGAACACGTCCTCGTACCCCCAGCCCACGCCACCCGCGAGCACGAGCGGCCATCGCGTGACGCCGCCCCGGCGCAGCGCCGTGTAGGCATCGATCAAGCGAACGAGGTTCTTGCGCGGCTCAATGGTACCGAGGTACAGGATGAAGCGCTCCGGCAGGCGCCGGTGGGCTCGGAACTCCGCCAGCACACGGCCATCCTCGATGCGGCGGAACCGATCATCGACGCCGCAATAGATGCGCACGACCCGCGCCGGGTCGGCGCCGAGCAGCCGGATCACATCGTTCCGCGTCGCCTCGGAGACCGCGATGATGCAGTCTGCTCGGCGGGCGACGAACCGGACCATCCAGGCGAGATAGGTTCTGCTGCCCCGTCGGAACGTCTCCGGCATGCGAAGGAACGCCAGATCGTGGATCGTCGCCACCGTGCGTCCTCGCCAGGCGAGCGGGAGGGCGTTGACTGCGCCATGGAGCAGCGTGATACCTTCGTGACGCAGGAGCCGTGGAAAGACGGCCTGCTCCCATGCGATCCGGACGAGTGGACGGTGTGTCGGCCACGTCGTGCACCGTACCGCGAACCCGCCAGTCGCCGTCAGCTCTGGTGGCGCGCGCGCGTCCTGCAGATACGCGACGATCTGCTCCGGCGGGTTGATCGACCTCAGCTCCCGCAACAGGCTGAATACGTACCGGCTGAGGCCGGCGGCATGATACGACTGGCCCGTGGAGAGCTTCTGGGCGTCGATGGCGATCCTGGGGATCGACGCGCGCGTGCCGGTCACGCCGCGAGTCTACACCAATCCGGCGCAGCGGACGTAGCTGGCCGTAACCCCATTTCGTGCGAAATGGGGTACACTCTGGCCTTCAATGTCAAGGGAAGCTGGCGTCATCCCAGGGCCCGCGCAGCACACACCGCCGCGTCCGTCCGCTGAGGGGACCAGCCGGCGGAGTTCCGCTCCGCCCTCCGCCCTCGATCCCGTCGCTCTCTCGCCTCCAGCGGGAGAGCGCCATCTGTCCCAGCAGGTCTGGCGGCCCGCGCCAACAAAAGGCGCCTGGTGCGGATTCGCCATCTGCGCGTGCGCCGTCGTTCTCATCATTGCACTTGGAGCTGCCTACGCGGGGACGCAGTCCACGCCAACTCGCCTCATCGCGGCGGCACTTGGCACCGCGGCCTGCTCCATCTTCGTTGTTGCAGCCATTGGCACCTGGTGGTCCGCGAGCCTGACCTACGTGCTGGGACCCGCCGCATTAGAGATCCGGAGCCTCGGTCGCAGGATCCGGATCCACTACCGCTCCCTCGACCGCGTAACCAGAATGGACAGGGATGTGGGATCGCCGCCGGCGCTCTGGCCAGGGATCCATGTGGGGCGGGCACCGGCAGAGGCGGGCCACACGTGCACGTGGCGTGGCACGACGACGGAGCCGGTGCACGTGATCGCAGCAACCGCCGGCGCGAGCAGCTGGATCGTCACGCCCGCGGAGCCACGCGCCTTCCGCGATGCCCTCGTGCGCTGTGCCGAACGCGTGCCATACGCGCCTCAGACCGCCGCACCGGCTCGACGCAGCCTCCTGGACCGCCTGGCGATGGTCGACGGCTGGTGTCGCGTGGCCTTCGCAGCCAACATCGCCGTCGCTGCGGCCGGCGTCGCGCTCGACGTCCGGCAGCATGGAGCAGCTCAGCCCGACTCACTCATTGCAGCCGGCGTTCTTGCCGCGAATGCGATGCTCTGGCTGGCAGTGAGGCATCGCGCCTCGGGTGTCGCGCGGCTCCTCCTCGCGTGGTCGGCCGTGGCCTATGGGCTCAGCATCCTCTGGTAGCTCGGCATCCGTCGTACAATGTAGCAGCGGATTGCCCAATGGGACTCCGCATCCGACAACTTTTTTGGAGGACGCATCCTTGACAACACCCGTGTCCCAGCCAGAAGGCGACGTCGCCATGTTCATCGACTGGGAAAACATCAAGTACAGCTTGCTCAACCGGGAGAACCGCCTCCCCAATGTTCAGGGTCTGAAGGAGGCCGCGGGACGGTTCGGGCGCGTCGTCACAGCGAAGGCGTACGCCAACTGGCAGGAGGGGCAGCACCTCCGGGATCCCAACGATCTGTATTCGGTGGGCATCGAGCCAATCTACGTGCCAACCATCTTCGTCGGCGCCGGCGACCCTGGCCTGGACGGCCTACCCCGACGAAAGAACTCCGTCGACATCAAGTTGGCCGTGGACGTGGTGGAGTTTGCACTGCTCAATCCCACCGTCTCGACGTTCGTGTTCGTGACCGGCGATGGGGACTTCATCCACCTGATCAACACCCTGCGCACCCGGGGAAAGCGGGTCGTCATCATCGGCGCGTCGTGGAACACGAGCTGGCAGCTCACCAGCACCGCGGACCAGTTCGTGGCCTATGACATCGACGTCGACCCCATAACGCCGCGACCGACGGAGCGGCCGGCACTGGTGCCGCTGGACGAAACCTTTCGGGTCCTCGCCGATGTCGTGCACTCCGTTCGGGAGAAGCGCCGGCCGAACGTCTTCGCGCAGGTGAAGCTCCTGCTCTCGAGCCGCCTCGGGAGCTTTGACGAGCAAGCCTACGGCTTCTCGAAGTTCAAGGACTTCATGAGGGAGGCTGAGCGTCGCGGCCTGGTGAAGATGCAGACCGTCGGCCTGACAGACCGGGTCTATCTGCCCGATGAGGAGATCGATACGGGCCTGCCCGCTGAGACGCCACAGGAAGTCGAGCGGGAGGCGGAGGACGCCGCGCATGCCGAGCCCGAGGCGACCGCTCTGGAAGGCGCCGCGGAGGAGCGCGTCACAGCGATCCTCCGGTTTGTCGATATGCTCGAGCAGAGCAGCCCGTTCATGTCCTTCAACTACATCGTGAACCGCTGCGCCGAGGCGCGCATCGTCCCGCTCACGCTTCGCGAGCTCTCGGGCCTTGTGGACCGGGCGGTGCAGGAAGGCATGTTCCTGACGGACTCACGAACCATATTGGATCGCGTCACCGGAGAATATCGCGACATCAACATCTTCCGGCTGAATCGGCGAGACCCGCTCGTCGCCCGGGTCCTCGAAAGCGAGATCGCCGGCGTCGCGATCACGCCGTAACACGACGTCATCAGTCGCGCGCGGCCATCCGGTCTTCAGAAGGCGCCTCGTGAACGGCACGCGGGTCGGCAAGCACGTCCTGAATTTCCCGCTCAATCTCCTCGCGCTTCGGCAGAAGGATCGCCTGCCCATCACTCGAGAACGTCTGTGTCACGAGCTGGTTGTCGATTACGAGGCTGCGCAGCTCAGAGTAGTCGATCTTTGCCGCGAGCTTGGCCAGGCTCAGGAGCTCTCCAGGTGTGAAGTTCGTCGCGACGGTATGCGTCCCCTGCTCGACAAGGGATGGGGTACGTGCCAGCATGTCGAGGCGGAGCACTCGGTCGACGATGGCCATCAGCACCTGCTGCTGGCGCCGCATCCGGCTGAAGTCATCGCCGATCGAATGCCGCGTGCGCGCATATTTCAGCGCCGTGGCGCCATCCATGATCTGTGGCCCCGGCGAGAAGTAGATCCGCTCGACCCCGTAGTCTTCGGTGGGATACTCGTCGTCCTTGATGGGCCGGGGCACGTCGACCACGATCCCATCCAGCGTGTCGACGATCCCCTGGAATCCATCGAAGTCCACGGCCGCGAAGTAGCTCGTGTGGAGGCCGAAGTTCTGTTCGATGGTCGCCGCGGCCATCCCGGCCCCACCCCCGTCGATACCGCGCAGCTCACCCGTGCGAAAGGCCGAATTGATCTTGTTTGGACCGATGCCGGGAATCGCGACCCAGAGGTCCCGCGGGAACGAGATCATCGCTGCAGTCTCCGACACCGGGTCGATGGAAACGACGATCAGCGTGTCGGATCGCGTCGCGATCCCGGCCTCGTGCTCGTCCTCGCGCTGGTCAAACCCCAGCAGCAGAATGTTGATCCGCTCGGTACCCTGCCAGGACGGGAAGAGCTCCAGTGGAGAGAGGACCGGTCCCATGGAGATGGTTGGAATCGAGATCGTGGCCGAGCCGATCTGGAGATTCGCCTCCTCGGTGACCACTTGTGGGAGCTGAACTGCATGCGAGATGACGGAGATGCCGAGCGTGAGCCCGACCCCGACATACGCGAAGTAGGCGAGGACCGCAAACGCCACGATCACGGACCGGAGAACGAAATGCAGTGGCTGTGCGCCCAGGGGTGGCGGGTCGATAGTGTCGGCCGGCCTCGGCGTCATCGTCGCGTTCTCCCCGCCATACCCCTGCTCGGTGCCCAGACCAGGACGTGCGCCGCGCGTCAGCGCCCAGCCTCTCCTTCCAGGTACGCAGACCGCCGCGGTCAGGATTCAGTGTCCGACAGCATACCATGCATTGCTCTGAGACCAAGAACGTACGACCGCCACCCGAAACCGGAAATCAACCCTCTTGACACCTCGGCCGTCACGGACCTGCGCCGCCAGTCCTCACGGGCGTGAATGTTCGTCAGGTGAACTTCGACGACTGGCACCGTGAGGCCGGCAAGCGCATCTCGGAGTCCGAGGCCGTAGTGTGCGAGCGCGCCCGGATTGAGGAGGAGCCCGTCGATGTCGCCCGCTCGCTGCTCGATGGCGTCGATGATGGCGCCCTCGCTATTGGACTGGAACACGCTGATCTGCCATCCCCAGCTGGAGGCGAGCTCGACGAGCGCCGCGTTGATCGCCGCGAGCGTCGTTGTCCCGTACAGCTCCGGCTCCCGACGACCAAGCGTCCCCAGGTTTGGCCCGTGCACCACGAGGACGGTCGTCAAGACGTCGTCCGTGCAGTGAGCAGCGCGATTGCCTCGTCCACGAGCGCATCCGGCACGTCTGCGGACGTCCGGACGCGGCCAATTCCGTTCGGAAGCACCCATGTGGTGCGGCCGCCCAGCCGCTTCTTGTCCAGCCCAACGGCCGACCGAAGCGCGGAAGGAGACACGCCGGGGCATCGTTGGGGGAGACCAAGCCGCTCCAGGAGCCGAGCCTGGCGCTCGACCGCTTCCGCCGGGAAGAGTCCGAGCGCATGCGCCAGGTGGGCAGCGCCGGCCATCCCGATGGCCACCGCTTCTCCGTGCAGATAGCGGCCGTAGCTCGTCGCCGCCTCGACGGCGTGGCCCAACGTGTGTCCGTAATTCAGCACCGCTCGCAGACCAGTAACGTCGCGCTCGTCCTGCTCGACGATCCGAGCCTTCAGCTCGATGGCGCGACGGATCGCCCGGGCCGTTGCGGTGGGATCGAGCCTCGACAGGTTGTCCGCATCCCGCTCCAGCTCCTCAAAGAACTCGGCATCCTGGATCACGGCAACCTTTGCGACCTCCGCCCACCCGGCCGCGATCTCGCGAGGGGGGAGCGTGGCGAGCAGATCGATGTCCGCGAGAACGAGGCTGGGCTGGTGAAACGCGCCGATGAGATTCTTCCCACGCGGGTGGTCCACGCCGACCTTTCCGCCCACGCTGGAGTCCACCTGGGAGACCAGCGTCGTCGGGATCTGGACGAACCGCAGGCCCCGAAGGAGCGTCGCGGCTACGAAGCCGGCGAGATCCCCGATGACACCGCCACCGAAGGCGACGATCAGGTCTCCGCGCTCGGGACGATCGGCCAGGATCGCGTCATAGAGGCGCATGGCCTCGTCGAGCGTCTTGCGCTCCTCGCCGGCCGGCGCGAGGTACCATGTCGCCCGCATGTCGCCCAGCCCCTGGCGCAGAGCATCCCCGTGGAGACCAGCGACACGCTCGTCGGCGACAACGCGCAGCCATCCCTCCAGCCCATGGGCCCGGATGAGGGTAGCAGTGTCAACGAGGTCACCGAAGTCGACGTACACCGGGTAGGTTTGACTCGGGGCACGGACCCAGAGCGGTGTGGGCACGGGCTGGGCCGCGTTCTTGCTCATCGCTCCCCTCGCTGACCCGCCCTCGCGCAGCTCGCGAGTGATCTCGTCCGCGACCTCGACGGGTGTTTTGCCGCTGGTCTCGATGCGAACTGCCGATTCCGCGTAGGCGGCCGCCCGCTCCCTTCGAAGGCGGTCAAGCGAGGACACCCGGGCATCGCCGAGGAGCGGCCGGTCGACGTTGCCCGCGGAGATCAGGCGGCTCGCGAGCTCGCTGCTCGGCGCATCGAGCCAGACGACGACGCCGGCTTCGCGCATGGCGGCGCGGTTTTCTGGAGCCACCACGGCCCCGCCTCCCGCTGCGACCACGCCCCCGCCCCGCTGGAGCACATCGGCGATCACTGAGCACTCCATCGCGCGGAACGCCGGCTCCCCATCTGACCGGAAGATCTCCGCGATAGAGCGGCCTGCACGGACCTCGATCTCGGCGTCCGTATCGATGAACGGGACTCCCAGCCGGTCAGAGAGCAGTCGACCCACGGTGCTCTTCCCACTCCCGCTGAGCCCCACGAGAATCACCAGACGTGACGGCCTCTCACTGGCAGCAGCGTTCAACGCGGCCGGCCTTGCCCCTGGCCGCACCGGCCGCGATCCGTCGGAGGGTACCGGCTCTCTACGCACCGCGCAGGACTCCCTCGGCAGCCGCTCGCATGGTTGAAATGGGAGGTGCGACGCCGGTCCAACGCTCGAAGGAGGCAGCGGCCTGGTACACCAACATCCCCAGCCCACCGAGAACGCGCGCGCCACGGCGCTCTGCGGCTCGAAGGAAGGCTGTTCGGGGCGGATTATAGACAATGTCCACGACGAGGGCGTCGGGGCTGAGGGAGTCAAGGTCGACCGGCA
This sequence comes from Chloroflexota bacterium, assembly GCA_009377635.1. Classification (GTDB taxonomy): domain Bacteria; phylum Chloroflexota; class UBA6077; order UBA6077; family SHYK01; genus WHTR01. The sequence continues at coordinate 14,652 of WHTR01000017.1, forward strand.
TGTCGCTCGACTGCAGACCCACGGACGTGGCATTCACGACCACGGTTGCCTCATGCAGGGCGCCGACGAGCACGACGTCGCGGATGTCGACGGCGTGAACGGCCGTGCGATGTCGGACATTGGCCAGGTCCGCCAGCAGCCGCTGGGCGCGCTCGATGTGGCGGTTGGCCACGACGAGCGAGCGGGCCTCGTCCTCCAGCGCCACAACCGCGATCGCCCGTGCCGCGCCGCCGGCGCCGAGAAGGACAATCGCCTGGTCCCGCAACGTCGCCCCCGCCTCGAGCTTCAGGGAGCGCCGGAATCCAACGATGTCGGTGTTCGCGCCGATCAACCCCTGGCCCCCAGATCCCACGATGACCGTGTTGACCGCACCGGCACGAGCGGCCTCGTCGTCGATGCGGTCGAGAATGGGGATGATCGTTTCCTTATGCGGGACCGTGACATTGAATCCCAGCACATCGGAGGCGCGGGCGTTCGTCACCCAGCGCTCCAGGCCCGCGGGTCGAACTTCGACGGACTCGAAGGCGGCGTCGATTCCGCAGGCCGCGAACGCCGCGTTGTGCATGTACGGTGAGAGCGAGTGACCGATCGGCGCGCCGATGACGTACGCGTGACGAGTCATGAGGGGATTCAATCCTGTGATACACGTTGGAGCTCGTCCCAGAACGAAGGATACGAGATCGTCACGGAACGCGCCTGCAGCACCTCCACCGGGTCGCGCGAGACGAGCCCGGCAATGGCCAGCGCCATTGCCATTCGGTGGTCTCGGTGGCTGTCAGCGGCGCCGCCGTCGACGCGCCCCGTCCCATGGATAACCATTCCGTCGCTGCGTTCGTCAATTCGCACGCCAAGTCTGCCGAGCTCCTGCGCGACGACCGCGATTCGGTCGGACTCCTTGTAGCGCAGCTCGCCGGCCTCGGAGATCACGGTCTCGCCCTCCGCGAACGCCGCGGCGAGGGCCAGGATAGGCACCTCGTCGATGAGCCTCGGGATGAGCGAGCCCCCGATGCCGACACCTCGGAGTCGGGAGGAGCACGCCGTCACGTCACCGACGGGCTCGCCTCCCTCGATCCGCTGGTTCGTCACCCGCACATCTGCGCCCATCAGGTCGAGAACATCGAGAAGGCCGGTACGACCATGCGTCAGTCCCACCCCGGAGACGGAGATTTCGGCGTCTGGATGGATGCAGGCCGCAACGATCCAAAACGTGGCCGAGGACGTATCGCCGGGCACGTCGACGTCGACCGCCCGAAGCGGGCGCCGTCCGCGAAGCTCGACGTCCTGCCCGGCGACTGCGATGTCCGCGCCCTGGGCAGCCAGCAGCCGCTCCGTGTGGTCACGGGAGGCAGCAGGCTCTCGGAGGCGGGTCACCCCATCGGCGAAGGTCGCTGCCAGCAAGAGGCAGGACTTGACCTGGGCGCTGGCCACTGGGAGCGTGTAGTCGATGCCGCGAAGGTCGCCGCCTCGAATAGCCATGGGAAGGTAGTCGTCGCCCCGTCGCGCCAGTGCGCGCGCGCCCATCATCTGCAGCGGCTCGATGACCCGGTCCATCGGCCGAGATCGCAGCGACTCGTCTCCGGTCAAGACCGTAAGGAACGGCTGCCCCGCGAGGATGCCGGACAGCAGTCGCGCGGTGGTGCCGGAGTTTCCCGCGTCCAGCACGTCATCGGGTTCGCACAGGCCGCCCGCGCCTCGACCGTGTACCGCGTACGCGTGCGTTCCCAGCTCGTCCACACGGACGCCGAGGGCGCGCGCGCACGCAACAGACGTGCGGATGTCATCGCCAGGCCCGAGGTTGGAGACTCTGGCCGTTCCATCGGCGATGGCATTGTGGAGGATCGCCCGGTGAGAGATCGACTTGTCACCCGGAACCCGCACGTGCCCGCGCAACCGGCGAGGCCGCCGCACGATCGTCTCGGGCGTCGGTGGTTGGGCTTCCCGGTCGCTGGTCATCGCGGTCGCGCTTCCCCTTCCAAGCGGGGCGCCTGCAGGTCCATGAATCCTCAAGGCGGCAGGCCGCTCGGCGTTCTAGCTGTACCTCTAGACTGTCGCGGGGACTTTCCAGAGGCGGCGCCCGGTCGCCTCGACGACCGACTCGAGCGCCTTCATCATGTCGCCGAAGTTGTCCGGCGTGAGGGCCTGCGGACCGTCGGACCACGCGTTGTCCGGATCCGGATGAACCTCCACGATGATCCCGTCCGCTCCGACCGCCGCGGCGGCGAGCGCCATCGGCTTCACCAGATACCACTTACCGGTCCCGTGGCTCGGATCGACGATGATCGGCAGGTGCGTGAGCCGCCTGGCCATCGGCACACAGGACAGATCGAGCGTGTTGCGGAGCATCGTCTCGAAGGTCCGGATTCCCCGCTCGCAGAGCATGACGTCCTGGTTCCCCTCGGCGAGGATGTACTCGCTCGCCATGAGCCACTCTTCGATCGTCGCGGACATCCCGCGCTTCAGCATCACCGGTTTTCGCGCCTGTCCGACCCGCCGCAGGAGGGGGAAGTTCTGCATGTTCCGAGTGCCGATCTGGAGCACGTCGGTGAACCCCTCGACCAGATCGACCTCGCTCGGCTCCATAACCTCTGTGATCACGGGCAGCCCGCACCGCTCTCGTGCCTCAGCGAGGTATCGCAGGCCGTCTTCGCCAAGACCCTGGAAGCTGTAGGGAGACGTGCGCGGCTTAAACGCTCCGCCCCGGAGCATCACCGCTCCTCGATCGCCGACGGCCTCGGCGGTCTCCAGGATGTGCTCGCGCCCCTCGACCGCGCAGGGGCCGGCCATCACGACGAACTCGCCGCCCCCGACGCGTACGCCTCGGACGTCGATCACCGTGTCAGTCGGCTTGAAGTCACGACTTGAAAGCTTGTAAGGCTTGGAGATGCGAGTCACCGACTCCACCCCGGGGAGGACCTCCAGATGATCCTTGTAGTCCTCGGGGAACCCGGTGCCGATCACGCCGATCACGGCCCGCTCGGCCCCGCGGCTCATCTGCCCAGCATAGCCGTCGTGCTCCAGACGTTTGAGAACGTTCTCGATCTCCTCTTCCGTGGCCCGGACGCTCATGGCGACGATCACGCTGTCTCCCTTCTGTCTTGGTCTCATCACGGTCTGCTGGCAACAAAAAAGCAGAGGATCGATTCCTCTGCTCTCGCGACACTTGGGCTCTCGAAGTCAGTGCTATCTGACCGTCGGCACCTCCAAGTGCCGCTGGCTAAAGTAGAATCCCCAGGTCCGAATCGGTGCGCTCGCTCTCACGCGCTAAACCGCCCTTCCGGTGAGCTTGGCCGCAGTATACCGGGGTCGCCCCGCGCCTGTCAATTCCGTTCACCTATCCGCCGACCAGGGGCCCGAGCAGCGGCTGACCAACTGTAGCTAGCAGGAAGAACCGGAGCCCTTTCCCCGTTCCGACGCAGACGATGAACATCCAGACGGGAACCCGGGTGGCTCCGGCGATGACGCCCACCACGTCAAAAAATGGGTTGGGAATCAATGATGCCAGGAACATCACCGGCACACCGAACCGGGCCATTGCGCGCTGCACCTGGCGCACCCAGCGGTTCTTCGGGATGAGCGCCCGTCCTCCATAGCCAGCCGCATAGCCGACCAGCTCACCGAGCACGGCTGCTGCGCCGCCCGCCGCGGCCACGCCAATCGGATTGAGAAAGGAACCGGCAATTATGATCGCCGCCAGGTAGGGCACCGGCGCGATCATGGCGGCTGTCGCAACCAGCGTGATCAGGAAGACGCCCAGGTAGCCGTAATTCCCGAGCACATGGTACGGAATTGGGGCAACGATGGAAGCGACGCTGAGGGCGATCATCGCGGCGAGGGCCAGAGACCCCACGAGATACTGGCGGAGGCGATCGTTTCCAGGCGCTCCGCTGGATGGAGGCTCCGGTCTCGAGTAAGGGCTCGCTGCCACATGGGCTCCGATCTGCGCTATCCACGGATCAGACGTTCACATGTCGGCGTGCTTGGCGAAGCTGGCAACCACGGTTGTCTACTGTCTACGTCTCGGCGTCCCGAAGGCCAGCGCCGCCTCGCGGAGGAGCTTTGCCGCGGCGATCGACGTGATGTCGTTGGCATCCACGGCGGGCAACACCTCCATGACATCCACGGCGATGACGTTGAGGCCGCGGAGCGTGTACAGCATGGAGACCAGCTCTGAGAAGGTCGCGCCGCCGGGCTCCGGACACCCCGTCCCCGGCGCGCAGGACGGGTCCAGCACATCGATGTCGACCGTGAGATAGACCGGCCGCATGTGGATGCGGTCGCGGACCATTCGCGGCATCTCCAGACCAGCAGACGACTGGAGGCACTGGCGCGCGAATTCGCATTCCGCGCGGGTGCCCGACCGAATCCCGTACTGGCAGATGCGCTGCGCGCCCAACTCTTCGGCGACACGCCGCATGACCGTCGCGTGCGAGTCGCGGAGGCCCTCATACTCGTCGCGCAGATCAGTATGCGCATCGACATGGATGATCTGGAGCCCCGGGAAGCGCCGGCGTGCGGCGCGAATGGCGCCGAGCGTCGCCGTGTGCTCGCCACCGATGATCAGGGGTAGTCCGACCTCCAGGACCCGGTCGACGGCGGTCGCGATTCGATCCAGGGCACTCGCCATGTCTGCTCCGTCGAGCGCCACGTCCCCCCAATCGGCCAGTGGGAGGTCTGCAAGATCGGCTCGAAGCTCCGGACTGTACGTTTCGAGGACATCGGAGACCAGCCTGACGCGAGTCGGAGCCTCGCCAGTTCCGCTTCGGAATGATTCGGTGAGATCGAGGGGAGCACCGAGCATCACCGCGCGCGGGCTCGCGGCCTGGACGGCACCCAGAAATGGGCGCGCGGGGGGGACCAGCGGCGGAACGTCAGGCAAGGATATCGGCGACAAAGGGTGGCAGCGGGAAGGCGCCGCGGTGAACCTCGGGCGTGTAGTATCGGGTCTGAATCCGGTCGCGTGCCAGTCGCTCGGCGATAGTCTCGGGGGAGACTCCCAGCGGCTCGTACCGCTTCGACCCGATCGTGTAGCTCCACAAGCCGCCCGGGTATGCGGGGACCAGTCCCAAGTACGTGTGAACGATGGGGAAGACCTCCCGCATGTTCGTAACCTGCTGACGCATCGCTTCGGCCATGATCAGCGGCGAGCTGCTCTGCGCCACGACGATGCCGTCATCCGCGAGTGAGCGGGCCACACTCTGATAGAACGGGGTCGCGAAAAGCTGCACTGCGGGGCCGACGGGATCCGTGGAGTCAACGATTACGACGTCGAACCCGCCGGCGTTCGCATGCATGTGCTCGACCCCGTCGCCGATGACGACCTGAGCACGCGGGTTGTCAAAAGAGCCGGCGGAGATGGATGGAATGTAGCGCTTGCACGCGTCGATGACTGCCCGGTCGATCTCCACCTGGACGGGCTCTGCGCTGGCGTACTCCAGCACGCGACGGAGGGTGCCACCGTCTCCTCCTCCGATGATGAGGACCCGACGCGGGGTGGGATGCGTCATCATCGAAACGTGCACGATCATCTCGTGGTAGGTGAACTCGTCCCGCTCGGTCGTCTGCAGCGCGTCGTCCAGGACCAGAGCTCGTCCGAACGTCTTCGTGTCGAAGATCTCCAGCGTCTGGAACGGAGTCGTCACTCGGAAGATCCGCTCCAGGACACGCACGCCCTGGGCGAATCCCTCGCGCTCAATCTCGAAGTGCCAGTCGCCGCCGAACACGTCGGCGGGCGCCATTTCAGTCAACGAGGATCCCTCGGACAATGTGCATCATTTGCACCCGCTCGGGGGAGAAGTGCTCACGAACGGCCCCGACGGCGCCCGAGAGATCTCGCTCCTCCCCACAAGTGAACACGTCTACGGCAGCATACCCGTGCTCCGGCCACGTGTGGATCATGATGTGGGACTCTGAGACGACAGCGACACCGGTCACGCCGACCGGCGAAAACGGGTAGACGTGAAGATCGAGGAGGGTGACCTTCGTGGCATCGACGACATCGCGCAGCGCCTGCTCGACGACGCTCGCTGAGTCCAGGTTGGAGCATCCCCACAGCTCGAGGACCAGATGTGTTCCAACACCCCTCAGATGTGTTCCAACACCCCTCATCTCTCACCCCCACCAGAGGACCACGGCTGCGATGCTCGCGCCCACGCGCTCGACGGAGTGGCTCACCGAGTGGACGATCATCGTTCTCAGCTCGAGCCGCCGTCTCGCGAAGGACTCGTGGAGCATCCGCCGGACGAGCGGCTCCATCTCCTCAGGTGTGCCTGGGCCGGAATGCTCCATCACCATCCCATGGCAGCCGGCTCCGAGGCCAACGCCGACACATGCCGTGATGAGCTCGCCGGGACGGTTGCTGGCGACGGACGTGAGAACGGCAGGTACCACGGCGCCCGCCTCGATCTCAAGGGGCGCTTCGACAAGGCTCGCGCCCGCGGGAACGACACTCGTGACCTTGACCAGGTTCCAGTGGCCGACACCCGCCTCGATGAGGGCGTTATCGAAGGCGTTCAGCCGCGTGTCGCCCTCGGCGTGTCCGAGTGTCGGCCAGAGGAGATTGGGTGCGGCACGCCTCACCGCGCCGATCTCTCGATCCGCATCGCTGCTCCCTCCAAACGGAGCTGGCGTTCGCCGTCCAGCTCCGGCCATGGTGGCCAAGCGCATCCCATGCAAAAGCACCACCCCAAGGTGGCCCCACCCCGATGGGTATCGGGACAGTGACTGGCCTTCAGCCAACCCCAGAAAATGGTGCTCGTGGCGAGCTATGGGTGCGCCTGTCCGTCCCTCGGAACCCGGCGTTGCCTCGGCGCGGCGGCAACACCGACGTACCGGTCTACCCCTGCCATCCTCCCCGCGTCGCGCGAACGACGACAGTCCTAAACCGCCAGTATATCACACTATCTCAATCCTCGCTGAAACCTACTGATGTGTCAGTGAAGGTTCGATGACTGTCATCCTGAGCCCTTCGCTTCGCTCGAGGGTAAACTCCGCGAAGGATCCGTCGCTTGCAGGCACGGATTCTTCGGCCTGCTCAGAATGACATTGATGGAGCACTACGTCAGCCCCTCCGCGTGCGTGCCCATATACTCGGCGATGAGCTCCTCGAAGGGCACCTCTCGCTCCTCCCCGTTCCGGATCTCTGGGTTGTCCAGCGTGTCCAGGTACCGGACCCGGACATGGACATGATCCGGCAGCACGCTCCTGACCTCGACCAGGCTCCCGTCGGACAGGGTGCACCGCATGCCCGTCGTAAGGATGTTCGGGTTCATCTCCGTTTTCCTCTCTCTGATTTCCAATGCGAGCACCTTTCCCGACGATACGGTGAGCGACGGCCTCCCGTCAAATCGGCCGCCGCCGGGCCGGGTTGCCCAGGGCGATGAGGAACATGACGCTCTTCCCCTGCGCATGGGGCGAGAAGAAGCGCGTGACGTCGTCGTCGAAGAACGTGAGGCCCGTGGCGCCGACCCTCAGCGCGTACGCGGCCAGATAGAGCTTGCCCGCCATGATGCTCGCGTCCAGCTGCGCCGCTCGGTACCCGCGATCCCCAAATCGGTCGAAGAGCGACTCCAGATCGGCCAGGAAGTACACGTTGATCGCCGCATCAGCCCCCAGCTGCTGGCCCAGGTCCAGGAAGCCCGCCTCACGCCGAAAGTCGGCCGCCCGGAGCTGCTCAAGCGCCCGCCGCTCCCGGTTGAGCAAGTACGTGCCGCTTTCTAGGCCATCGACAGCGTTGACGATCAGGTATGCATCGTTCAGTGTGCCCGGGAACGCACCCAGAATGTCCAACGGATTGCCGGCAGTCGCCGCCTCGAGCACGGTGGAGAGCACCTCGAAGCTCACGGGCGAGGGCTCGAACTGACGTGCCGAACCACGGCGCTGGATGACAGCCTCGATGGGCTCATGGGGTAGGTCCGCGGCGGGGACGGACCGAAGCGGTACGATAGTCTTCCCTGTGTCAGGCGCGGGGGGAGCCCCAAGGGGACGGGCTTCCGCCGTCCGGCGCCACTCCGCAACCTCGTCGGGAGTGGTCAGGCCCGAGGCGGCATGGGCGGCGCGGATGATCGGATAGTCCACCTCGCGGGGCGAGGACGGCACGGTCGGCAGGTCGATCGATTCAACGATCGGCGCCGTGCTCGGACGCATCCCTGGCGCATGGCCCAGCGCGACCAGGCTGATGGCTGCCTCTCGCTCTCCATCGACGCCGACCAGCCGGTTCACCGCCTCATCCACGTACCCGAGGACAATCCTGGCGGGCAGGTCGTGTCCCGCTGCTATCGCCAACATGTTCGCCAGAATCGTGCCGCTGTCCCAGAAGCTGTGCCGGTACGCGCGCGCCTCGTACTTCCACGCGTTCCGCCAGAACGTGCTCGTGCACACGATGACGACCGGCGCATTGGCGACCGCGGCTTCGTCCGCTGTTCCCTGCACCAGGACGCCGCGGTAGTCGCCCCGGCGCACAGCGCGGAGTCCCTCGTCGTGGACACCGTACTGGTAAACGCCGGCGGCGAGGCCGGGCAACTCGCCGCATACGACGTACAGCTCGATGTGATAGAGGGCGCCCGTACACGACGCAGCGCGGAACGGCATGGCGCCGCTCGGGTGACGCAGGTGCTTTGTGATGCCGGCCGAATAGTGGAGGAGCGTCGCCAGAGTCGAGAGGTCTGGAATTCGCACGCCGTCGCGCGGTGCCTCGATCGGCGAGACGGCGGTGATCGCGGGCACGTGCGGCGGTACGTACGCGCGCGGAAGGGCGATGCGTTCGAGGTCAGGGTTGTACAGCTTGTGTGTCCGGGGTTGATTGGCCCACTCCAGGGAGTGTCGACCGCTTCGGATGCTCTCCAACGAGTGCTTCGTCGCCTCGTGGTACTCGCGTGCCGTCCGCGCGTTAGCTCCGGTCACCTGCCACGCCCCCGCCGCTCGTCTTCGGCCTGCCCGCGTCCTGCTGATCGACGTCCACTCGGTCCGGGCCGACTCGCGCAACGTTATAGGGCTGCCCGGGGTGCTCATGTCAAGAGCGTTCGAGCGGCGACGCACGCCCGTTGAGGGGGACTGCGATCGACGGGCGGGCTGGCTCATCTCTCTGCCCGCGAGGTGGCGGGCGGATCGCACGAATCACCGGCGGCACGTGCATTGACACGGCGCGCGGCGAGATGATACGTGACTATGTGGCGCTCGAATGGGGATCGGCGCCAGGAAATCGGGTACGGAACTCGCAGGGCGACAGCCGTCATGGCGTCGTTCAGGACCACGCGTGGCTCATGATGCAGAGAGGACAGTGACATGGCCATCCAGTCTGTCAACCCGACGACCGAAGAGGTCATCGCGACGTACGAGGAGTTCACCGCACGCCAGATCGACGACGCCCTCGGCGAGGCGGCAGGGGCATTCGAGAAGTGGCGCCGGCTGTCGGTCGCGGGCCGGAGCGCATGCATGCGGCAGGCAGCAGGCTACTTGCGGGCGCAGAAAGAGCGCTTTGCCCGGCTCATCACGCTTGAGATGGGCAAGCCTATCTCGCAGGCAGAGGCGGAGATCGAGAAGTGCGCGTGGAATTGCGACTACTATGCAGAGAGCGCCGCCGGGTACCTCGCGGAGCGGCCCATCCAGACGAACGCACGGGAGAGCTACGTAGCATTCGAGCCGCTCGGGGTCGTCCTGGCGGTGATGCCGTGGAACTTCCCCTTCTGGCAGGTGTTTCGATTTGCCGCGCCCGCGCTCATGGCCGGCAATACGGCGGTACTCAAGCACGCCTCTAATGTGCCCCAGTGCGCCCTGGCCATCGAGGAGATCTTCCAGGAATCAGGATTCCCTGCGGGTACCTTTCGAACGCTGCTCGCCTCGAGCGGACAGGTGGCCGGCATCATCGCGGATGAGCGCGTACGGGCCGTGACGCTGACGGGGAGCGACCTTGCGGGCGCCAACATTGCCGAGACTGCCGGGCGCAACCTAAAAAAGACCGTGTTGGAGCTCGGTGGTTCGGACGCGTTCATCGTCCTCGCCGACGCCGACCTCGCCGACGCGGCGCACGTGGGCGCCCTCGCGCGCAACCAGAACACGGGTCAGAGCTGCATCGCCGCCAAGCGCTTCATCGTGGAGGATGCGGTTGCCGACGAGTTCGAGCGCCGGCTGACAGACGAGGTGGTGCACCTCAAAGTCGGTGATCCCATGGAGCGGGATACACACGTAGGTCCGCTGGCGCGTGGCGATCTCCGCGATGGGGTGGAGCGCCAGGTCCGCATGTCGGTCAACCAGGGTGCACGGGTCGCCGTGGGGGGCCAGCGGCTGAGCCGCGGCGGCTACTTCTACGCCCCGACGATCCTGACCGAGGTGTCAGAGTCGATGCCGGTCCTTCGCGAGGAGACCTTTGGCCCCATCGCGGCCGTCCTGCGCGTGCCCGACGCGGAGACGGCGATCGCCTCCGCCAACGACTCCGTCTACGGGCTCGGCGCGAGCCTGTGGACTGCCAACCTCGAGCAGGCCAGGCACCTCGCCCGGCGCATCGAGACAGGGGTGGTCTTTGTCAACGGGATGGTTGCGTCCGACCCCCGTCTGCCCTTCGGTGGCATCAGGCGGAGCGGCTACGGCCGCGAGCTGGGGGAGTTCGGGATACATGAGTTCACGAACATTCAGACGGTGTGGATTGGCCCGGCTCGGGGCGAGGATCGTCCAAAGCCGCACAGCGAGTAGTGCCGGGTCGAAGCGGGATCTGGAACAGCCGCCACGCGGGGCGGCTGCACCACAAATCGGGGCGCGCGCCTCGACGGCTGAAATGGGTAGGTGTCGTGGACGGTCGACACTGCGGTCGAGGTGCGGGTATCATCGGTCCGATTTGCACGACGCAGGATGAACGTTGAGGGAGGCGAGGGAAATGTGCACATACATAGTCGAGACGGCGAGTGTCCTTGGGAGCGGCAAGGGGCCGGAGTCGTGGATCGCCCTGAACCGCGCGAATGTCTGCGTCGACCACCCGGCCCACGCATCCCTGGATCACGCCGTGCTCATCGACTTCGTGAATGAGGGACTCGGGCCGAGCGCCCGGGTGGCGGTTGAGCTGAGCGCCGAGTCAGCGCGGGAGCTCGTTCAGGCGATCCAGACAGCCCTGGAGGAGGCCGAGCACGTCCACGCCCTATGACACGACCATCCTCAGCCGTGACGCGCTGCACCGCGGCAGGCATACACAGTCATTCTGGGTCGGTAGCCCAGATGATCGGCACCTGAGACAACGTTCGGATCCTTCGTCCGCCTGAGAACGAATTGTCACCCTGAGCGGAGCGAAGGGTCTCCCTCAGAAGGATCAGGATCCTTCACAGCCTCAGTCCCCCATCATCGCCTGCGCGCCTCGACCGTCATCACCCACATCGATACTTCCGATCGCGCCTGCCGGCAGCGGGAAGCGGGGATCAGAGAACAGGTCGCTCCATTTGGCGCGGATCCGGCGAAGAAGGGCAGGGCTGGCCCGGGCCACACGCGGGAACTCGCCGATCCACTCGAATGGGCGGCACGCATCGATGATGGCCCGCGTGTTGTAGGGGCGGCGGTGGTCGCGCAGCATGGGGTCGGCCTTACTGCCCCAGGACTTGCGCATGATCTCGATGTCCTCCGACGGGTCGCTGCGGGTGCACACCGCCCACATCACGTCGTCGAGGTTCATCGGGTCGATATCCTCGTCCACGACGATAACGTACCGATTCATGTACGCAGCCGCCTGGCACTGCGCAGCGACGAATCCGGCCTGCCGCGAGTGCCCGCAGTAGCGTTGCTTGATGGAGACGACCAGGAGGAGACGCCCGCCCCCAGACTCGTGCGCCCACACACGACGAACCTCTGGAATGCCCGCTTTCACCAACGAGTCGTGGATCATGGCCGACTTCATGACGGTCCGCATGTAGGAGTAGTCGTGGGGCGGCTTGGCCGGGGGCGAACCCAGGAGGATCGGGTCATTGCGGTGGTAGACGCGCGCGACCTCGACTTCCGGGATCGGAACCTCGCTGCCCGAGTAGTAGCCGGTCCATTCGCCGTACGGACCTTCAGGGAGCGCCCGGCCCTTGTGTACCCATCCCTCGACAGCGATCTCGCTGCTGGCCGGGATCGGCAGACCGGTGATCTCGCCGCGCACGACCTCCAATGGACGACCGATCATGGCGCCCGCATAGTTCAGCTCGCTCACTCCCGTCGGGACCTCCGTGCCAGCGACCATGAGGAGCAACGGGTCGTGCCCGAACGAGACGGCGATCGGTGCCCGACCGTCCCGGGCGAGCCATTTCTCGACATGCTGCCAGCCGTGCTTGCCGGGCACCGGATTGACGGTGATGGCGCCGTTTTCGCGGATCTGTATGCGATAGGCACCGCCGTTCACGACGTGGGTGTCCGGATCTCGGGTGATGACCATGCACCCGGTCCCGAGATAGCGGCCGCCGTCGTGCTCGTGCCAGAGGGGAGCGGGAAAGCGCAGGAGGCTGGCGTCCGGGCCATCCAGGACGTTCTCGTGGAGCGGCGCCGAGGGCACCTCAACCGGCTCGAAGTGCCGTGCCTGCTCCTCCCACTCGAGGGGTTTGCCGGAGAGTGCGTCGACCAGCTGCTCGTCGCTGATATCCGTCCCGAGGCGGAGCGCCACTCCAACGCGACGGGCATTCGTGAGCGAGCCGGTGAGCACGCGGTAGCCGGGTGGGTAACCGAGGATCTGGTCAAAGAGGAGCGCGGCCGAGGGTTTGCGCCGGTAGTTGAGCTCTGAGATGCCCCCGATCTCCAGATTCCAGTCGGCGCCGAGAACGACCTGAAGGTCGCCCATATTGTCCACGACCTGCAGCCAGTCGCGCAGGTCTCTCATATCGTTCAACGACATCGCCCGGTTCGCCGCCGTCGCATGCGCCATCGCCGCCTCCCCAACCCGCGATTATAGCCCCGTGCTCAATCCTCCGGGCGTGTCGGCGTCCCGGGCTCCCTGGATCGCCCGAGACGCGTAGATTCGGGCGAGGTGGGCACGGTACGCGGCCGATGCCCGGACGTCTTCCGCTATCCAAACCCCCTCCGCGACCGCCTCTGCAGCCTCCTCGATAACTGACGCGACAAGGGGCTTCCCGCGCAGCGCGTCCTCGACGGCATGGGCGCGGAACGGCCGCTCGGTCACGCCGGTCACCCCGATCCGGATCTCCTGGCAGGTCTCGTCCGGCCCCTTGCGCAGGCACACGGCGACTCCGGCGATGGCGAAGCCCGAGGCACGCGGCGCTGCTTTCCGGTACGTCGTGGTCCAGCCTTCGAGGACCGGCACCCGCATCTCGACCAGTATCTCGTCCGGAGCGAGGGCCGTCGTAAAGAACCCGGTGAAGAACTCCGCTGCCGGGATCCATCGTTCGCCTGACGGGCCGACCGCGCGGAGTGTCGCATCCAGGGCGAGCGCGGCGGCCGCCATGTCACCGGCGGGGTCAGCATGGGCGAGGCTGCCGCCGATGGTCCCGCGATTCCGCACCTGTACGTCGGCAACAGCGGACGCGGTCTGCGGGAGAAGCGGGCAGGCCTGACGGAGGAGGGTCGACTCTTCGATCTGGCAGTAGAGCGTCAAGGCGCCGATGGAGAGCATGGGTCTTTGGAGTCGAGACGCGACTGGGACCGGAATCCGCTGGTCGCCGGCGCTTGGCACGCCGTCCTGCTCGATCCGGTTCAGCCCGGGGATGCGCGTGAGATCCACGAGGTGGCCCGGCGTGGCCAGGCGCAGCTTCATCAACGGCAGCAGGCTTTGCCCGCCCGCCAGCACCTTGGCCTCGTCGCCGTGAGCGGAGAGCAGCGCGAGCGCCTCATCGAGCGAAGCCGGTGCGCTGTACTCGAACGCGGCGGGAATCATCGGGCCGACGACCCAATTAAACGCCAGATGGCCTCGGGCGTGAGCGGCAGCTCCCGGACACGCACGCCGAACGGCTGCAGCGCGTCCTCGACCGCGCTCGCGATGGCTGCGGGCGAGGGGATGGCCGCGCCTTCTCCCGCAGCCTTCTGCCCCAGGGTTGTGAAGGGCGACGGCATCGGACGGTGCTCGACCTCGATGCGCGGCGTCTCCAGCGCGGTGGACTTTCCGTAGTCGGTCAGCGTTAGGGTGAGCAGCCGACCATCCTCGTCGTAGACGAACGCCTCTCCTAGAGCGACGGAGATGCCATGGGCCGCGGACCCGTAGATCTGGCCGTCCACAACCGACGGGTTGATGATGGTCCCGTTGTCGCTCACGATCAGATAGCGCTGGACCTCCACCTCGCCCGTCGCGGGGTCCACCTCGACAACAGCGATGTGCACAGCGGCCGAGAACGTGAACTGAGCGCGCACCCGGCCCTGCTCGTCGGGAACGACGAACGGCTCGGCGTGAGGAAATGTGTAGTATGACGTCTCCTGAAGCCCGGGCTCGAAGCCCTTTGGCAGGAGCGCCTGATTCCCATAGGCCACGCGGCCCAGCTCGGCGAAGGTCAGGCGGGGGGTTGGGGAATGGGGGCTGGGAGCGTGTGACGGACCGACGCCGTCCTGATCTGGTGTCCCTCGGCTCCTCCGGCTCACGGCACCATCTTCAAGGACGAGATCCTCCGGGTCCGTGTTGAGGAGGTGGCCTGCGAGCGTCAGGATCCGCTCCCTTAGCTTTCGGGCCGCGTCGTGGGCGGCACCGATGTCATAGAGATGGAAGTTGTTTCCACTGTTGGCTGCTGCCGAACCCCATGGCGCCACTTCGCTGTCGAACGGGGAGATGACGCTGATGCGGTCCGGTGACAGACCCAGCACGTCGCCCACGATCTGGGAGGTGGTCGTCTCGTGGGACTGGCCGCAGTTCGGGCTGCCGAGGAGGAGCGTGACCATGCCGCTGCGCTCCAGCCGGATCGTCGCCCCGTTTACGCCGCCGCTCCCGGAGACGCCCTTGATGCCGGGGAAGAGCGCCAGGTCGCGGGCCGCGTTTCTGCCGCCCGGCTCGACCGCCACCGCGAGACCGACGCCGAGGCAGCGTCCCTGCTCCCGTAGCCGCGCTTGCTCCTCGCGGAGCTCCTCGTAGCCGATCCGCTCCATGGCACGGCGCAGCATGCCCGCGTAGTCGCCGCTGTCGTAGATGTTCCCGTTGGGCGTCTGATAGGGGAACTGGTCTGACGGGATGAGGTTGACGGTCCGCACCTCTACCGGGCTCATTCCCAACGTCTGCGCGACGCGGTCCATGGTCCGCTCCCAAACGAAGCACATCCCGGGCTTCCCGATGCCGCGGTTGGGCACGACCGGACACTTGTTCGTCACGACCGAGCTCCCCTCGAGGGAGAGGTGCTGCGTCGTATACGTATTGAACAGGTTGTTCAGCTTGTTCGTGAAGTGGATGGTCAGCGTGCTGATGGAGCCGCCCACGTCGTCGGTCTCCCGAACGCGCAGCCCGAGCACCGTCCCATCACGTTGGACGGCTGCCTCGACATCCCACTCCTGTGCGCAGGCATGGCCGCCTGCCATCATGTGACCGCTCCGGTCCTCGACCCACTTCACGGGCCGGCTGGTCTTGAGCGAGAGGAGCGCCGTGATGAGCACATACTTCCGAATGAGATGGATCTTCTGCCCGAACCCGCCGCCGATGTCCGGGATGATGATGCGGACGTCGCGCAGCCCGAGCCCCTCGCGGAGCGCGTCGTCGATGACGTCGGGCACCTGGGCATTGACCCAGACCGTCAGCGTCGCGTTGGTCGGATCCGCCGAAGCGATGCACGCGAAGGTCTCCAGCGGGACAGAGCTGTACCGGTGCATCTTCAGACGGTCCCGGACGACCAGCTCCGCCTCGCGGAACGCCGCATCCACGTCACCGTAGCTCACCGCGCCCCGCCAGGGTACGTTCGTGCCCAGCTCCTCATAGAGGAGTGGGGCGTCCCGCCGCATTGCCTCAGACGTGCCCACAACGGGCGGCAGTGGCTCGTACTCGACGACGATGCGGTCCAGCGCATCCTCGGCGGTGGCAGCATCGCGAGCCGCCACGGCCGCCACCGGCTCGCCGACATAGCGCACCTTGTCCACAGCGGACGCGTATTCCGGAACGGGGGTGCGCAGTCCCGCGGCGTACCGCCCGGGAGCGAAGGGACGGCTCATGGACCTCACATCGTCGGGCGTGAGCACGGCAACCATTCCGGGCAGCCCGAGCGCCTCGGTGACGTCGAATCCGACGATGCGCGCGTGCGGATGCGGGCTCCGGAGGACGGCAGCGTGAAGCATTCCTGGGAGACGATAGTCGTCGACGAAGTGCCCGCGCCCGCTTGCGTGGCGTGGGGCTTCGTGGCTCCGGACCGACTTGCCGACGGACGTCCCCTGCGGGCGCTCAGCAGATATCACGGGACTCTCTCCCCGAGTTCGTTGTCGAGTTTTCGATGTCCCGACAGCTCGTGGCGCCACACGAGCATGTAAATATGTACCGTTCAGAGGAACCATGCCTGCCGCAATGCCTCACGCCAGATCCGGCGTGGCGCCGGCGAGCACCGTCGCGGCCTCGCGAACCGCTTCAACGATCTGCATGTACCCGGTGCACATGCAGAGATTGCCGGCGAGGCCGTGACGGATGTCGTCCTCGGTGGGGCGAGGATTCCGAGCAAGGAGGTCAAGGGCCGTTAAGATCATCCCCGGTGTGCAGTAGCCGCACTGGAGACCGTACCTGCTCACGAAGGATTCTTGCAGCGGGTGAAGGGATCCGTTCCGCTCAAGTCCCTCGATGGTGACAACCGCCCGTCCGTCCGCCTGAACCGCCAGCACGAGACAGGATTTCACAACGCTCCCGTCGAGGAGCACCGAGCACGCGCCGCATTCGCCCACGACGCACCCGACATGGGTGCCGGTGAGCCCGAGCGTCTCACGGAGGAAGTGGACCAGCAGCCGTCGGCCTTCCACCTCCTCTTCGTACTGGCGCTCGTTCACCTGAACCCGCACGGCGTGCTTCACTGGCGCTTCCGACGTCATAGGTTCGTGCCTGCCGCAGCTTATCAGCGGGCGCGCTGAGGCTCGCCGCGCCGGGAACAGGATTGTAGCAGGACACGACCCTAGCTGAACGACGCCGGCGTCACGCGGTCTGACGGCTGGAGGAGCAAGGCCTCGAATGCGCGATTCAACGCCGCCAGCGCGTCGTCGCGCCGCTGCACGGTCAGCGAGCCCGGCGCGGCGGTGAAGTAGGAAACGATCGTGCTGTCGGCCGCCGAGTCCGCCGTCGCGACGGTGGGCTGAATCGACCGATAGAAGGACAGGCCTTCGATCTGCTGCGCGGCCGCTCGGTCGGCGCTCCCCGCCTGGGCGCTCCGCACCGACTCATTCAGGTATCGAGCCGTCGATAGGTAGAAGATGGCATTGAATCGGGAGTAGACATCGTTTGCAGCGTCCTCGTAGGCGGACGCGTCCTTGTCCGTGGCCGCCTTCTGAGCTCGGCTCAGCGCCTCCCGCAGGGGAGTGTCGATCGAACCGGGCCGATTGAAGTTACCCTCCCGGGCCACTGCCGTGGCGGAAAGGGAGGCCGGGTACTTGCCATTCACCTCGTAGCCCATGTAGACTGCCCACGCTTCGTCGACCAGCCCCGGATTGAGCTGCGCCCCGCCGCGGGCCACGTACCGGGCCGACCAGTGGTAGATGATGCGAAGGACCCCCTTCTGGATCACCTGTGCGCGCTGCGCAGGAGAGTAGCCGGCAGCGGAACCGGTGCCGTTGATCGCGTCGATGACCGGATCGTCGAGAAACGACGGGCTGTCGTAGAAAGCGACCGAGTCGGGGAACTCTTCGACACGGGCGTCGGCGCGCGCGAAGTCGCGCAGGATTCGGGCCGAATCGCCGACCCGTGCGACCTTCGCCTCCTCGTAGATCCTCAGGATGTCCGCAACGGGCAGTGGCTTCCCTTCGTTCACCTGATTGGTCAGGGTGACGATCTCCTGGTAATCGCATGAGATTCGCTGGTAGATCTCGCGGTTCGTGTTCGGTGTGAAGATGCCGTCTGGTCTGCTCGGAGGGGCCGGCGTCGGAACCGGCGTCGGCACCGGTCCGTCGACGACGGCGGGTGGACATCGGCTCGTGCTGGCCGTTGCGGGCGTTGGGTCAGACACCGGCGCTGGGGTAGGCGCCGCACCCGACGGCGCCTGGCACGCAGTCACCAAGAGGATGGCACCCGTAACACTCGCCAGGAACGCAACGCGAAGTCTGCTGCTGGGTCCCGTCATATGAAACACTCCTCGATTCGCTCCCTCAACGGGGCAGAGTTGTGGCGTCCGACGCCTCACCGCGTCGGTACCGCCTTTCATCTACAACATGGCTATTCGACAATAAACCGCACTTGCATTCCCTCGTGGTAGTGGCTCTCGAGCGCGCCGTCTTCGACCTCGGCGATATTGCAGATCAGGACGTAATTCCCGGACGTCAGGTCGAACACGCCGGAAGCGCTCGTCATGGGGGCGAACGCCTCGATCTCACCGATGAGGTTCACCTGCGACTCGGGCACGCGTCCGTCCTGCTCGGGCAACCGGTCAGGGGCCAAGTCACTCTTGATGATCACGAGCTCATGGGGATCTTCAGGCCCCTCGTTGGCGACGAGGAAATAGACCCTCCCCGCCCTGACGCGATCCACGGATGGCCTGACGTACCACTCGCCGATCCGAACGTCGACCTGCGTCGCGTCGGCCGGCTTCGGCTGTACCACGCCCGGTCCGACGCCGCTCACCGTGCCCGTGCCGGTCCCCGTTCCGGGACCGCTGACGCTGCTCGTCCCCGCGGGCCGCTGCTCGGCTGGAAGGCAGCCGAATGCACCGAGGAGTAGAACCCCGATGGCCGCCAGGGCGATTGGGTATCCGCGATACGTCGCGGAGCGCACGAACTCTCTCATGTATCCTCTCTCTCGGAGCTATGTATGATGCGACTTCCTCACTCGGAATCCTGACTCCGGCGCATGCCTAGTCGCCCTCGTCTGTCAGACAGCTCACGTCGAGCGTATCCAGGAACGCCGCCAGCGACCCGTTGATGGAAGGCGGTTCGGTCGGGCCGCGCTCGAATAGCTTGCGATCGGCCAGAAGGGGAATCTGAAGCAGGAGCGCCGCAGCCAGGGCCTGGCCGGGCTCCGTCGGTAGCTCGACGAGCGCCGACGGGGTTCGGACTCGGATGGCCGCCCGCAGGCATCCGGGCCGGCAGGAGAGGAGAAACGCCCCGACGACGGCGCCCTGCAGGAGCTCGGCGACCCGGTTGACCAGAACGAGCGCCTGGCCGCGACTCGTCTCCCCACCCTGGAGCTCGTGGGCGAGCGTCTGCGCCTCCCGATGCCCCAGGTCGATGCACAGCGCGCAGCCATCTGCGGGATCCCGTGGCGCGACGATCGCCGCCGCGGGCTCGTCCCCAGGACCTACGCGCACTTTCCGCAAGAGGACTTCGACGGCATCCGGCCGGTCAGCACGCATACAGCACCTCCTCTCCTCACTCATCTCGGACGTCGAACAGGCGCCGGCTCCGAATGGTGGCCTCGATGAGCTCGCGCTCCGCAGGAGTCACGACGGTCTGATGAAATCGCGCGGTTCCCAGGTCTCGAGCCCGACCCAGCCCGATCGCGCCGCGAAGGTCCGCGCGATAGAGATCCGCTCCAGACAGCGTGGCGTCAGTGAGGTCTGCGCCTCTCAAGGACAGGCGCAGAAGGAACGCCCGCGACAGGTCCGCTCCCCGCAGGACGCTATTGGTCAGGTTCGCCTCATACACGTCGGTCTCCCGCATGACGGCTTCCTGAAGCACCGCGTTCATGAGCCGTGATCCGATGAGCGTGGCCTCGGACAGATCTGCGCCGGCGAGCGTGGCGCCAGTGAGGTCCGACCGGCGCAGATCGGCGCCTCTGAGATCAGCTCCCGTCAGCTCCGCGCCGGCGAGCCGGGCACTCTGGAGGTACAGGCTCGGCGCGCGGATGCCTCGCCAGTCCGCGCGCTCGCCGATCACCGGCGTCGCCCGAAGGTCCTGGCCACGCAGGTAGTCGAGGAGCTCTGCGTATCGGTCAGTGCTCCCGAGATCCGACCCGGGCGCCAGCCGCGTACTCGAGAAGTCCCGCTCTCCATCCATGAGCCGGCGCGCCAGCTCCTCCAGCGTGAGCTCCACGTGTGTCTCAGCCACGGGTTCCTCCTGAATTAGCGAGGGAAAACACTGGAGATTAGCATATACTAATGTGCAAGTCAAGCATGGTTCGGGCGCGAGATCGGCTGATCACGACTCGCGGCGCGCCATCGGCCCCTGCTGACCGGGGCGTCCTCGAATGCCGCTCGCGGCACCTGTGCTACAATGCCGCCCCTATGAACGCTGGCATCGAGTCGAGCGACCTCGGCTACTGGATCGCTCTGACCCGCGTCGCGGGTGTCGGGCCGCGGAGATTCGACCTGCTGATCCGCGCCTTCGGCGCCGCGCAGGCCGTGTGGGAGGCAGGTCCGCCGGACCTCCTGGCCGCCGGGCTTGACCGGAGGAGCGTCGAGTCCTTGACGGCTGCTCGGCGGCGGATCGACCCGACGGCGGAAGTCCAGAATCTACGTAGGGCAGGCGCCATCGCGGTGACCCGCCAGGATCCGCGGTACCCACCGCGTCTTGCCGAGATCTACGACCCGCCGCCGGTCCTGTATGTTCGCGGGGAGCTCGACCCATCCGAGCGGCCGTGGATCGCAATCGTCGGGACCCGGGGCGCGACGAGCTATGGTCGGACGGCGGCTGAGCACCTCGCGCGGGGTCTCGCTGAGGCGGGGGTCACGGTCGTCAGCGGGCTGGCCGTGGGGATCGATGCAGCGGCGCACCGTGGGGCCCTCGAAGCCGGCGGGCGGACCATTGCCGTGCTCGGCAACGGGCTCGACCGGATCTACCCATCGCAGCACGTGCGGCTGGCGGAGCAGATCGCCGGGCGCGGCGCGCTGGTCACCGAGTTCCCGCTGGGCACGAAGCCCGACGCGCAGAACTTCCCCCGAAGGAACCGCGTAATCTCGGGGCTCACGTCTGGTACCCTTGTAGTTGAGGCTGGTGAGCGCAGCGGCGCCCTCATCACCGCGGCCTATGCGATGGAGCAAGGACGAGACGTGCTCGCGGTACCGGGCGGAATCTTCAGCCCGATGAGCCGTGGCACGAACAGCCTGATCCGAGACGGAGCGACCCCGGTCACACGCGCCGAAGACATCCTGGCGGAGCTCGAGCCGTCGCGGCTGCCACGACAGCTCACCGTTGAAGCGATCTTGCCGCTCGACGACACGGAGCGAGGCCTGCTCGACGCCCTGGGACCCGAGCCCGCGCACATCGACGAGATCGCCCGGAACGTATCCCTGCCCATGTCCGTCGTAAGCGGAGGACTCGCGATGATGGAGCTGAAGGGGCTGGCGCGGCATACTGGCGGAATGTGTTACGTGAGAGGCATGAATTAGTCGGAATCTGTGAAGATACTCGCAGAATGCCGCTGCTACGGAATCTAGGACTCACGCTGGAATGAGAAAAAGTGGCCAACAAACTCGTCATTGTTGAATCACCGGCCAAGGCGCGAACCATCGAGAAGTATCTCGGCCGAGACTACTCGGTCCGGGCGTCCCTCGGACACATTCGCGACCTGCCGAAGAGCAAGCTCGGGGTGGACATCGAGCGGGACTTCCGACCGCAGTACCTGGTACCCCGAGAGAAGTCCAAGCACATCAAGGAATTGAAAAGCCACGTGCGACGCGCGGATGAGATCTACCTGGCCACGGACCCGGACCGGGAGGGCGAGGCGATCGCCTGGCACCTGGCGGAGACCATCGACCCGGGCGACCGCACCGTTCGGCGCGTCGAGTTCTACGAGATCACCCGCGACGCCGTGATCGAGGCCATGCGCCACCCACGCGACATCGACGTTCCGCGCGTCGACGCCCAGCAGGCGCGACGCATCCTCGACCGGCTGGTCGGCTATCAAATCAGCCCGCTTCTGTGGAAGAAGGTCAAGCGAGGGCTCTCGGCCGGGCGCGTGCAGTCGGCCGCGCTCCGCATGGTGGTCGAACGGGAGCGCGAGATCGCGGCGTTTGAACCGGTCGAGTATTGGTCCATCGAGGCGGAGCTCGCCAAGCAGGAGTCGAGCAACGGGCGGAGACGGCACGCCCGGACCTTCGTCGCCAGCCTCGTGGAAGCCAGCGGCGAGAAGGTGGAGATCGGCAACGGGGCATATGCCTCTGATATCGTCCAGGATCTGGAGGGCGCCGGGTACGTCGTCGAGGCGGTTCGACTTCGGGAGCAGCAACGCAATCCGCCGGCCCCGTTCACCACGAGCACACTCCAGCAGGAGGCGAGCCGCCGACTGGGCTTCGCGGCCCGGCGGACGATGATGGTCGCGCAGCAGCTCTACGAGGGCGTTGACCTCGATGGCGGGGAGAGCGTGGGACTCATCACGTACATGCGCACGGACTCAACGAACGTCGCCCGAAGCGCCATCGACGAGGCGCGGCAATACATCCGGGAGCGCCACGGGAAGGATCTCCTGAGCGCGAAGCCACGAACGTATCGAACCCGAAGCCGGCTGGCGCAAGAGGCGCACGAGGCCGTCCGTCCGACATCGATCTTTCGCCGGCCCGAGGACGTCGTCCGCCACCTCTCTCGTGACCAGGCACGCCTGTACGAGCTGATCTGGAAGCGGTTCGTCGCCACGCAGATGGCATCGGCGCGTCTCCAGATCACGACCGTCGACGTCGCCGCGCAGCGCGACGGCTCGGAGAATCGCTATCGGTTCCGGGCGTCCGGGTCCGTCCTCGCCTTCGCGGGGTTCCTCACGCTTTACACGGAGACCCGGGACGAGGACGCAGCGCTTTCTGACGAGGACCGGAAGCCGCTGCCGCCCCTCTCAGAGGGGGAGATTCTCGATCTGGTCGCCATCCAACCGGACCAGCATTTCACCCAGCCCCCGCCCCGCTACACGGAGGCGAGCCTGGTCAAGGCACTCGAGGAGAAGGGCATCGGCCGGCCGAGCACGTACGCACCGATTCTCTCGACCCTGCAGGAGCGCGGGTACGCGATTCGCGCCGAGAAGCGGCTCGAGCCAACAGAGCTCGGGATGATCGTGAACGACCTGCTGGTCGAGCACTTCCCGGAGGTCGTCGACGCCGACTTCACGGCGAACATGGAGGAGCGGCTGGACGACATCGCTCAGAGCCGACGGCAGTGGGTCCCGGTCCTCCGGGAGTTCTACGGGCCGTTCTCGGCGACCTTGGAGAAGGCCGAGCGCCAGATGGAGCGCGTGCAGCCCCCGGTCGAGCTGGCCGACGAGGCGTGCGAGAAGTGCGGACGCCAGATGGTGATCAAGCTCGGGCGTTACGGGAAGTTCCTCGCCTGCCCGGGCTTCCCCGAGTGCCGGAACGCGAAGCCCTTCTTGCAGAAGGTCGGGGTTGCCTGCCCGACCTGCGGGGCGGAGTTGGTCGAACGTCGGACCAAGAAGCGCCGCATCTTTTACGGCTGCTCGCGGTACCCGGAGTGCGACTGGACCTCGTGGTCTCGCCCACTCCAGCCACCCTGCCCGTCCTGCGGCGGCCTGCTCGTCCAGTTCGGGCGCGAGCGGGCGCGGTGCACGGTCTGCGGCGCGACCATCCCGGCGGCGGAGCTCGGCGGTGAGCCCGGACCGAGCCCCGCACCTTCAGCGGCCGGTCAGCTGCGATGATCGCCAGCTCGACGCGCATCGGACGGCTGCGCGAGGCGATGCACGACGCCGGTTTCTCCGGCCTGCTCGTGTCGCAGCCGGATTCCCGTCGCTACCTCAGTGGCTACACGGCGAAGGACCTGCCGCCACGCGACTCGGCAGGGTACCTCCTGATCACCGAGGACCGGCAGTACGTGCTCACGGACCCGAGAACCGAGCCGCTGGCTGCCGCCGAAGCGCCCGACTTCGAGCTTCGCCTGTACAGTGGCGATGTCCGGATGCCGGAGCTTCTCGGCGCCCTCATCGCCGAGGCGCATATCAAGACGCTCGGCTTTGAGGCGAACCACGTCCCCTACGGGCTCTGGCAGGAGATCGCCGGGGCACTGGAGAGCAGGGTGGAGCTGAAGCCGGCGGGATCTCTCATCGACCGTCTGCGCATGGTCAAGGACGTCGACGAGCTGGCGGCCCTGCGCGCGTCGATGGCCCTGGACGTGGCGGCATTCGCGCACGTTGCCCGCGGCCTGCGCGCCGGCCAGCCGGAGTCGGAGCTGGCCTGGGAGGTGGAGTCGTTTCTGCGCATCCACGGCGCGGAGGAGCTCGCCTTCCCGCCGATAACGGTCGCCGGGCCGAGCAGCGCGATCCCGCACGCCGTTCCTTCTCAGCGGCCCGTTGGCGCCGACGAGCCGATCCTCTTCGACCTCGGCGCTCGCGTTGGCGGATACTGCTCGGATATGACGCGAACCTTCTGCATTGAGACAGTGCCCGCGGGGATGCGAGATGCCTGGAACGTGGTTCTCGAGGCCCAGCTTGCCGCCGAGACGCAGGTGCGGCCCGGTATGACGGGCGCTGAGGTGGACGCCATTGCCCGAGGGGTCATCGAGCGGGCCGGGTACGGCGATGCCTTCGTCCACAGCCTCGGTCACGGCATCGGGCTCGAGGTGCATGAGCCACCATGGCTTTCGCCGACGAGGGGAACGGACATACTCCTGCCCGGCATGGCGTTCACCATCGAGCCCGGCATCTATCTGCCGGGCCTCGGCGGCGTCCGCATCGAAGACGTCGTGCTGCTGACGGAGCATGGATCGGAAGTCCTGACGCGGGCGCCGAAGAGACTCGTGTTGGCGGAGATGCTCGCCGACCTGGAGGGTTCTGTTGATCTCGACGGGTGATCTCCGGAAGGGCGTTGCCATTGAGATGGACCGACAGCTCTTCCACGTGCTCGATTTCCAACACTTGAAGCTGGGTCGCGGGAGTGCCCAGGTCCGCATGCGGCTGCGAAATATCCGGACCGGCGCCGTGGTCGAGCGAACCGTTCAGGCCGGTGAGCGATGGCCGCGGGTCCGGCTCGAGCACCGACCCGTGCAGTTCCTCTACGAAGACCCTCCGAACTACGTCTTCATGGATCAGCAGTCCTTCGAGCAGCTCATGCTCTCGCGCGACCAGCTCGGCGACGCCGTGAGCTATGTGAAGGACGGCATCGAGTTCGAAGTGCTCATGCACGACGATGATCCCATCGGCGTCGAGCTGCCCATCACGATCGAGCTCCGCATCACCGACACCGATCCCAGCTTCCGGGGGGACACGGCGGCCGGTGGGACGAAGCCCGCGACGCTCGAGACCGGGCTCGTCGTGAACGTGCCGCTCTTCGTGAACGTGGGCGAGATGATCCGGGTCGACACACGAACCGGCACATACATCGAGCGGGTGAGCTAGACGACGGATGAGCGAAACGGGCGCCCTGCATGCCGACGAGCTCGTCAGCCTCGTTCGAGAGCTCCTGCAGCTTCTGCGCGGCACGTCGATCGCCGAGCTCGAGGTTGAGTGGGGTGGCGGGAGCGTGCGCATCCAGCGCGATCTCGCGCGGGGCGAGGCACCGACGACAGTCCCGACCGCGAGGCCGGCGAGTCCTGAGGAACGCGTCGTCGTCACGTCAGCGCACGTCGGCATCGTGCATCGGGACAACGGCTCGTTTCCACGGGTAGGAGACAGTGTCAGCGAGGGGATGACCATCGCCGAGGTGGAGACGCTTGGCATCCGCAACGCCGTCAAGGCACCGGTCGATGGAAGCCTGGCAGACGTGCTCGTGGACGACCGAACGCCGGTGGAGTACGGCCAGCCGCTGGCCATCATCCAGGTGTCCGACACCGCGTCCCTTGCGACCGGCTCCTCCGAGCCATGAACGTGGTGCGAGGTGGCAGCAATCCGTTCGCATCGGAACCGGGCGCCGCACGGCCGTCCTCTGCTTCGAACATGCAACCGTCATTGGCGATGGGCGCCCACTTCTTCCATGTCCGGGAGCTCGTCGCGTACATCCGCGAGCTGTTCGCGTCGGACCCGATCCTCGGCGATGTCTGGATCTCCGGCGAGATCGCTGACGTCTCGGTTTCGGCCGCCGGCCACGCATATTTCACGATTCGCGATGAGGAGGCGCGCATACCCGCGGTCATGTTTCGGTCGGCAGCCCGGCGGCAGACGCTCCCCCTCATCGCTGGCTATCAGGCGCTTGTGCACGGCACGGTTGGGATCTACGACCAGCGGTCGATCTTTCAGGTCGTGGCGGACATCGTCTTGCCGGGCGATGCGGGCAAGTTGCGGGCCCAGTTCGAGGCGCTACGTCTTCGTCTGGAGCAGGAAGGGCTCTTCGCGCCCGACCGCAAGCGGCCAATCCCCCAGATTCCGCGGCGGATCGGGCTCGTCACCTCCGAAACGGGCGCCGTGATCCACGACATGCTCAACGTGTGGCAGCGGCGGTATCGAAACCTAGAGCTCGTCCTGGCCCCGTCGCTCGTGCAGGGTGACGCCGCTCCCCGACAGATCGTCACGGCGCTGCGACGGCTGGACGCGTTCCACCAGAGCAGGGCGCCGCTCGACCTGATCATCCTGGCGCGGGGCGGCGGGTCTCCCGAGGAGCTGGCCGTCTTCAACGACGAGGCCGTGGCGCGAGCGATCTTCGCCGCGTCCGTACCCGTCGTGTCCGCCATCGGCCACGAGGTTGATGTCACCATCGCCGACCTCGTCGCCGATCTCCGGGCCCCGACGCCGTCGGCCGCGGCCGAGATGGTCGTTCCAGACGCGGCCGAGCTGCGGCGGGCGGTCGCCCGACTGCAAGAGAGCTTCCTGGCCACCCTCCAGCGACGCGTCGCCACGGCCCGCGCCGACGTCGAAACCATCCTACATCGCCTCGGCATGTCGAGCCCGGCCCGTACGCTGGAGAACGGGCGCCGGGCGGTCGATGAGATCGTCGCGCGTGCGGCCCGCGCAGTGTCAGCGACCATCGAGCGAGCACGGGCGCACGTGGCGCGCAGCGAAGCACAGCTGGCCGGGCTCAATCCGGAGATGACCCTGCGCCGGGGCTACGCGGTCTGCAGCCGGCCCGCGGACAACGCTGTCGTGACCGACGCAGCGCAGCTCGCGTTGGGCGATCGGATGTCCGTGCGATTCGCACGGGGAAGGGCCGAGGGCGAAGTCCTGGAGCTGGAGACGTCGGCGGCCGGCGTCGGCGTGGAGGAGCAACATGGCGCGTGAGGACCCACTGGATGTAACGCCGTTTGAGGAGGCGTACGAGCAGCTTCGAAAATGCGTGGGGGAGCTTGAGGCAGGCCCCCTGTCGATCGAGGAGGCCCTCGCCCGGTACGAGGAGGGCGTGCGGCTCGCCAACCTGTGCAACAAGATCCTGGACCAGGCTGAGCTCCGCATCGAGCACGTCCTGCGCGAACCGGATTCCGAAAGTCTGGATTAGACGTCTCCGTTGGCTGCGCTCCTCGAGAACCGAATCCTCCTGAGCTCTGTCCTCGCCTGGCTGGTCGCACAGGTCCTCAAGCTCTCCATCGAGCTCGTCCGAACCGGGCGGGTCGACCTGCGATACCTGGTGAGCCCCGGCGGCATGCCGAGTGCCCATTCGGCGCTGGTGACGTCCCTCGCAACTGCGGTGGGCCGCGAATCGGGACTTGCCTCTCCGCTGTTCGCCCTCGCGGCGGTGTTCGCGTCGGTCGTGATGTATGACGCGGCTGGGGTGCGGCAGGCGATGAACATTCAGGCACGTATTCTGAACCGCATGCTCGACGAGCTATTCACGCAGCACGCGTTCAGCGAGCGGCGGCTGCGCGAACTGCTCGGCCACACGCCCCTGGAGGTGTTCGCGGGCTTCGTACTGGGGCTGGCCGTCGGCATCGCCAGCACCAGCTAAACGGAATCTAGGATGAGACCCGCTTGATGTCGGGCCTGCGGAATGCAGATGTCAGGCCGGAATGAGAATAGCGTGTGCCGTGCGTCGGACGGATACGGCGCTGCGCCCTACACCTCGAGGCTCGCGGACTCGACGCCGTCCACGCAGAGCATGACAACCCGCCCGCGCTGGCGACACGCGCCGATCAGATACCAGGAGTCGCCGTGCGGCAGCAAGATCTCCGGATCCACGATCGGTTCGGTGAGATAGCCCACGCTCGTGCCGGACGTGAAGTGCAGCTTCACGGGCTGCCGACGCACGAGTGCCTCCGTCAGGCAGGCAAAGACGGCGGGGCCGGGGCCGATTCCGGGCTGGTCATGGAAGCTCAGCGCCTTCCGGACTAGGGGCTGCAGCGGCGCGGGAAATACGTGGGGGAGCTTGGCGGACAGGTCGTCGAGCGCCTCATGGGGGAACGCGGGGTCGCACCGCGCGCGGCCGACGAGCAAGAACAGCGTGTGAATGTCTTTCAGGTTCAGGGCATTGGAGGAAGTATCGCCGTTGGAGAATCGGTAGCCACGGCGGCGCTCGAGGGGTAGGCGGAGCTCATCGCGGATGAGATTCAGATCGGCCTGAAGCTGGCGCTCGCTGAGGGCGAACCGGTGTGCGAGCTCGAATCGGGTCAGCCCTGGATGCTCGGCGACGCACCGGACGATGGACCAGATGCGCTTGAAACGGTCAGGGACGAGCCGCTTCCGCTCCACCGACAGCTGCCACCGTATCAGATTTTTCGCCAACCTCGGCCGGATACTGGGAAAAAACAGAGGCACCCAGTATACATGGGCGCCCCGTTGCGCTCGCTCGATCAAGCGGGGTACGCCGGGAGGGATTCGAACCCTCGGCCTCAGCCTCCGCAGGGCTGCGCTCTCATCCGCTGAGCTACCGGCGCGTGACGACGGCAGTATACCACAGGGGGGAGGGGCCGGAGCGCGTGGACCGCGACCGGCGGCACGCCTCTTCGAACACGAAGCGTCCCCCCGGGGCGGACCGCGGCAGGGGTCGGCGCCGTAGCGAAGGGGAAACGAGGCTGGGTATAATGACTGGCGCGGGGGCCGCTAGCTCAATTGGCAGAGCAGCTGACTCTTAATCAGCGGGTTGTAGGTTCGAGTCCTACGCGGCTCACCAA